>JBBQNC010000219.1:0-6487 GCA_038329555.1 Thermoanaerobaculia bacterium
CTCTGGCCGCACCCCGGGACGATCCTGAACATCCCGCTGACCGCCTTCAACACGTTCGTTCTGATCTGCTCCTCGGTCACGATGGTGCAGGCGCTCGCGGCGGTCCAGCGGGGCGACATGAGGAAGACGAAGCTCTTTCTCTGCCTCACGGTTCTCGGAGGGGCCTTCTTCCTCTCGATCCAGGCGTTCGAGTACTGGAAGCTCCTGCACGAGGGATTCAACCCCCACGTGAGCCTCTTCGGATCGATTTTCTTCACGACCACCGGATTCCACGGCTTCCACGTGTTCTGCGGCGTCGTGTGCATGGCGTTCGTGACGGGAAAGGCGCTCCTCGGCAAGTACACCCAGGCGAGCCATCAGGGGATCGAGACGATCGGACTCTACTGGCACTTCGTCGATCTCGTATGGATCGTCCTCTTCACGATCATTTACCTGTTTTGAGCGCGAGAGCGTAGAGGGCCGGGGACACGTCCGGATCGACTTTCGATCCGGATCGCATCCTCTCCGTCTTCCGAATGGTCGAATCCGGGATCGAGGTCGAGCGCGTGAGCCACCGATACGGCGCGCGGGAAGCTCTCGCCGACGTGAGCTTCTCCGTCGCGCCGGGACAGTCGGTGGCCCTGCTGGGCCCGAACGGCGGAGGCAAGACAACGCTGCTGCGGATCCTGGCGACGCTCCTCCTTCCGACGTCCGGCACCGCGCGCATCGCCGGAGAGGACGTCCGTCGCGAACCGCAACGGGTGCGCACGGTGCTCGGCGTCGTGTTCCAGTCGCCGGGCCTCGACAAGAAGCTCACCGTCGGGGAGAACCTGGGGTACCAGGCGCGCCTGACGGGGATCCGCCGCGCGGAACGCCGGACGCGGATCGCGCGGGCGCTCGAGGCGACGGGGGTGTCCGCGCGGCGGGCCGAGAAGGTGGAGAAGCTCTCCGGCGGCCTCGCCCGGCGGGTGGATCTCGCCCGGGCGTTTCTCGCCCGGCCCCGCATCCTCCTCCTGGACGAGCCGACGGTCGGGCTCGATCCGGCCGCTCGCCGCGACTTCTGGAGCGCGACGGCGGCGCTCCGCGCGGAGACCGGGGCGACGATCCTGTACACGACCCATCTGACCGAAGAGGCCCGGTCCGCCGATCGCGTCGGTCTCGTGGATCGCGGCCGCCTCGAGGCGTTCGACAGCCCGGACGTCCTCACGTCCTCGATCGGAGGAGACCTCGTCACGGTCCGCGGCGGGGACCCGGTGTCCCTCGCGGCGGGAATCGAAGAGCGCCTCGGCTGGAAGGCCAGGGCGCTCGACGGCGCGGCGGTCTTCGAGCACCCGCGCGGCGCCGAGGTCGTGGTGCGCCTGGCGGAGGCGTTTCCGGGGCTGGGGTCGATCTCGGTGGCGCGGCCGACACTGGAGGACGTGTTCCTCCGCCGGACCGGCCGCCGGATGGACACGGCCGACGAAGAGGCAAGGGGGTGACGGGACCGGGCTTCTTCGGTCCCGCGCTCGCGCTGTCTCAACGAGAGCTCGTCCGGTTCTTCCGGCAGCCGTCGCGCGTCATCGGCGCATTCGCGACGCCGCTGATCTTCTGGATCGTCGTCGGATCCGGCCTGGGCTCGTCGTTTCGTCCGCAGGGCGGACAGCCGGGCTATCTCCGCTACCTGTACCCGGGGATCGTCCTCCTGATCGTCCTGTTCACCTCCATCTTTTCCGCGATGTCGCTCATTGAGGACCGCAAGGAGGGGTTCCTTCAGTCCGTGCTTGTTTCCCCCGCTCCGCGCTCCGCGATCGTCTTCGGCAAGGTCGCGGGAGGCGCCGCGATCGCAACGCTTCAGAGCATCGCGTTCCTGCTCCTGGCGCCGCTCGCGGGATTCCGGCTCGAGCCCGTACGATTCGTCGAGCTCGTCCTGTTTCTCTTCGTCGTCTCGGTTGGATTGAGCGCGCTCGGGTTCGCGATGGCGTGGCGGATCGATTCGACGCAGGGTTACCACGGCGTCATGAACCTCCTTCTCATGCCGATGTGGCTGCTGTCCGGCTCGACGTTTCCCGTGTCGGGCGCCACGGCGCCGCTCGCCGCCGTGATGCGCTCGAATCCGCTGGCCTACGGGGCCTCGGGACTCCGGGAGCTTCTCGAGCCGGGCACGGCCTTCTCGATTGCCTCTCTTCCGACGAGCGTCGCCGTCGTGACCGGCTTCTCCCTGGCGGTCTTCCTCGTTGCGCTCGCCGGCGCGCGGAGGGCGAGGCCGTGAGCTTCTCGCTCACCGACGTCCCCGCGCTGAACGCGACCCTGAACGGGCTCGCCGCGCTCTTTCTCCTGCTCGGCCTCCGCGCCGTCCGCCGGGGACGGATCGAGCGGCACCGGACCTGGATGCTCGTCGCGGCCACGACGTCCACGGTTTTCCTCGTGTCGTACGTGGCGTACCACCTCCGCGTGGGCTCCGTCCGGTTCACCGGCCAGGGACCGGTGCGGTCGCTCTACTTCTCGATCCTCCTCTCGCACACGATCCTGGCCGTGGTCACCGTTCCCCTGGTCCTGCGGACGCTGTACCTCGGCCTCCGCCGGAAGGACGACCGCCACCGCCGGATCGCCCGGTGGACCTTGCCGATCTGGCTGTACGTCTCGGTGACGGGCGTCATCGTGTACTGGATGCTCTACCGGCTTTACCCGCCGGGTGCGATCCGATAGGATTTTCCCGTGAAAACCGTCCTGCGCGCCTTCGCCATCCTTCTCTTCGTCGCCGCGGTCGTGCCCGCGACTCTGGCGGCGTGCCCGCTCTGCAAGGACGCGAAGTCGGATACCGACTACGCCGGCGGAACGGCCTCTTTGCCGAACGGTTTCTATTACTCGATCGTCTTCATGGTCTGCGCGCCCTTCCTCGTGGTCGGCGGCCTGATCACCCGCATCGCTCTCGCGCGCCGACGCCTGCGTCTCCTCTCGCCGGGCGGTATGGCCGACGCTGCGGCGCTGGCGAGGCCTCCGGAGCGCGGAAGTCTCCTTCCCGGCCCGGCAGGGTCCGGTTCCTGACTCCCGCCCCGATGATCGGCCGCCCGGCGGGAGTCGCCCTCCTGGCGGCGCTCGGGTTCACCGCCGTCTTCGCGGCATCCCCGGCTCCCGCCCCTGCTCCATCCTCCCTGGAGGATTTTCTCGCCGCCGTCGCGAAAGACGCGGTCGCGGAGTTCTCCGAGAAGGGGCTCCGTGATGACGGGCTCTCCATTTCCGTGGCCGAGATGGGGGGCGCCTCCGCTTCGTTTCGCGGGAACGTCTCGTACTATCCCGCGTCGGTCATCAAGACGTTCTACCTGGCGTATTACGAATCGGGCAAGCAGGCGGGGACGATCCGCGACACGCCGGAGCTGGTCCGGGCCGTGAAGGACATGATCACGGTCTCGTCGAACGACGCGACGGGATTCGTGGTCGACTCGATCACCGGCACGACCTCCGGCCCGGAGCTATCCGGCGCCGAATGGGAGCGATGGAAGGAGCGGCGCAACGCGGTGAATCGGTTCTTCGAGAAGCGCGGATACCGGGACCTGAACGCCAACCAGAAGACCTTCTGCGAGGACGCCTACGGCCGGGAGCAGGCGTTTCGGGACGGAGGAAAGAACCGCAACCGGATGACGCCGAACGAGATCGTCCGGCTCTTCCGCGAGATCGCACGGGGAGAGATCGCGGGTGCGAACGGAACGAAGGAAATGCTCGAGCTTTTGAGCCGCGACGTCACGAGCGACAAGCCGCTCTCGGAAGGCGAGCTCGAAGACGCGCGGCTCGCCGGCCACGCTCTTCCCGCTGGAACCCGGATGTGGGCGAAGTCGGGCGACGCCTACGACTTCCACCACCTGGTCGCCCGCATCGTCCTTCCCGGCGGCGCCGACTTCGTCCTCGCGGTCTTCACGCAGGGTGTCAAGACGGTGCCGGACGTGATTCCCCGGATCTTCGAGCGGGTCGCCGCCCGCTACGCCGCGGGGGCGCCGACGCCCCGTCCCTAGGGCGCGAGCGGACGGGCGGCCGGCCGACGGCGCATCCCTCCCGATGCTGATGTCTCGCGCGCTCTCGCGGCTCGTCGGAGCGCTCCTGTTTCTCCATCGCCGGACCCTCTCGATTCGACCGCTCCACCGGGAGCGTCTCCTCCGATTGAGGGAACGGGGTGTTCCGATCCTGTTCGCGCTCTGGCACGGACGGATGTACCTGTCGATCCAGGAGCACCGCGGGGAGGGGATCGTGACCATGGCCTCGCGTTCCAAGGATGGCGAGGTGATCGCGAACTGGCTGGAACGGAACGGCTACGTGGTCGCGCGCGGCTCGACCTCCCGAGGCGGCGGCCCCGCGCTTCGCGAGATGGTGAGAGCGATGCGAGCGGGACGCCACGGGGCCCTGACCGTGGACGGCCCCCGAGGCCCCGCCCGGATCGTTCAGCCCGGCGTCGTCCAGCTCGCGCGGCTGACGGGAGCGTGGATCCTTCCCATCAGCTTCTCGAGCCGGCGGCCGCGCTTTCTCTCGTCGTGGGACCGATACCTGGTGCCGCTCCCTTTTTCCCGCAACGTCGTTTCCTACGGGGAGCCCTTCGAGATCGGGCGCGACGTCTCCGCGGCGGAGGCGGAACGGCGGATCGCCGCCGCGCTGGACCAGGCGACGCGCGACGCGGACGCCGCGACGGGAATCACGCCGCCCGCCGTCTGGATCGATCCGCGCGACTGAGACACCGAGGTCAGCGCGTCGTCCCGAGCCGGGCCGCGATCCGGCGAAAGATAAGGCGGGCGACCCCGCGAAGACGGTGGCCCGCGGACCGCGCGCGGCCGACGACCGTCGGGGGGGAAACGAACGGCGGTCGATAGGAGAGAACGCGGTCGGTCCGAAGCTCGTCGCGCGCGCGAAACGTGGAAAGGGCCGCCGCGTTCGCCCGAAGCTCCGCCGCGATCCCCTCGGCCGAGACGGCCGTCGCCCACTCGATCCAGACGGGCAGCGCCTCGAGCGTCGACGTCCGGCGGCTCTCCCCGTCGCCGTGATGGACGATGCCGAAATCGACCAGCTCTTCCACCTCGTTGGCGAGCCGCATTCTCAGCACGTCCCGATCGCGAGGGCCGAGCGATGCGGGAAGGTTCCGCTCGGCGGACAGATTGCCCGCGCGCCAGGGGAACGTCGTATACCGTGCGACGAGCTCCTCGGCCTCCGTGCCGATCGCCTCGCGGACCTTGCGGCGGCGCGCTTCCGTCGCCGCCGGCGGCCCGTCGCCGAAATGCCCCTGGACGTAGGCCGCGTGGAGGAGACCCGCGTAGACGAGCGTGGCGGGCGCGCCGTCGGAGACCAGAACGCTCGCCGTGCCGACGAGGTGCGCGATGAACGGTTTCCCGGAGGCGCGGTAGACGCCCGCGAAGAGCGCCGCGGCGAGCTCGTAGCCGCGCCGCAGCGTCGAGAGATCGACGCCGGATGCCGAAATCTGGCGGTAGAGCTGCAGATTCGTCTGCGCGACGTTCATGGCGCTGTCGGGTACGCGGTGTCCCTCTGCGCGGCTTTCCCGACGGTCCAGCGGTTCCAGAGCATTTCCACTCCGGATACGGCGAGCCACGCCTGCCGGGGGAGGCTCCGTCCGGGGAGCGCATCGGCGATCCGTCGGACGCGCTGGAGCGGAAGCCTCCGGTGGCTTCGGAGCCACCGGAGATGTTCCGGAAAATACGGATCGTCCGGCGCCAGCCGCCATTTGGCGCGAAACCGGTCGAACGATCGCCGTGTCCAGCGCTCGCTCCAGCGAAGGCGGAAATAGGCGCGATCCGTGCGGTCCAGGGGAGGAGGCGCGACGTAGCTCACGTGCGCGGCCGGCTCCAGCCAGATGCGGCCTCCTCGCTCCCGGACCGCGAGGCAGAGGTCGAGGTGTTCCGCCGTGCTCAAGAGCTCCTCGTCGAGCGGCCCCAGAGGGCGGAGCGTCTCCAGGCGGGCGAGGAGACAATGAAACTCGACGAGCTCCGTCCTCTCGCGCTTGAGCTCCGGCGCGACGTCGCGGAGGAGCCGGCCCGCGAAGCGATGCTCCTCGCGCAGCGTTCGCGATCCATTCGCCTCGTCGATCCGCGCGGTGCCTCCCGCCATGTGTATCCAGCCCTTCTCCGGCTCGCCGATGCCGTACAGGGGGCCGACGAGATCCGCGCCGGTCTCCTCGGCGCAGGAGAGGAGCGCGGAGAGCCAGCCGCGAGTGAGGAGCACGTCGTTGTCGAGGAAGACCACGTACCGTCCGCCGGCGCGCGAGAGGCCGAGATTCCGGGCCTGGTTCGGTGAGAGGTAATCCTCTCTTCGGATGAGCTCGAATCCGAGCCGCCGCGACTCCGCGGCGAGGTGCGTCGAAAGGTCGTTCGGGGATCCCGCGTCGACGTAAACGAGGCGAAACGGCCGCTCGGTCTCGCGATAGAGGCTATCGAGCGACCGGCGGGCCATGCCGAACCGCTCCCGCGGCACGACGATGATCGTCACGAGGTCTTCCGCGGCGCGGGGCTCGCTCATGGCGCGGGGCCGGCGCCCTCCC
>JBBQNC010000220.1:0-6462 GCA_038329555.1 Thermoanaerobaculia bacterium
GGCGGACGATGACGAGCTCCGGGCAGAGTCGCACGGCGCGCGCCATGGGCAGCGCGGATCGAACCCCGAATTTGCGCGCCTCGTAGCTCGCCGCGGCGACGACACCCCGGCCCTCGGGTCTTCCTCCCACGGCGACGGGACGGCCCTTCAAGGTCGGATCGTCGCGCTGCTCGACCGACGCGTAGAACGCGTCCATGTCGACGTGGAGGATGCGACGCAGCGCGCCGGACACGCTTCCTAGTAGGAGACGAGAAGCCGCGCCGCCCGCTCGACCTCTTCTTCGCTCGGAAGGAAGAACTCCTCGAGCGGCGGCGAGTAGGGCACCGGCGTGTCGAGAGCGCCCAGGATCCGGACGGGGGCGTCCAGGTACTCGAAGGCCTCCTCCTGGATGATCGCCGCGAGGCTTTCGCCGATCCCTCCCGTGCGGCTGTCCTCGTGGACAATCAGTACGCGGTGGCAATGCCGCGCGACGGCGAGGAGCGACTCCCGGTCGAGAGGGGCGAGCGTGCGCAGGTCGAGCACGGACGCCTGGATGCCGTCCTTCGCGAGGCGTTCCGCCACCCGCATCGCCACGTGGACGTATGCGCCGTACGAGACGATCGCGAGGTCGCAGCCCGCGCGGCGGAGAGCGGCCCGGCCGAGGGGCAGCGGCTCGGGCGCCGCGTCCGGCAGCGCCTGCTTGATGCGCGGATCGCGATAGAGCGCGATGTGCTCGTAATAGAGGACCGGATCGGGATCGGCCACCGCGGCGGCCATCAGCGCGCGCGCGTCCGCGGGTGTCGAGGGGACGACGATCTTCAAACCGGGCGTCCGGTAGAACCAGGGCTCTGTGTTCTGGCTGTGGTACGGCCCTGCGTGCCGCAGGCCGCCCCACGGCATCCGCAGCACCATCGGGGCGGACGCCCCCCACCGATAGCGGAGCTTCGCGGCGTTGTTCACGAGCTGGTTGAAGCCGGTTGCGACGAAATCGTTGAACTGCATCTCGCCGATGGGGCGCTGGCCGGCGAGCGCGGCGCCGATGCAGACGCCGAGCACCGCTCCTTCCGCGAGCGGCGAATTGAGGATCCGGTCGCCGTGGCGCGCGAGCAGAGGGCGCAGGAGGAGGAAGGCGTTTCCGTACTGGCCGCCGACGTCCTCTCCGTAAACGAACACGCGCGGATCAGACGCGAGGGCGTCCCCCACCCCGAGCATCACGGCCTCCAGGAAGGTCCTGCCCTTCGCGTCGAACGCGGCCCCCGCTTCGACGGGCGGCAGGACCGCCGGCGCCGTTCCCCTTCGCGACTTCGGGTCGAGAGGCTCGCGCCGGACCCGGGGCGCCTCGCCGGCAAAGACGCCGACTCCGGCGCTCGCCGGCTCGGGCCACGGCGCGTCGACGACCTTGCGCGCCTCCGCCTCGACCACGGCTTCCGCCTCGCGCCGGAACCGATCCAGGTCACCCGGCGACACGAGGCCCTCGGCCTCGAGACGCGCCGCGTACCGCGCGATCGGGTCGCGGCGCGCCCAGAAGGCGTAGAGCTCGCGATCGGCGTAGCCCCCCTCCGACGGAACGGGGTACTCCCACGCGATCGGCGGCTCCTTCCCGAGATACAGCATGTCGTCGTGGTGGGCGTGGCCGCACATGCGCATGCAGACGAGCTCGATCAGAGCGGGCCCGACGCCCTGCCGCGCGCGCTCCGCGGCCCACGTGAACGCGGCCGCGATGGCGTCGGGATCCGTTCCGTCGATCGTGATGCCCGGAATGCCGTAGCCGTCCGCCTTGTCGGCGAAGACGCGGACGGCGGACTGTTCGGAGACCGGCGTCGAGAGCGCCGTCTGGTTGTTCTGCACGCAGAAGATGGCGGGTAGCCGGCGTGCCGCGCACAGGTTGATCGCCTCGTGCCACTCGCCGAGCGATGTGCCGCCCTCGCCGATGAACGAGACCGCGATGCGATCCGAGCCGTCGCGCGAGAAGCCCATCGCGAGACCCGCGGCCGTCAACGCAGAGACGGCTAGCGGCGCCGACGCGGGCAGCACTCCCCACGAAAAGTCTCCCACGTGCAGGTCCTTGCCCTGCATCGGCGAGC
Source organism: Thermoanaerobaculia bacterium (assembly GCA_038329555.1). Classification (GTDB taxonomy): domain Bacteria; phylum Acidobacteriota; class Thermoanaerobaculia; order UBA5066; family Gp7-AA6; genus JALYUA01. The sequence goes on from JBBQNC010000220.1 coordinate 2,064, forward strand.
CCGACTTCCCCATCTGGGCGGCGAGAACCAGGCGAACCGATTCCGGATCGGGCCGCATCGCGAGCTCGGCGCCCAGATCGCGAATCAGCGGCGCCACGACGTCGCCGCGCCAGGTGCCGTCCGGCGAACGAAAGGCCGCGCCGCGCTTCAGGCGGAGCGGTGCGGCGTAGATGGCCTCCTGCCCGAGCGACCGGAAGCCCTTCCCCTGGAAAGGCACGCCCGCGTACCGCACCTCGGCGCCGGAGAAGAACGCCTTCAGCCGATTGTCGGTGGCCCGGGTCAGGATCATCCCGCGGAGAATCTCCAGCCGCTCCTCCGGGGTGAGGGAAGCCTCAATCGCTTCGCGCCGCAGGAAGCCGTCGCACGCTTCGAGGAGCTCCGTCTTGGCGAGCGTCAGGCGACGGTCGACGGAGACGCCGGGCGTCGTCTCCGGCAGGCCCTCGGGCGGCGCGCCGGCGAGGATGCGCGACAGGGCCTGCGCGAACGGGCCGCGCAGCGCATCGATCGAGGCGGCGTCGCGGCTGGGGTCCTTCGCGCAGCAGGAGTGGAACGCCGCCAGCGCGGGGGCGAGGGCGAACGGATGGCGCTCGGCGACGAAGGCCGCGAATCGATCCGACAGGCCGGCGCGGGTGCCCTGCGCCGGCTGTGAGGCGGTTTCCGTGACGTGTTCCACGAGCCCCGATGTTAGCCCGGACTGAATGGCGAGCGTAGGGGGAGAAGAGGGCGGGAGCCGGGAATCCGGGGGGCCGGGAGGCGGCCGAGGAGACGGCGGGAACCGGGGCGCGGAGGCGCCGGGGCGCCTCCGCTTGGAGACCGTTCTACTTGACGCCCAGAAGCTCGACGTCGAAGAGCAGCGTCGCGTTCGGGGGAATCACTCCGCCCGCGCCGCGGGCCCCGTAACCGAGTTGCGGCGGGATCAGGAGGGTGCGCTTGCCGCCCACCTTCATCGTCGACACGCCTTCGTCCCAGCCCTTGATGACCTGGCCCTGCCCGATGACGAACTCGAACGGCTTGCCCCGGTCGACGGAGCTGTCGAACTTCTTGCCCTTGGCGCCGTCCTCCCAGAGCCAGCCCGTGTAGTGCATGACGCACGTCTGTCCGGACCGGGGGGACGCGCCGGTGCCGGCCGTGACGTCTTCGTACTGGAGCCCGCTCGAAGTCTTCGTCATTTTCGACTCGCTTTTTTTCTCCGCCTGGCCTTCGCCGGCGCGGAGGGGGGAGGGGGACACGGCCGCCAGCAGGATCGCGGCGGCCGCGAGGAGCCACATCGGATGTTTCTTCATCGCATCGTTCCTTTCTCTTGAGTGAGGCCTTCCCATGAGGCGCGCCAGTCTAACCCGGAAGAACCGGATGAACGGATGCCTTCTACGGCCGGAGGAGGACTTTGAGGACTCCCGGCCTGCCCGCTTCCTTCAGCGCCGCCGCCGCTCGCGCGAGCGGGAACTCGGCGGAGACGAGGTCGTCGACGCGGACCCTCCTCCCGCGCAGGCGCTCGAGAGCGGGCTCGAAACGGCCGCATCGCGATCCGACCACCGTGATCTCGTGGACGACGAGAGGCGCCGCGTCGAAGCGCGCAGGCTCGTGGTGGGTCGACTTCCACACGATGGTGCCGCGCGGGCGAACGAGCTCGAGAGCCCGGGGCATCCCGTCGGGAGAGCCGGTCGCCTCGACGACGAGATCGAAGGAGGACTTTCGCGCCCGCGTGCCGCGGCCGAGGAGCCGGACGTCCGCGCCCGCTTCGTCCAGGACCCGCGCGACGAGGCGGCCGAGCTTTCCCGGGCCGACAACGGCGGCGCGGGCTCCCGGCCGGATCTCCACCTGGTCCAGGATCTCGCACGCCGCCGCGAGCGGCTCGGTGAAGACCGCCTCTTCGTCGGAGATCTTTCCCGGGACCTCGCGGAGATTCGATTCTGGCAGAGTCAGGAGCTCCGCGTGCGCGCCCGGGTGGCCGAGGATGCCGAGCACGCGGCGGGAATCACAGTGCCGGGAGAGATGCTCGCGGCACCGGGCGCACCGGCCGCACCCGAGATTGATCTCTCCGACCACGCGGCGGCCGAGCCACGCTGAGCCGGCGGGCCCCTCCACCCTACCGACGAACTCGTGGCCGGGAACCCCGCGGAAGCCGTGGTACCCGCGCCGGAGCTCGAGGTCCGTGTTGCAGATGCCCGAGAGAATCACGCGCACGAGCGCGAATCCGGGCCGCGGGCGCGGCGGGGCGATCTCGCGCACCCGCGCGTGCCCGGCTTCGAGAACGAGGGCCTTCACCGCGCGGATCTTAGACCCGCGCGTAAATTTCCTCCGGACCCGTCGCGATCAGCCCTTCTTCTTGTCCGCTCTCTCGATCGACTGGATCTGGATCCCCTTCACGCCGTTGCGGACCGCCACGGTTCCGCGGACGACCGCCGGAACGTCCGCGAGGTTGGCGACCCGCTCCTTGACGGAGAAGGGCTTCTCCTCGAAGAGCAGGTACAGCGTTCCGTCGTCGGCGAGAAAGCCGGCCGGAACACCCCGCGCGATGCAGGCATTCGCGCAAGCCGTATGCGCCGCGTCCCGGATCCCGTGCGTGACGTAGCAGTGGAGATCGACGACGGTGCCGGAGATCGCCACCGCCGGCGAGGCGGCGCTCCCTTCTGCGCCGAGCGCCTGGCCGGAGACGAGAGCGAGCAGGATCAGGAGACCCACGGAAATCGAAGCGAGCGCGATTCTCGTTTTCATGGAGAGCTCTCCTTTCTAGCGAGAACTCTGCCGCTCCCACGAGTCCCCCGCATGTGCCGAAGGTCACGTCGGATGAGAAGCAAAGGGGTCAGTCGAGAAGCAAAGAAGCAAAGGAAGAAGCAAAGGGGTCAGTCGTGCAAATCGGCCTTATTCGGCGAAGTGCGAAAGGCCGAAACGCACGACTGACCCCGAAGCCCTCCGCGCAGCGCCGGCTCGATCGTGAACACCATCCCGGGCCGCAGGGGCCCCTCGTGCGGCCCGTCGTCGTGGGTGCCCATGCCCACCCAGTGCCCGAGCGAGGCGTCGGATCTCTCGGCGGCCTTCCGGTACTCGTCAACGAACGTCTTCGCGGCCTTCGCGTAAGTGTCCTTCGAGAACCGGGACGAAGCGAGGATCCCGTCCATCTTCTTCGCGGCGTCCTGCATGCACACGGAGGCGGAGACGCCGGGGCGGATCGCGCGCAGGATCGCCTCGTAGCAGGCGAGATAAAAGGAGTAGAGCTCCCGCTGCCAGGCCGCGAATTTTCCGTTGACCGGCCACATCCGGGTGACGTCGCTCATCGCGTACCCGACGTCGGGCGCGAAATCTATCAGGAGGAAGTCGCCGTCTTCCATTCTGCGCCTGCCCGCGTTGTAGTGCGGCCACCAGGCGTTTCGCCCGTCGGGCGGGTAATCGGTCGTAAAGGCAGAGAAGCCTTCCTGAGCGTGCGCCGGCAGCCGCCGCTGCCGCGAGCACGCCCATCGACAGAACGCGGAAAAAAACGAGTCGTCGAATGCTCATCGAGCGCCTCCTTTGAATCAGGAAGGCGCGATTGTAGCCGTCAGCGAGGGCGAACTTCTCAAGAGGTCGTTCGACTTCGAGAGCAGGCCAGATTCGCCGCTCGCGTTTAGCGTTTCGTTTCCGGCGACCAGTTGAAGACGACGGTAATGGGCGGCTTGGGAGCCTCCCGATCGGGAACCACGAAAAGAAAACGTTCGCCGTCGCGGCTCACGTCGTAGGGAAGGTTGGGACTCGAAGCGGGATTCGGAAAGAGCCGCCGGGGAATCGACGCGGCAAACTGGGGCTCTGTCTGGATTTCGACGGCCGTGATCTGGCCGTCTGGCGCCACATAAAAGAGCTCTCTTCCGTCATGACGCCAACGAGGGCTCCTCCCGCCGACCGTCGAAACCTGCGAGCGTTCGCCCCCTCGCGGGAAGCCCTGGACATAAACCTCGAACCGCCCCGATTCGTCGGAGGCGTACGCGATCGAGCGGCCATCAGGAGAGAATCTCGCATCGCCCTTGTCGGATGGGGTCTGTATGACCGAAAAGGGTCTGCGTTCTCCGGTCATCGGAAAAGACCACAGATCCTCGTGACCATCGATCTGGCGATAACGGTAGAGGAGGAAGCGCCCGTCGGGCGACCAGTCCTGCGGGGACTTCTCGCGGTCTACACCGAGCAGCCGCTCTTCGGGTGTCGCCCCGTTGACCGCTTTCACGAAGAGGGTCTGCAAACCTCCGCGGCTCGAGCTGAAGGCGATCTGGCGTCCGTCCGGCGACCAGACCGGCGACTGGTCGTCCGCCGGATCGAAAGTCAACCGGGTGCTCGTGCCGCGGACAAGATCGTGGAGCCACAGATCCTCCGTCCCGGTCTGAGTGTCGGTCTCTTCCGTCACAACCCGCGTTCCGTCCGGCGAGAGAGCAAC
>JBBQNC010000221.1:0-6453 GCA_038329555.1 Thermoanaerobaculia bacterium
CTTCGACGTCGACTTCTTCGACGGCTCGCTCGTGCCGGGTACCGGGACGCCCGAGCCCGGGGGCGGCACCTACGACCAGGCGCTCCGGGTCCTGCGCGCTGTGGCAGCGGAGCGGCGCATCGTGGGAGCCGACGTGGTCGAACACTCCCCCCTGCCGGGCAACCGGGCGCCCGACATGCTGATCGCCAAGCTCTGCTACAAGCTGCTAGGCTACGCGCACTTCCCCGAAAAGGTCCGTCAGCCCGTGCTCTCACCGGGGTAGCCCCGGGGACCCAAGCGGGCTCAGGGGGCAGAACGATGCGACCGGTGTCCCCAAGTCTCTTCTCTTCAACACCTAACCCGTGCGCCGGTCCGCCCCTATCCCCTCCCCGTTCGGAACATTCCGGCACAGCCTGCGTCTTCTCCTCGTGAGGACAGATTGAGCAGCACCGACGAAAAGGACCTCGTGGAGCGGTGCCGCCAGGGCGAGGACGAGGCATGGAGGGAGCTCGTGGACCGATTCGGACAGAGGGTTTATTCCGTCGCCTACCACTTCACCCTGAAGCGGGAGGACGCCGAAGAGCTCTCCCAGGAGATCTTTCTGAAGATCTTCGAGAACCTGAACCGGTACGACGGCAGCTTCCCCCTGATCGCCTGGATCGTCTCCGTGTCCCGCAACCTCTGCATCGACCGCTACCGGCGGCGCAAGCGGGAGAAGTCGTTCCGCTTCGTGTCCGACGACGCCGTGCTGCCGCTCCTCCGTTCGGCGGACGACCCCGCGGCGGATGCCCTGAAGAAGGAGCGTACGAAGCTCCTCTTCTCGGCCCTGGCCGAGATTCCCGAAGACCTCGCCGAAATCCTCGTCCTGAGAGACCTGGACGGCCTCGCCTACGACGAGATCGGGCGGGCTCTGGAGCTCCCCGACGGGACGGTCAAGTCCCGGCTCTTCCGCGCCCGCGCGGAAGTGGCTCGCGCGATCCGTGCGCGCCACGAGACCCGCGGCCCGGGCGTGATGACGAGCCTGGCGGTCGCCGCGGGAGCCTTCGTATGAGCTGCCGCGAGATCGAGCGCCTCTTCGTCGACGGAGCGTCCGAAGCCGAAGGCCGCGCGCACACGGCGGGGTGCCCCGGCTGTTGGGCTCTCGCCGCCGAGGCCGAGGAAGGGGAGCGCCTGTCGGCGGGCCTCCGCCCGGCTGTCTGGAGCGGGAGCTTGCGCGATTCGCTCTTCGCGATCCCGCAGCTCACCGTCCGCTGCGATGCGGCGGCGGACCTGATCGCGCTTGCCGTCGAGTCCGCCGACGAGGTCCCCGAGCAGGATCGCTCCCGGCTCGCGTTCCACCTCTCGCGATGCGAAGGCTGCCGGGAAGCGAGCGCGACCGTCGGTCTCGCCCGCGACCTCCATCCGCCGGAGACCGCGCCGTGGCTCGCGACACGGATCGCGGCGAACCGGCCGAAGCGGGCGCGCGCTCGCTGGCGCGGACTGCTCGACCCGCGGGCCGCCATCAGCTTCGCTTACGCGGCGGCTCTGATCGTCATGCTCGCCGGATTCAACCCCGCCGACCTCGCGCGCAAAGCGGGCGCGGGTTTGCGGAGCGAAACGAAGAGCGCCGCCTCGGTCGCCGGCAGCTCGCTGGCGGATCGGGTTGGCGCCCTCCAGGATCGCGCGCTCCGCACGTTCGCCGTCTGGCGCGGCCGCGCCGGCGGATACGGACGCGCCGTCCTGTCGAATGCGATCGCCCTCGTCATGAAATCCGAAGAGTCCCGCCGCCCCCCCACCCGTCCGCGCAACGGCGAAGGGCGTGCGGCCCCCAGAAGCGAAATCAACGTTACGACGTGGCGCGCCTGAGCGACGCCAGGAGGAAAACGCCATGGATGACTTCAACTCCCAGGCGGCGCCGCCGCCCCCGCCCCCGCCCATGTCCGGATCGATTCCGCCGTACTCGCCACCCGGCGCGCCCGGCACGGCCCCTCCCGTGATGCCGCCCCCCGTTCCGCCGGCGCCCTGGGCCCCGTTGCACAAGTCGCCGGTCCTGGCGGGATTCCTCTCGATGTTCCCGGGCCTCGGTCACTTGTATCTGGGCCTCTATCCCCGCGGGATCGCCTTCGGGATCGCTTTCGTGATCTCGATCAGCGCGTCCGCGCACGGCCGCGGCGAATTCTTCGGCCCGATGATCGCCTTCATCTGGTTCTTTGCGATCATCGACGCCGTCCGCCAGGCGCACGCGATCAACAGGGGGTACGTCGCGGAGTCCGGGTTCGCCCCGGCGACGGCGCCCGCCCGCCGGCCGGCCGCGGGCGCCGCCAGCCTCTTCTGGGGGGTGGTGCTGATGGGGCTCGGCTCCCTCTGGCTGATCGACCGCTACGTCGACATCGACTGGAGCTTCTTCGACCGGTGGGGCGCGCCGGTCGCCTTCATCCTCCTCGGGCTCGCCCTCGTCGTCACGCACATCCGCCGAAAGCGGCGCGAGAACGAGCAGGGCGTGGGGATGCCTCCGAGATCGCTGTAGGAATGGGTTCTGAGTTCTGAGTTCTGATCGAAGGAACCACCGCGACCCTTCGGGGTCGCTTTTTTTGGATTGCGAGGTCTGAGGTCGGCAATTCGCAAAACCCACGACTCACAACTCAGAACTCACTACCCGTCCGTTCTATCTTCTCTTGAAGTACTTCTCCATTTCCTCCTCCGACATCGACAGCACCACCGGACGCCCGTGGGGGCACGTGAAGCGGTCCGTGCAGCGGAGCCAGTCGGACAGTAGGCGGCGAATCTCTTCCGGCGCGAGGTGATACCGGACCGTCACCGCCGAACGGCAGGCGATCCCGGCGGCCATGCGATCTCGCCGCTCCTCCGGCGCCGCGCCGCCGGTCTCGGCAAGACGCGCCAGGGCTTCTCGCAGCATTTCCGCCGGCGCCCGCTCGCGTGCCTCAGCCGGCAGCGCGGCGATGCCGTACGAGCGTCCGGAGAGGGCCTCGATCTCGAATCCCGCCGACGTCAGGTCCTCGCCGTGCGCGGCGATCGTCTCGATCTCCTCCGGCGCCGCCTCGAAGACGGCTCGGACCAGGAGCCGCTGCGAGAGGACGCGCCCGGAGGCGATCCGGTCGCGCAGCCGCTCGTAAAGGACGCGCTCGTGCGCGGCGTGCTGGTCGATGATCAGAAGACCCTCCGGTCCGCTCGCCAGGATGTACGACTCGCGGTACTGCCCGATCGGGACGGGCTCCGGAGGACGCTTCTCCGGGGGCGCCGCGGGAGGCTCGGCAGGCGCTCGGGGCGGGACGGGAGTGGCCGCCGGCGTCGAACGAACGGTCGACGAGGGATCTCCGGAGGCGTATCCGGCCGGCGGCTCCGCGACGAAGGGCGCGTCCGGCACCGACCGGAGACGCCGCTCCTCCTTACCCGCCAGGAGCGCGGACTGGACCGCGTGGTAGACCAGGCGGTATGCGGTGCCGCCGTCGGCGAACCGAACCTGCGTCTTCGCCGGAGACACGTTCACGTCGATCGAGCCCGGCTCGCCCGTCAGGAACAGGAACACCGCGGGGTGGCGATCCGTGCGGATGGCATCGCGCGACGCCTGCCCGATCGCGCGAGACAGCGCGCGGTCCTCGATGGGCCTGCCGTTCGCGAAGAGATGCTGGAACCGGCGCGTCCCGAAGGTCACCGACCCGCGCGTCACGAACCCGGCGACGCGCAGCGGTCCGGCCTTCGCCTCGAAGGGCTCGAGCTCGCCGAGCGTCTCCCGGCCGAAGACCTGAAGGATCCGCGCGGCGCGATCGACCGCGGCCGGCGCGTCGAGAAGCTCCCGGCCGGAGGAGCGCAGCGAGAATGCGACGGCCGAGTTGGCGAGCGCCGCCTTCGTGACCGACGCGGCGGCGGCGCGCCCCTCCGCTTCCGGCGAGGAGAGAAACTTCCTGCGGGCGGGGGTCTTCGCGAAGAGGTCCTCGACGACGACGTCCGTTCCCCTGGGCCGCGCCGCGGCGTCCTGCTCGGGGTTCCCGCCCCAGGCGACACGGAGACGCACGGCTTCGGGGGTCGAGCCGTCGGAGGTCGTCAGGGTGAGGAGCGACACCGAACCGATCGAGGGGAGCGCCTCACCCCGGAAGCCGTAGGAGGTCACCCCGTCGAGGTCTTCGTCGGAGGAGATCTTGGACGTCGCGTGCCGCTCGAGCGCGAGCCGCGCGTCGTCCCGGGACATGCCCGTGCCGTCGTCCCGGACGAGCACACGCCGCACTCCGCCGCCCTCGAGCTCGACGTCGATACGGGTGGCACCCGCGTCGAGCGCGTTCTCGACGAGCTCCTTCACGACCGAGGCGGGCCGCTCCACGACCTCCCCGGCGGCGATCCGGTCGATGACTCCGCTCGACAACCGGTGAACTCGCGCCATAGGAGGCAGTGTATCCGCGAGGTCGGCGAGCGATCAGGGGGCTCGAAAGACGATCCTTCCACCGACGACGGTCGCCTCGACCCGCGTCTCGGCGATCTCTTCACGCGGGACGGAGAGGATGTCGCGCGACAGAACGACGAAGTCCGCCAGCATCCCTGGGGCGAGCGTCCCCTTTTCCTTCTCCTCGAAGGCCGCCCAGGCCGCGCCCGTCGTGTAGGCCGCGAGGGCCTCGGTGACGCCGATTCGCTGTTCCGGAAACCATCCTCCGGGATTCTTTCCGTCGATCGTGCGCCGGGTCACCGCCGCGTCGATCCCGGAGATCGGCGAAAGGGGGGCGACGTCCCAGTCCGAGCCGAACGCGAGCCGCGCGCCCGCGTCGAGAAGCGAACGGAACGCATACGTCGTGCGGCATCGCTCCCGGCCGATCCGTTTCTCGGCCCATCGGCCGTCGTCGACGGCGTGATACGGCTCCATCGACGCGACGACGCCGAGCTGCGCGAAGCGCGGGATGTCCGCCGGGCGCAGGTGCTGCGCGTGCTCGATGCGAAACCGGCGGTCCCGGGCCCCGTTTGCGCGCGCGACCCTCGCGTAGAGGTCGAGAATTTCTCCGTTGGCGCGGTCTCCGATCGCGTGGATCACGACCTGCAGCCCGGCTCGGTCCGCGCCCGCGACCCTTTCCTCCATCCGCGAGATCGGAATCGCGTCGGAGGCGAAGACTCCCCGGTTGCCGGGCTCGTCCGAATAGGGCCGGTCGAAGAGCGCGGTCGACGAGCCGAGGGAGCCGTCCGCATAGCCCTTCACGCCGCCCAGGCGCAGCCACTCGTCGTTCTTCATCGCGGCCCGCCGGTCCCGCGCCTTCTCCCAGGCGGAGAGCGGCAGCCGGTAGTGAACGCGGAGCGTCAGCTCTCCGGCCTTGCGGAGCGCGTCCCACGCGTCGAGATCCCCCGCGTCTCCGGGGAGGTCCTGGACGGACGTCACGCCGACGCTCGCGGCATGGCGCATGGCGGCGTGCAGAGCGTCGTGAAGCTCCGCCGGCGTTCGAGGAGGTCGGATCGAGAAGACGGCGTCCATCGCGGCATCCTTGAGCACTCCGGTGGGCTCCCCCTTCGCGTCGTGGACGATGACCCCGCCCGGGGGGTCGGGCGTCGAACGATCGATCTTCCCGAGCTTCAAGGCGAGGCTGTTGCAGACCACCATGTGGCCGTCCTGGCGCGACAGGCAAGTCGGATGATCGCCCGTCGCGGGATCGAGCATCTCCTTCGTCGGGAGACGCGGCGGCGTCCACTGCTCGTGGTCCCACGGGCCGTCGGTCAGCCAGACGCCGGCGGGGCGGGTCTTCGCGTACTCCGCGACGATCCGCGTGAACTCGGCGGGATCTCGCGTACGGCGCAAGTCGATGGCGAGCAGGTCGAACCCGCCGCCCGACATGTGGGTGTGCGCGTCGATGAAGCCGGGGACGACCCGACGCTGGCCGCCCTCGATCGTCTTCGTCGCGGGTCCGCGAAAACGCTCCACGTCCGCGTTCGACCCGACCGCGACGATCCGGCCGCCTCGGACGGCGAGCGCTTCCGCCTGCGGGCGGGCGGGATCGCCCGTCCAGATCTTCGCCGAGAGGAGGACGAGGTCCGCGGGCGGAGGAGGGGCGGATCCGGATCCGGACAGAAGGGCGGTCAAGACGAGCGCGAGAAAGAGATGCGGCATGCGTGCACGCTATCAGGACGGCGCCCGCGACATCCCGGTCAGGCCGTGCTGGACGCGGCCCCCCCGGCCAGGGCCGCTCGAGCCGCGGCGAGGCGCGCGACGGGCACCCGGAAGGGGGAGCACGAGACGTAGTCGAGGCCCACGGCGTGGAAGAACTCGATCGACCGCGGGTCCCCGCCGTGCTCCCCGCAGACTCCGATCTTCAATCCCGGCTTCGCCTCGCGGCCCCGCCGCGTGGCGAGCGATACGAGCTCGCCGACTCCGTACTGGTCGAGGCTCGCGAACGGGTCCTCCGGCAGGATGCCCTCGGCGATGTAGATCGGGAGGAAGGAGGCCGCGTCGTCGCGCGAATACCCGTACGTCAGCTGCGTGAGGTCGTTGGTCCCGAATGAGAAGAA
>JBBQNC010000222.1:0-6422 GCA_038329555.1 Thermoanaerobaculia bacterium
CGGCTCCGTCGGAGCGGTGGAGATCGCGGACGCGCTCCCGGCTCCTCCGCCCGCGCCGGAGGCGGGCGGCGCCGTCGCCGTCGGCAGCGGTGTCGGCGCCGCTCCGACGGGCACCGGCGCGATCGGCCGCCGGGCCAGGAAAAAGGCCAGAAGGAGGGCCGCCAGCGCCGCGCCCGCGAGAATCGGAACGGCGAGACGCCTCGACGCTCCGCCCGAGCCCGGGCCTCCGACCGCGGCGGCGGCCGGCGGAACCGTCGAAGGCGGCGGAACCGTCGGGAGGGGAACGGGAACCGGGAGGGCGAGCGTCGGCTCCCCTTCCCCGACCTGGTCCGCGATCTTCCGGATCTCGCGGAGAAATTCGTCGGCGTCCGCGGGACGCTTGTCGGGCGACTTCGCGAGGAGCCGGGCGAACACGTCGCGCGCCGCCGGCGGGAGATCCGCCCGCACCGCGAGCGGATCCCGAGGTTCCATGTGGAGGATCTGGTACACGAGCGTCGTGATGGAGTCGCCGGGAAACGGCCGGGACCCGGTCAGGAGCTCGTAGAAGACCACTCCCAGCGAAAAGAAATCCGACCTTCCGTCGAGCTTCTCGCCGCGGATCTGCTCCGGCGACATGTAGGCGGGGCTCCCGATCATCTGACCCGTCCGGGTCAGCTCCGCGGTGCTCGACAGGAGCTTTCCGATTCCGAAGTCCGCGACCTTCACGCGCCGGTCGCGGGTCACGAGGATGTTGCCGGGCTTGACGTCCCGATGCAGGACTCCCCGCTCGTGCGCGTGCTGGAGCGCGAGGGCGACCTCGCGGACGATCTCGATGCGCTGGGCGAGCGACAGGGACTCGCGCGAGGAGAGGAACCGCGTCAGAGGCTCTCCGTCGACGTACTCCATCGCGATGTAGAGCACGGTTCCGACTTCGCCCGCTTCGTAGATCGTGACGACGTTCGGATGCTGGAGCCGCCCCGCGAGTTTCGCCTCCTTGAGGAACCGGCCCTCGAGCTCCTCGGCGTGCGCCCCTCCCCCCGCTGCGCGAAGAGTTTTGATCGCGACCGGCCGCTCGATCTGGGGATCGTGAGCGAGATAGACGATTCCCATCGCGCCCTCTCCCAGAAGGCCGGAGATCTCGAATCGCCCGATCTTCGATCCGGGCGGCAGAGCGGTCATTCCCGCGCGGGTCCCTTCGCCTGCTTCCCGAACTCCTTCTTCCGGCGCGCGAGCAGCTGCCGCGCCTCCTTGGCCCGGTCGGCCGGAACCATCACGCGACTCATCCCGAACGCTCCGAGATTCTCCGGCAGAGGCGACGCGGCCGACGGCCCTTCGACCTCCGTCGGAATGCCCTGCGACTTCAAGAGGCCCGCGATCAGGATCGCCTCCTCGTCCTGACCCGTCGAGGCGACTTCGACCCACTCGACATCCCGTTTCGCCATCGTTCCTCCTCGCGCCGCCTGGGCGGAGCGTCGTTATTCGAGAACCTGGGACTCTCCGACCGCCTCGGTCACCTCTCCGCGGTCGAAGCGAGGCTCGAAACCGATCCCGAGCGACTCCCCTTCTCGACGCGGAGCTGCGAGGATCCTCGCGCGAGCACCCGGCCGACGACCTCCGCCTTCTCGGCGCCGCGCTTCCGGCAGGCGCTCGCGTAGGCGTCGGCCTGATCCGCCGGAAGGGACACGAGGAGTCCCCCGGAGGTCTGAGCGTCGCAGAGGAGGAGAAGGTCGTCGTCGGAGACGCCGGCGCCGATCTCGGTCCGCGGCCGCAGGTTGCGGAAGTTCGCGCGCGAGCCGTCCGGGGCGATTCCGCGCGCGGCGAGGCGGCGCGCCTCCGACAGGAGCGGGATGCGGTCGACGAAGAACTCCGCCGTCGCGCCCGAGGCGTCCATCATCTCGTACGCGTGCCCGAGGAGGCCGTAGCCCGTGACGTCGGTGGCGGCGTGGACGTCGAAGCCCTCCATGGCCTCAGCCGCGGGGCGATTCAGGGCCGCCATGACCGCCACCGCCTCGGCGAGTCCGGCATCCGAGATGGCGCGCCGGCGGAACCTCGCGGCGAGGCCTCCCGATGCAAGCGCATCCGCCCGGCCCGCGCAGACCGTCACCCCGATGCCGAGCGGCTTCGTCAGGACCAGGGCGTCGCCGGGTTTCGCTCCCGAGTTGCGTGTGATCGCGGATTCCGCCGCGAGGCCCGTCACCGCGAGTCCGTAGAGCGGGATGTCGTGGTCGATCGAGTGGCCGCCGCCGATGACCGCGCCCGACTCCGCGGTCTTCTCGGCGCCGCCCCGGAGGATCTCCTCGAGCACTTCGACCGGCAGCTCCGTCGTCGGAAACGCGACCAGCGCGAGCGCCAGAACGGGACGCGCGCCCATCGCGTAGACGTCCGAGAGGGCGTTGGCGGCTGCGATCTGGCCGAAGAGGAAGGGATCGTCGACGACGGGCGTGAAGAAGTCGACCGTCTGAACCATCACGCGCCCCTCGCCGATCCGGTACACGGCGGCGTCGTCGGCATGGAGATTCCCAACCAGCAGATTCGGATCCGCCGGGCGTGGGAGCTTCGCGAGAAGCGCGGAAAGGTCGAACTGACCGATCTTGCAGGCTCAACCCGCGCTGGACGCGAACGTCGACAGCGCGGGATGGCCCGCCTTCCAATGTGTCACGCGCGGATTATATGGACGGAATCAGCGGCCGCCGCGCTCCTCGGGCAACCCGAAGCGGCGCCGGACGCCGTCCACCGTGGTGGCGATTCCAACGCTGACCAGGGCGGACAGGAGCTGCCGTCCGTGCCGGCGGCCCAGATACACGCCGGCCGCCAGCGCGGCGCAGAGGGAGAGGAGCGGCTGGTCGCGGACGACCCGCTTCCATTCGGAGGGAAGGGCGCGCTCGATCGGTTCGACGCGGATCATGGCAGCCGGAAAAGAGGGAAACGGGCCGGCGGACGGCGCGCGGGAGCGCACGCCAGGCACCGGCTTTTTCCCCGTCTAGTCGTCGTTGCCGCGGAGCAGAAAACCGAGCACGAGTCCGGCTCCGAGAGAGATCGCGAGGGACGTGCCGGGATTGTCGCGGACGTACTTGCGCACGTCGCTCCAGATGTAGCCGTAGTCTTTCTCGATCCTCTTCGAGGTCCGATTCAGGTTCTTGCGGAGATCGTCGCTCACGTCATCGAACTGATCGCGAGCGCGAGAGTAGGACTCTCCCAGGACCTCTTTCGTCTGGTCGATTTTCTCTTCGACGAAGTCTCTGGCGCGGTCGAACGGGGTTTCTTTCGCCATATCTCACCTCCCAATGCCGAAAATTGATCATATACCCTAGAGACGTGCGTCTCCCCTGCAAAACCCCCGCCGTCGCTCGCCGGCCGCCCGTCGCCCGGCACTGACGCGATCCCGTGAACGACGGCAAGAGCTCCATCGAACGGGCCCGCGCCCGATGGCCCCGCGCGCCGGAGCGTCTGGTTCGCGCGGCCGTCATGTTCTGGGAGACCATCGCCGACACGATCCGCGGATTTCGGGCGGACCGGGGGGCGGATCTCGCGAGCTCTCTCGCGTTCGCGACGCTGCTCACGGCCGTTCCGCTCCTCGCGACCTTTTCCCTCGTTCTGGCGGGATTCTTCCGAGAGAACGTCACCGGGATCCTCGACGCCGTCAACGCCGTGCTCCCGTACCACACGGCGCGGGTCACGGAGAGCCTCCGGGAGTTCGTCTCCGAGTCGACCGCCATCTCCGGCGTCGGTCTCGTGATCCTGGTCCTGGCATCGCTGCGCCTGATTTCCACGATCGAGCGCGTCGTGAACGCGGTGTGGGGGGCGCCCCGGCGCCGCGACCTCGTGTCCCGCATCGCCCTCTATACGGTCGTCCTCTTTTCCCTGACGCTCCTCTTCGGCGGCATCGCTCTCGGCGTCCAGATGCTGAAGAAGTCGCCCGCGGGCAGCTTCATCGGCGGAGGCGCCGTCGCCTCCTTCTTTCCGTTCGTCATCGAAGTGGCCGCGCTGACGCTGCTCTACCGCTTCCTTCCCCACGCCAAGGTTTCCTGGTCCGCGGCGTTCATCTCGGGCGCCACCGGGGGAGCGCTTCTCGAGGCCCTCCGCGCCCTCTTCGGCGTCTACGTGCGGACGCTCTCGCGCGTGAACCTCGTCACCGGCTCTCTCACCCTGATCCTGCTCACGCTCATCTCGATCTTCCTCGTCTGGGTGGTCATCCTTCTGGGCGTCGAGCTGACGCACGTCCTGCAGACGCACCGCTCGCGGCGCCGGTCAATCGGAGGAGTCCGGGCGGGGCGCGCCGAAAACGCCGTTCGGATGCTTCTGCGCCTCTCGACGGGCGGCGTCCACCCGTTTGATTCCCTCTACCGGGAGCAGGAGGCGACGTCCGACGAGGCGGCAAGGATCCTGGACTGCCTCGTCGAGAACGGGCTCATCGTCCGCGAGGGGCCGCGGTTCTCGCTGGCGGTGAACGCCGACAACATCACGGTGGCGCAGGTCGTCGAGGCCATCTCTCCGAACCTCTACGCCATCTCTCCCGAGGAGCAGGACCGGGTCGTGACCGTGCTCGAGCCGCTCTTCGAGAGGCTCGACGCCGAGCGGCGGTCGCTCCTCTCCGCTACCCTGTCGGATCTCAAACCCGGGTAGCGACGGCCGCCCGGGAGCGCGACACCTCCGCCAGATACCGCGCGCGCGATTGCTCCGTCTCTGCGGACGTCCAGCCGAGCTCGGCGCGCAGGATCTCCGCGACCCGGCTCGCCGCCTCTGCTCCCTGCCCGCGGGCCTGCCAGAAGACGTGCGTCCGCCGGATCAGGACGTCCGAGACGTCGCGCGCGTCCTCGGACCGCGCCGCAAAGAGCGCCTCGGCCTCGAGGTCCGGAAGGCCGGGCACGATCGGGCGCGCGAGAGCCGGGGTCTCGCGCACCAGGCTCACGACTTCCTCCGCCCGCGCACCGTAGCGAAGGGCGAGATGCCGGGCGGCGCCGGCCGGCACACCGGATCCGGCGGCGCGTCGCACGAAGTCGGCGACGAAGGCTTCGAAGGGTCCTTCGGGCGTGCCGGGGAACGAGCGGTCCCTCGTGGCGCTGACCCGGGCCCGGGCTCCCGCATCGCCCAGCACCGCGACCGCGGCATCCACGGCCCGGACCGCCATGCGCCGGTGCGTCGTGAGCTTGCCTCCCGCGACCGAGACCTCGCCGGGAGAGGTTTCGAGGATCTCCTCGCGGCTCGCGCGCGCGACCTCGCCGCGCCTCCCGATCCGGAGGGTTCTCAACCCGGCGAACGCCGCGACGACGTCTTCTAAGCCGAGCGCCGCGGACGGGAACGCCTCACCCGCGCGCGCCAGCAGATACGCGACATCCTCAGGGCGGGGGGCGGCGGCGTCCGGATCGCCCCGATACTCCGTGTCCGTCGTTCCGAGGAGCGTCACGGGTCCGCTCGGAATCGCGAAGAGGAGTCGGGAGCTCTCGACGGGAATCGCCACAGCGCGCGCGACCGGCAGCCGGGAGGCGGGCACCGTCACGTGCGCCCCGAGCGAGAGCCGCATCCGCGCAGCCGCGGCGGCATCTTCGGTCCGGCGCAGGGCGTCGGACCACGGACCCGCCGCCCGGATCGTCACCCGCGCGCGAACCGGAAAGACCGTTCCCGATTCGACGTCGCGCAGCGAGGCGGCGGGGCACTCTCCGTCGGGATTGCGAAGGGGCTTTTGGAAGGCGACGCGCGAGACGGGGACGGCCCCGAGAGCGGCGGCGTCGAGAACGTTCTCGAGCGTCAAGCGGGCGTCGTCCGCCCGGGCGTCCCGGTAGATCGCTCCGCCGGAAAACGGGGCGCCCGCGAGGAGCGGTTCCGCGGCCAGGGTCTCGCGGCGGCCGAGCCGCCGGTGGCGCGGGGCGCCCCGCCCGAGGGAAAGCCAGTCGTAGAGCGTCAGACCGGCGGCGAGAACCGGCCGGGAGACCCAGCGGCCCGGGAGGACGGCGAACAGGAACTCGAGCGGCGACACGAGATGAGGCGCGAGGCGCAGCAGGCGCTCGCGCTCCGCGAGCGACTCGTAGACGAGAGACAGCGCGCCGCTCTGGAGGTAGCGCAGGCCGCCGTGGACGAGCTTCGAGGAGCGCCAGGAAGTGCCTGACGCCCAATCCTCCCGCTCGATGAGAGCCACGGAGAGGCCGCGCGACGCAGCGTCGCGCGCCACGGCCGCGCCCGTGATCCCGCCGCCGACGACCAGGACGTCGAAGGTCGTCTTCTGGAGAGCCGCCAGCCGCTCCGGGCGGCGCGCCAGACCGGTCACGACCGGCGAACGAGGAGCGCCGGCGGAAACCCGGCGGGCCCGGCGTGATCCACGTCCCCATCGTACCGGACCGAAACGGCGTGCCAATTGCCGGTCTGCCGGTTTGTCGGCCGGATCCCCGGCATGCTATTCTGCGCGCCCTCTCAACCGGTGTGGGGCTGTAGCTCAGTTTGGGAGAGCG
>JBBQNC010000223.1:0-6422 GCA_038329555.1 Thermoanaerobaculia bacterium
CTCGCTGCCTCGCCTGTCGGACGCGCTGTCCCGCGGGGCGCGCCTGGAGACGATCCCGGGGACGGTCCCCGATCTCGCGTTTCGCCCGCGCGGATGCTGCGCCTTCGCGCCGCGCTGCCCGGAGCGGTTCGAGCCTTGCGACGCCTCGGAGCCGGAGCTCCTGCCCGCCGGCGCCGGCCTCGCCCGCTGCTTCCTGTTCGGCGGCCCGGCGCCCGAGGCAGGGTTCCGGTGATCCAGCTCGAACCGAACGCCGCCGCGGTCGACGGGCCGCTGCTCGCCGCGAAAGACCTTCGCAAACGCTACGCGGTCCGGGCGGCCGGCCAGGGGACGTTTCTCGAGGCGGTCGCCGGGGTCTCCTTCTCGATCGCCTCGGGGCGAACGCTCGCTCTCGTCGGAGAATCCGGGAGCGGAAAGACGACGATCGGCCGCCTGGTCGCCCGCCTCGAGAGTCCGGATTCCGGCGCGATCCGCTTCGACGGCGAGGACTGGCTGGCGATGCGCGGAGACGCGCTCCGGCGCAAGCGCCGGAACCTGCAGATCGTCTTCCAGGATCCTCAGACTTCGCTCAACCCGCGCATGCGCGTGGGCGACCAGATCGGCGAGCCGCTCCGGGTGCAGGGTCTCGCCCGCGCGGGAGTGCTGCGCGAGAGAGTCGGGGAGCTGTTGAACGAAGTCGGCCTCGACGCGGCGGCCGCGCGACGGTTCCCCGGAGAATTCTCCGGCGGGCAGCGCCAGCGCATCGCGATCGCACGGGCCCTCGCGACGCGGCCGAAGCTCGTCGTCTGCGACGAGCCGGTTTCGGCGCTGGACGTTTCCATCGCGGCGCAGATCGTGAATCTGCTCTTGGACCTCCAGGCGCGGCTCGGCGTCGCCTACCTTTTCATCTCGCACGATCTTCCACTGGTCGGGCGCATCGCGGACCGCGTCGCCGTCGTTTACCTGGGCCGAATCGTCGAGGAGGGGTCGCCGGCGGAGATCGCAGCCCTTCCGCTTCATCCCTACACGGCCGCGCTGGTTTCCTCGGTCCCTGGGCCTCCCGGCAGCGTCCACTTGTCGCGAATTCCGATTCCGGGCGAGGCCACGGCCTTCGGCGGAGATCCGGCCGGGTGCGCGTTCGCGCCGCGATGCCCGATCGCGCGGCCCCGGTGCTCCGACGAGGCGCCTCCTCTGGCGTCGGCCGGTCCGGACCGGGCGGTCGCGTGCTTCTATCCCGGCGAGCTGCGTCTCCCCGCCCTCTGACGGGCGACGGAAAGAGGAGGCGGCGCGGAGAACCTGGACTAT
The DNA here is from genome assembly GCA_038329555.1 of Thermoanaerobaculia bacterium. Taxonomy (GTDB): domain Bacteria; phylum Acidobacteriota; class Thermoanaerobaculia; order UBA5066; family Gp7-AA6; genus JALYUA01. The sequence goes on from JBBQNC010000223.1 coordinate 1,282, forward strand.
GATCCCGGCGGTTCCCCGACCGGCAGGCTGTGACGAAAGGCGTCGCCAGGCGCGAAACATTCGCCCCCCAACCTGCGTAGAAGGGGTGACGAAGGAGTAACGGAATGAAGAGGTTCCCCAAGTCCTGGACGGTCCGCGCCGTCGCTGTCTTCCTGGGCGCGTCCTGCGCCTTTCCGGCCATGGGTCAGGACGGCCCGGCGATCTCGACCCGCCCCGGCCAGCGCAACCCGATGCCGCTGCCGGCGGCCGACAAGGGGGGACTTCCCCTCTCGCTTTCGCAGGCGGTCGACCTGGCGGTCGCCAACAATGAAGACCTGAACGTCTCGGTCAACGCGGCGGAATCGTTCGAGTACCTGATCCTCCAGAACACGGGGATCTTCGATCCGCTGATCTCCGCCGGGGTCAACCGGTCCCACTCCGAAGATCCGTCCGCGTCGCAGCTCACCTCGGGCGTGAGCGACAACACGAGCTTCAACGCCGGCGTCAGCCAGCTGCTGCCGACGGGCGGACAGGTACAGCTCGGTCTCACGGGAAACCGGGGCAAGACCAACAACCAGTTCTTCGACGTCAATCCCTCCTACAGCTCGGGGCTTCTGCTCTCGTTCAATCAGCCTCTTCTCCGCGGTTTCGGCACGCTCCCGACGACCTGGCTCATCCGGATCTCGAAGAACTCCCGCGACTCGGCGTTTCAGAATCTCCTCCGGACCATCCAGGGAACGGTGAACGCGGTCGAGCAAGCCTACTGGGATCTTGTGTACTCCCTGCAGAATCTCGAGGTGAAGCGGGAGTCGCTGCGGATCGCGCAGGACTTGAACCGGATCACCCGGATCAAGATCGACGTGGGATCGCTCGCCCCGATCGACATCACGCAGACGGAAGTCGGGATCGCGACCGCCGAGCAGGACATCATCACGGCCGAGGGGCTGATCGGCGACTCCCAGGATCGCCTGAAGCGGCTCCTGAACTTCGAGCCGTCGCAGCAGAACGTCCCCATCTTCCCGACCGATCCGCTCTCCACCGAGGACGTGACGATCCAGCTCGAGGAGGGCACCGCCATGGCCCTGCAGCGGCGTCCCGAGATCCTCTCAACCTCCTACCAGGTCGCGTCGGATCTCGTGCGCTACCAGTACTACCGGAACCAGACCCTGCCTCAACTGAACCTGAACGGCTCCTACGGAAGCAAGGGGCTCGCCGGCTTCTCCGTCGATCCCGTGACGGGCGCCGTCACCGACACGAACTTCTCGCAGTCGTTCCGGGACACCTTCGACCGCAACAACAAGAACTGGTCGATCGGGTTGAACTTCTCCTACCCGATCTTCAATCGCGGAGCGAGGGGCGCGAAGGGCGTGGCGCAGTACACGTGGGAGTCGGACAAGGCGCGCCTCGCGACCGTCGAGCAGAACGTCGTCGTCGAGGTGCGGGCCGCCGCGCGCGCGATCGACACGTCGCGCCGCTCGATCGTGGCGGCCCGAAAGGGCAGGGAGCTTGCCGAGCGCAACCTCGACGCCGAAAAGAAGAAGTTCGACAACGGCATGACGACGTCGTTTCAGGTCAACCAGATCCAGCGCGACCTGTCGGCCGCTCGCACGCTCGAGCAGCAGGCCCTCGCCATCTACCGCAAGGCCCTCGCGCAGTACCACTTCGCGATCGCCGATAATCTCGACTGGAAGCGGATTCGCGTGGAGGGCATGCCGGATTCCGCGCCTCCCGTCACGGACGTCAACGCGGCCGCGAAGTGACGGAAGCGGATCAGAGCGCGGGCGCGGGCCCGCCGCCCGAGCCGACGTCCGCGGTCGGACGGCTCGTCGGGACATTCTTCTCGCCGGGCGCGACCTTTCGCTCGATCGCGGCGCGGCCGGGCTTCGTGGCGCCTCTCATTCTCTGGACGGTCGTCTCCCTCGCCCTCTACGCCGCGATGGCGCCGAAGTTCGACTACGACCGCATGATCCGCTCGTCGCTCGAGAAGAAGGGCCAGACCATTCCCGAGGAGCGCATCCAGGCGATCGTTGCAACGCAGAAGAAGATCGCGCCCGTCATCGGCATGGTGATCTCCGCGCTCGTGCCGACGATCGCGACGCTGGTCGTGGCGCTCGTCTTCTGGGCCTCGTTCAAGGCATTCGGCTGGGACTTGACGTTCCGTCAGGGCGTCGGCGTCACGGCGCACGCGTTCCTGCCGTCGGTCGTCGGCACGCTGCTTCTCGTTCCGGTCGTGATCCAGCGGGAATCGATCGACCCGCAGGGAATTCCCGATCTCCTGCGGTCGAATCTCGGTTTTCTCGTCGACACGGCGTCGTCTCCCGCCCTCCACTCGCTCCTCGGCTCGATCGACGTGTTCTCGATCTGGACTCTGATCCTCCTGACGATCGGCTTTGCCGCCGCCGGGCGCACGTCACGAAAGGCGGCCGCCGGCGTCGTGTTCACGATCTGGGCCCTGTACGTCCTGGGGAAGGCCGGGCTGGCGGCCGTTCTCGGGTGAGCCCTTCCGGCACAACTTCCCGGTCGCGGAGCCGTATAACCGGGGAGGACTTCAGACCTCCATGCTGATCGACATCCGCGAAATCACGAAGGTCTACGAGATGGGCCAGGAACAGGTGCATGCCCTGTCCGGCGTCAACCTCGGCGTCCAGCGCGGGGAATACGTCGCGATCATGGGCCCCTCCGGCTCCGGGAAGTCGACGCTCATGAACCTGATCGGCTGCCTGGACACGCCGACGTCCGGTTCCTACGTCCTGAACGGACGCGAGGTTGCACGGATGACCGACGACGAGCTCGCGGCCATCCGAAACCAGGAGATCGGCTTCGTCTTCCAGACGTTCAACCTCCTGCCCCGGACGTCGGCGCTCCAGCAGGTCGAGCTTCCCCTCGTCTACTCGGGGCTCCCGCGGCGTGAGCGGCGGGAGCGCGCCATCGCGTCCCTCGAGTCGGTCGGTCTCGCCGACCGGATGACGCACCATCCGAACGAGCTGTCCGGCGGACAACGGCAGCGGGTCGCGGTGGCGCGCGCGCTGATCAACAACCCGTCGATCCTCCTCGCCGACGAGCCGACCGGCAATCTCGACTCGCAGACGGGTAACGAGATCATGGGGCTCTTCGAGCAGTTGAATCGCCGCGGCAACACGATCGTCCTCGTCACGCACGAAGAGGACATCGCCGCGCACGCGCGCCGGATCGTTCGACTGCGCGACGGGAAGGTCACCGAAGATCACCCGAACTCGACTCCCGTCACCGTCGGAGCGAGCTGACCCGCTCGGCTTTTACTCTCCCGACCGCTCCGGCTCCAGCACCATCGTCTTCTCCGGCGTTCCGCCGAGCGTGAAGTCCCGACCCCCCCTCCACGCGGGCAGCAGATCCCGGTACCCCTTCTCGAACGGGTTGCCCGACTGCCCCGTGGTGTGCACGTACCGGGCGCCCGCGAGATCCGCGAAGTCCACGATCTGGCGGTAGCTCGGGCCGTCCGTCATCCGGAACGACCCGTCGCGGCGGTAGGCTCCGACGTTGACCGTCGAGGCATCGCCGCCCTGGCCCGTCTCGAGGCTGAACAACCGTGAGAGGACGGGGACCCCGTCGAAGGCGGCATGGGGAAAGCGCGCCCGATGGAGCCGCTCCCAGCGCCATGAGGCGGCGTCCGGTCCGAGACGCTGGCGCAGGAGAGCCACCGCGCGAGCGAGGGTCGCGGTCTGGAAGTTTCCGCACGTCTCCCGCCGGGGAGTCCGGACGTCGTCGCACCACGGTGACTCCGTCGTGAGCGCCACGATGAGGAAACGCGACCGCGTCGAAGGGGCCGCGGGCTCCCGCAGCTCGTCTTCGGGCATCGTCGAGAGCGCCGCGTACCACGCCGCGTAGATCGCCGCGGGCAGCGATTCCGGGGAGAAGTCGCCGCTCCAGCCGCGCAGGCGGTCGAGCGCGGCGCGGCTCGGCGCGTCGGCCGGCCTGGTCTTCAACAGGATCGGCAGCAGGTCGCGCGCCTGGTAGGACACCCGGTCGAGCTGAATCGCTCTCACCTCGTCCACGGACAGGCGCGGCACGGCGAGGATCCGGTCCTCGATCCGCCGGGCCCGGTACGGCTCGGCCCAGTCCGCGTTGAACGGATGGGGATATGTGTCCGAAACGACGCGATGGTTGGCGGTCACGACGTAGCCGCGGGACGGATCCAGAGTCCGGGGCAGGGCCGAGAAGGGGATGAACCCTGACCAGTCGTCGGCCCCCTCGCCGGAGACGGGGAGTAGACCCTTCGACTTCGGGCGGATCGGGATCGCTCCCGACGCCGTGTACCCGATGTGTCCGGCGGTGTCGGCGTAAACGAAGTTCTGGCCGGGGCAGTGGAGGAGGGAGACGCCCGCGAGGAACTCTTCCCAGTCGCCGGCCCGGTCGATCGCCAGGAACGCTTCACCGGTGCGGTCACCCGGATCGAGACCGGTCCATCGCAGCGCCACCGGGCCGCCGAGCCGATCGGCTCCCGTGAGCACCTCCGTCACGACGGGGCCGTGGACGGTCGAACGGACGTCCAGTCGGATGTCTGGTCCTCCGCGCACGCGAATGACCTCCGTCCGGCGGTCGAAGGCCAGCGAACGGCCCTGCCAGAGGTATCGGCTGCCGTCGGCGGGATCCGGCCGCTCGACGAAGAGGTCCTGAACGTCCGGCTCGAGGTTCGTGAGCCCCCACGCGATCCGCGCGTTGCGGCCGATCACGACGCCGGGCAGACCGGGCAGTGTCGCGCCCTCGACGGTCAACCCGGGCGCCTCGAGTCGCGCGAGGTACCAGATCGACGGCGTGCGCAGCCCGAGGTGAGGGTCGTTGGCAAGGATGGGACGCCCGGACCGGGTCCGCGAGCCCGCCAGGACCCAGGCGTTGCTTCCGACCGTCTCGCCTCCGAACCCGAATCGCTCGAGGCCGCCGGCGGCGAGGGCAAAAGGGTCGGGGCCGTCTTCCTCACGCATGCCCGTCCGCGGGGCCGCGGACTCAACGGCGGGGCTCGCCGGGGCCGTCGCTCTCGCCCCGCTCCACTCGTCATCTCGGAGGATGGTCGGAAGCGGCGGTCCCGAGGGCAGCAGCTCCGCGGCCCGCTGGGGCCCGACGGTTGCGACGAGTCGGGCGCGACGGATCTCAGCCCCGGCGTTTCCCGACAGGTCCCACGCCATGAG
>JBBQNC010000224.1:0-6400 GCA_038329555.1 Thermoanaerobaculia bacterium
AGGGGCGGGCCTCGACCCGGTCGAGCGTGTCCAGGACGCGCGCGACCTCGGATGGGTCGTTGCCGGCGTGCGGCGAGAAGCGGACGGCGCCTTCCCGCGTGGAGGCGATGACGCCGTCCGCTTCGAGCCGCTTCGCCGCGCGCGTCGCATCGCCGTCCGGCGGAATCGCGGCGAGAATCCCGGACCGCAGGGGGAGGGGGGAAGCGATGCGCCATCCGCGGTCGGTCAGGCCCCGCGCGAGCGCTTCGTTCGTCGCAAGGATCCGGCTGCGCACGGTCTCCGCACCCATGTCCTCGAGCAGCGTGATCGAGGCCGCGAGTCCGAAGATCTGCGCCGTCGGGAGCGTCCCGGCCTCGTAGCGCCGCCCGCCGGCGCGGAAGTCGAGCCGGTAGTCGAGATAGCTTTCGCCGAGACGGACGTTCCACCAGCCGCCGAACGGCGGGGGCACGCGCTCGCGGGCGCTCTCCGCCACGTAGAAGAGCGCGCAGGCCTCCGGGCCGAGCAGCCACTTGTGCGCGTCCGCGACCAGAACGTCGACGGGCGTCCGGCCGACGTCGATCGGGAGCGCGCCCAGCCCCTGGATCGCGTCGACGACGAAGAGGATCCCGCGCTCCCGGCAGAGCGCGCCGATCTCATCCAGCGGATAGACCCAGCCGTTGTGGAAGGCGACCCAGGACACCGCGACCACGCGCGTGCGCGCGTCGATGACTCTCTCGATCTCCTCGACCCCGATGCGGCCGTCCCGGTTGCGGGCCATTCGAAACTCGACGCCGCGCGACGCGAGGAGCATCCAGGGGTAGACGTTCGAAGGAAACTCCATGTCGTCTCCGACGACGTTGTCCCCTTCCTTCCACGGATACGCGTGCGCGACGAGGTTCAGGCCCCACCCGGTGGACGGAAGGAACGCGATCTCATCCGCCCGCGCGCCGAGGAAGCGCGCCCCGGCCTCGCGGGCCGCTTCGATGCCGGCGTACCAGCGGCGCCAGTCCGCGGCTCCCCGGTCCCGGACGTTCTCCGCGAGCGCCGCGACGGCTTCGAAAACGCGCCGCGGAAGGGGAGCGACCGCCGCGTGATTGAAATAGGCGAGCTGCCGTCGAACGGGAAACTCTCGGTCGAGCGTCTCCGGAGAGAAGTCGAACGCCATCGCCGTGAGCATACGCCGCCCGGACCAAAGAAAGCGCGGGCGCCTCGGCCGCCCGCGCCGGGAAATCCAAGGAGTTACTGCGCGACGGTGAAGAGGACGATCGCCGCGGTGTTTCCCCACGCCATCGCGAGCTTGCCACCCTTGTCGGTCATGTCCACGAAGCCGATCGTGAACTGGTCGACGGAGACGGCCGGCTTCATCATCGTCATGGGGACCCGGACCACGTCGAACTTCGGGTCGTAGCCGTAGGAGCCCCAGATCTTCGTCTTGTCGGACGGGTCGTACTTCTCCTGGACGGGCTGCGTCGAGACGATGAGATTCCAGCCGCCCTCCTTCAGGTCGACGAAGAGGTCATATTCACCGGGCGCGACCCGCTTTCCGCCGATCTCGAGAGGCACTTCCGTCTTGAGTCTCGTCGTGACGTTGGCCCCCGCGCGCCAGACCGGGGCGCCGCCGCTGACTTTCTTGCCGTAGTCGGCGCCCGTCCCGAAGATGTCCTGGCGGCCCCGCAGGATCGGCCGGCTGTACGCGATCTCGATCCACTTGCCACCCTCGTAGCGCCGGTCTCCATCCTTGTCGGGCGCGCTCCAGGTGCCCCCGACCTGAGTCGCGGCCGTGCCGCCCGGGCTCGGCGCCCGCCGCGCGGCCGCAGGAGCCGCGGCCGCCGCCGCTGCCGGCGTCGTGCTCATGCCGGGGGTCGCGCTCGCTTTCGTGGGGGTGGTCTGGGCGCCTGCGATTCCCGCACCCGCGAAAACGGTCGCGGTCAAGGCGATCCATCGACGACGTTGCATGTGTCCTCCTCGTTCGAAATGACTGTGTTTGTGGCCGCGCGAATCTTAGCCCGGATCGCCGGGCGGAAAGGCCGGCCGGTTCTCGGCCCACCTCCGGCCGCCGAAAGGCGTTAGAATCCGCGCGCTTCCGAATGAAAGCGGCACGCGAGCGGTTCGGCCGAGGTCTGGCGGTCGCGGTCCCATTCGCGATCCTCGCCGTGGCACTGCTCGTCGGGTCCCCGCTGGCGGGACGTCCCACGGAGGTTCGCAGCGGCGACCGGACCGCGTTCGCGATCACGGGCGCGCGCGTCGTCGCCGCCCCCGGTCGAGCTTTTGATCCCGGCGTCGTCGTAATGCGGGGAGGCGTCATCGAGGCCGTCGGCCCGGAGGCCTCGACGCCGATTCCCTCGGACGCCCAGATTCTCGAGCGCCGCGGCCGGGTCGTGTATGCCGGGTTCATCGACCCCTACGTTTCGGTCGACCGCCTCGCGGGGAAGCGCCCGCGAGCTCCGAGCGACGACGAGGAAGGGGAATCCGCCGTCCCGGGCGCGCGCCTCGCCGTGTCTCCGGCCGACTCGTCGCACGCCGAAGGGCGCGCGATCGACGGCCTTCGGGTGACCGAGCGGGCCTCGGAGACTTATCGCCGACTCGGATTCGCGGTCGTCGCCGCCGTGCCGGCCGGAGGAATCCTCCGCGGCCGCGGAGCGATCGTCGGCCTCGGCGACGGCGCTCTCGAGGAGCGGGTTCTTGTGCCCGAGAGCGGGCACTACGTCTCGCTCGACCCCGAGCGCTTCGAGCTCGCGCCGGGCGCCGTCCGATCCGGCTACCCCGTCTCGAAGATGGGCGCGGCGGCTCTCGTCCGCCAGCAATTCGCGGACGCTCTGTGGTGGCGGGACGCGGAGGACGCTTACGGCCGAAAGCCGCTGGGCCGGCTGCGTCCTCGTTACGAGCCGGGCGCGGCCGCGCTCGTCGCGGCCGCGGAAGGCCGCGAGACGGTCGTGTTCGAGGCGGGCGACGTCCTCTCGCTCCTTCGAAGCATCCGGATGGCGCGCGAGTTGAAGCTCAAGGCCCGTTTCGTCGGATCCGGAGACGAATATCGCCTGCGGGAGCAGATCGCCCAGGCGCGGCCCGACCTCGTCCTGCGGGTCGACTTCCCGCGCCCCTATCGAGTGGAGGACGAGGCGGAGTGGATCGACGTTCCACTCGAACGCCTCCGACGGATCGACCGCTCGCCCTCGAATCCAGCCTGGCTTCGGAGCGCCGGCATCCGGTTTTCCTTCACGACCGCCGGACTCGAGGAGCCCGAGGAGTTCCCGCGCCGCGTCCGGGAGGCGATCGCCCGGGGCCTCTCGCCAGAGGACGCCCTGGCCGCCGTCACCACGATTCCCGCCACGCAGCTCGGCCTGGGCGACCGGCTCGGCTCACTCGAGGCCGGAAAAATCGCGAATCTCGTCGTCGCGACCGCGGAACCGTTCGCCGATTCGGCGCGGGCGATCGAGATATGGATCGACGGCCGGCGCCACGAGCTGCCCGAGCGCCGCGGAGGCGCCGGCGGACGGGTTGCCGGGCGAACGACGACGGCGGCAGCGGACCCGGCCCCCGAGCCCCGGCTCGATCCCGACGTCCGGCCATTTCCGCCGCCGGATCGCGGACCGGTTGCGCCCCTGGCGGCGGTCATCGTCCGGCACGCCACGATCTGGACGCAGGGGCCCGCCGGACTCGTGGAGGACGCCGACCTGCTCGCAGTCAACGGGAAGATCTCCGCCGTGGGACGTTCGGTCGCGGCGCCGTCCGGCGTTGTGGAGGTGGACGGCCGAGGCCTTCATCTGACTCCCGGCATGATCGACTGTCACTCCCACACGGCGGTGGACGGCCAGATCAACGAGGGCACGCACGCGGTCACGGCCGAGGTCCGCGTCCAGGACGTCATCGACCCGTTCGACGTCGGGGCTTATCGCGAGCTCGCGGGCGGCACCACGACCGCCAACGTCCTCCACGGCTCCGCGAACGCGATCGGCGGGCAGAACGCGGTCGTGAAATGGCGCTGGGGCGGGGGGCCGGAGGATTACCTCCTCGCGGGCGCTCCCGCCGGGATCAAGTTCGCTCTCGGTGAGAACCCGAAGCAGTCGAACTGGGTGAACCCCCGCCCGCGATACCCGGCCACTCGCATGGGTGTCACCAACCTGATCCGGGAGCGCTTTCTCGCCGCGCGCGACTACCGGCGCCGCCAGGAGGAATACCGGCGAGCCGCCGCGGTGCGCGGCGCTGCGCCGATCCCACCCGCTCCGGATCTGCAGCTCGAGGCGATCGCGGAAATCCTCGAGGGCAGGCGGATGATCCACTGCCATTCCTACCGAAAGGACGAGATCCTGGAAATGATCCGCGTGGCCGAGGAGTTCGGCGTGAAGGTCGCCACGTTCCAGCACGTGCTCGAGGGGTACAAGGTCGCGGACGAGATCGCCAGACACGGCGCCGGCGCGTCGACGTTTTCTGACTGGTGGGCCTACAAGCCCGAGGCGTACGACGCGATCCCGTACAACGGGGCGCTCATGCGCGAGCGCGGAGTCCTCGTCTCCTTCAACTCCGACTCGGACGAGCTCGCGCGGCGTCTCAACTGGGAGGCGGCGAAGGCCGTCCGCTACGGAGGAGTTCCGCCGGTGGAAGCGCTGGCGTTCGTGACCTCGAACCCCGCGAAACAGCTCGGGATCTTCCATCGGGTCGGCTCCCTCGAGGCCGGAAAGGACGCTGATTTCGTCCTCTGGAGCGGGGACCCGCTGGCCACGTCGTCGATCGCCCTGCAGACGTGGATCGAGGGACGAAAATACTTCGACCGCGAGGCGGACCTTGCGCGGCGCCCCGCTCTCGAGAAGGAGCGCGCGGAGCTCGTCCTTCGGGCCCGGAAGATGCTCGAGAGCGAGCGCCGCAGCGCCCGTGCCGGCGCGGAGCCGGTCGATGCGGCGCCGCCGCCGGCAGGGATCGCGCCTTCCGCCGCGCCGACGCGCCCGCCCGAGGAGCCCGAGAAGAAGCCGACCGCGCCTCCCGCGGCCCCTGCGCTGCCTGCAGCGCGCCCGACTCCCGCGCCCACGCCCTCCGCGAGGCCGCGGTGAGGAGGGGAGCCTTCTGTGCGGCGGCCGCGCTCCTCGCGCTCTCGGGAGCGGCGGGCGCGGGAGCGGAGACCGTGGCCTTGACCGGCGCCACGGTGCACACCGTCTCCGGGCCGGACGTACCGAACGGCACGGTCCTTCTGCGAGACGGCAGGATCGTAGCCGCCGGCGCCAACGTCGCGGTTCCCACCGACGCGCGGAGAGTCGACCTCTCCGGAAGGCACATCTATCCATCCCTCCTTCCTCCCGTGACCGTGCTCGGGCTCGTGGAGATCCAGTCCGTTCGAGCGACCGTGGACACGACCGAGCTCGGAGACGTGAACCCCCAGGCGCGGGCGGACCTCGCCGTCAACTTCGATTCCGAGCTGTTGCCGGTCGCCCGCTCTGCGGGAATCCTCGTCGCCGGGATCACTCCCATCGGCGGAATCGTGTCCGGATCGCTCGCTGCGATGAAGCTCGACGGGTGGACGCGGGAAGACGCCACCGTGCTCGCGCCGGCGGCGATCTTCGTGGTGTGGCCCGAGCTCGCGATCGACCGATCGCCGACGGCGCGCTTCTCGCCGCGGATCCAGGAGAAGCGGCGCGACGAGGCGCTGCAGAAGCTCCGGGACGCCTTCTCGGACGCTCGTGCGTATCGGAAGGCGCGGTCCGCCGAGGGAGGCGCGGGAATTCCCCGGCACGACTTCGACCCGCGGCTCGAAGCGCTGCTTCCCGCCGTCGAAGGCCGGATCCCGATCATCGTCGCGGCGCACAGCGTCGCGCAGATCCGCGCCGCGCTCGCCTGGGTCAAGGACGAGAAGCTGTCAGCCGCCCTCTTCGGCGCCGACGACGGCTGGCGGATCGCCCCCGAGATCGCCGCCGCAGGCGTCCCTGCGATCGTCCAGTCGCTTCCGCTGCCCGTCCGGGCGGATGAGCCCTACGACGCGGCCTACTCCAACGCGGCGGTCCTGTCCCAGGCGGGGGTCCGCGTCGCATTCGACGACGGGGCGGAAACCGGTACGGCTCCGACGGTCCGCGACCTGCCCCTTCAGGCGGCCGCCGCCGTCGCCTACGGATTTCCGCGAGAGCGGGCCGTGGCGGCAATCACGCTCGAGCCCGCGATGATCCTGAATGTCGCCGGGCGGCTCGGGTCGATCGAGCCGGGCAAGGACGCCACCCTGATCGTCACGGACGGCGACGTGCTCGACGTTCGGACCCACGTCGTCGGCGCCTGGCTCGACGGCCGGCCGCTCGACCTGACCGACAAGCAGAAGCGGCTCTGGGAGAGGTATCGCGCGAGGCCCAGACGATGACCTCCGCCGGGCGGAAGGAGAGACGAGCCTCATGAACTGGCTCTTCAAGGAAGAATCGACCCACTACTCGTACGAGGACCTCGTACGGGA
>JBBQNC010000225.1:0-6398 GCA_038329555.1 Thermoanaerobaculia bacterium
GCTGGGCGAAGAGAATTCCGGGCGTCCGCGACCAGAACCGGCCGGCCGAGAGCCTGATGGCCGTCTTCGGATCGGGTGCGTAGCTGAAGCCGACGCGCGGCGACCACTTGTTGTTCTGGTCCGGGATCTGCCCGTCGAGCGCGAACTGACCGTTCGGCATGACGTGCTGCGAGTTCAGGATCGGGTTGTTCGGATTGTCGAGTCTCTCGTACCGGACGCCGGCGGAGACGGTGAACTTGGGCGTCATGAACCACTGGTCCTGGGCGAAGAAGGCGAGCTCCTTCTGGGAGAACGCCGCGGTGCCCGCCTCGTCGGCCGTCCGGCCGTTCAACCCCCCGAACTGGAAGAACTGCGTCCACTTGCCCGCGAGGAGCGCGGGAAGGTTGTTGCCCGCGAACACGTACACGCCGCGCCAGTTGCCCTTGAAGACCTGGCTGATCGAGGTCTTGTTGTACTCGGCGCCCCCCTTGATGACGTGGTTCTTGAACAGGTAGGTCGCGACGTCCCCGATGGAGGAGCGCTCCGCGGTGGAGTTGATCGGCAGGAAGCTCGTGCTGCCGAGGCTGAAGCTGCCGTAGCGGATCTCCGGGAAATCCGTCCCGAAGGGCGCGCGGGGCGTCTGCTCGACGACGTATTGCCCGTTCAGGTCGTTCAAGAGGGCCGAGCCCCACTGGCTGTTCCAGTTTCCGATATAGGCATGCGATTGCAGGCCCTCGATCCCGTTGTGGCCGCTCGTCTGGCTCTGCGACGAGGACGTGCCGTGATCGCCCTCGTACTGAGCGTAGTTCAGACGGCCCATCAGACGCTGCGACGAGGAGAGCTGGAAATCGAGCCGGCCGAAGATGACGCGGCCGTCCTGCGTCTGGACGTAGGTCGGGTCCGACGCGAGAGTCGGATAACGGTTGGAGATCGCCGGGTCGAGCAGGACGGAATTCACCGGAATTCCGACGTCCTGTTTCTGCTGGTCGTACGATCCGAAGAAGAAGAGGCGGTCGCGGAGGATCGGTCCCCCAACGGAGAATCCGTACTGCTTCTTTTTCTGGTCCGGCGCCTCGCGCCCGTTCGACAGCCGCGCGACCGTGCTGTGCGGCTGGAGGTAATAGAAGCCCGAGCCGTGGAGATCGTTCGTCCCGCTCTTGGTGATGACGTTGATCACCCCGCCGCCCGACGGCCCGAACTCCACGGAGGCCCCGTTCCGGATGACGGAGATTTCCTTGACGGACTCCTGCGAGATCGCGAGGGGCGCGCGTCCCTCCGCCGACCCGAACGTGCCTCCGAAGAAGCCGTTGTCGAAGTCCATGCCGTCGACGGTCGTGTTCGTGTTGATGCCGCGCTGCCCCGAGACGAGGGTCGTTCCGCGGCTCTCGGGATCCTTGCGCGTCTCGGGCGTCAGGAGCACCAGGTCCTGAAAGTTGCGCCCGTTGACGGGCAGCTGCTTCACCTGCTCGGTCTGGATCGTCGTCGAAGCCGCGGTGTTCGTGGTCTCGACCGTCAGCTCGGTCGACGTGACCGTGATCGACTCGCTGACCGTACTGAGCGGCATCCGGAAGTCGACCGTCGGGACCACGCCGATGTCGAGGCGGATGTCCGGCCGCGAGCCCGACTTAAATCCCTCGAGCGTCGCCGTGAGCGTGTAGCGGCCGGGGGGCAGGTTGATGACGACGAAGGAACCGGAGGAATCCGTCGTCGTCGTCTTGGTGAGCCCCGTCTCCTGATTCCTCGCCTCGATGCCGACACCCGGCAAAGCGCTGCCGTCGATCGCGTTCACGGTCCCGGCGATGCGCCCGGTCGTCACGTCCGTCTGAGCGAACGCGGCCGGCGCGAGCCCGAGCGCTCCGGCGAGCGCGAGTCCCCAAATAGCCCGCCACCGGGCAGACGCGGTTCCCCTCATCGAGATCCTCCTTCTCTGAGAATGGATGGCAAGAATGTCTCTGGTCATCGGATGACGCGGAGAAATTGACATGAAGTCCGCGAGAAGGAAAGAGTCCGTTCGTGCAACCTCAACCCGAGTGTTTCGAAGTACATGGCTCCGCTTCGCCGGACGCGAAGAGGGGTTGCACAAGTTCCGGTGCAGCGGCCATGAGGAGTCTTGACACGGCTTCGGCTGTGGCCTATTGTACTAGTGGAATATGACAACAACGGAGCTCTTCCGGCTCGACACCTCTTCCGGGGTGCCGTTCTATCGCCAGATCATCGACCAGGTGCTACTGGCCGTGGCCGACGGCCGCCTCCTGCCGGGCGTCCAGCTCCCGACCGTGCGGCAGCTCGCGGTCGACCTGTCCGTCAACCTGAACACGGTCGCGAAGGCGTACCGCGAGATGGAAATCCGGGGCATCGTGGACACGCAGCAGGGGACGGGCACCTTCGTCGCCACGCGCCGGGCGGAGCGCCGCAGCGCGGAGCGCCGGAAGGCTCTCGACGGCCTCGTGGATCGATTCGTTTCGCTCGCCGCGTCGAGCGGCTTTTCTCTCGACGAGCTCGCCGAGGCGCTCACGGAGCGCGCGGAGAAAATGGACAGGAGGTAGATCGATGGTTCCCTTCATGATCGCCGGGGGCGGTGCGGGCAGGAAGGCGCGCGAGGAGCGCGGGGACGCGTCCGAGAGGCGGCAGAAGGCCCGCGAGACGGGCGCCGACGCGCGCCGGTTCGTGAACCCCGTGAGCGTGGCGGCGATGATCCTGATCGAGGTCGTGGGCTGCACGGCCGGGATCGCGATGGACAGCATGCCCGCGACCCCGATCCTGCTCGTCGGGTCGACGCTTCTCGCCTTCATCGCCCTCTTTTCGATCAAGGTCGCGCGGCAGTGGGAGCGCGCGGTCGTGCTCCGCTTCGGGCGATTCGTGGGACTGAAGGGCCCCGGCCTCTTCGGGATCATCCCGATCGTCGACACGGTCTCGCACCTGATCGACCAGCGGGTGCGCGTGACGGACGTGAGCGCGGAGTCGGCGTTGACCCGGGACACCGTCCCCGTGAACGTCGACGCGATCGTGTTCTGGACGGTCTGGGACGCGCAGAAATCGGTCCTGGAGGTCTCGGACTACATGGACGCCGTGATGATGTCCGCCCAGACGGCGCTGCGGGAGGCGATCGGCCGCCACCAGCTCGCCGAGATGATCACGGAGCGGGAGCAGCTCGGCAAGGAGCTCCAGAAGATCCTGGACGAGAAGACGAACCCGTGGGGCATCACGGTCCACTCGGTCGAGATCCGGGACGTGAAGATCCCCCAGGAGCTCGAGGACGCGATGAGCCGCCAGGCTCAGGCCGAGCGGGAGCGTCAGGCGCGGATCATCCTGGGCACGGCCGAGACCGAGATCGCGGAGCGCTTCGTCAAGGCGGGGGAGGCCTACGCCGACAAGCCCGTCGCCCTGCATCTGCGGGCGATGAACATGCTCTACGAGGCAATCAAGGAGAAGGGCTCGATGGTCATCGTGCCCTCCTCCGCCGTCGAGACGATGGGGCTGGGAGGCCTCGCCGGGATGACCGCTCTCGGAAGGCTGGCGCCGGAGATTCCGCCGCCCGCGCCGCCGCCGCTGCCGGCACGCGGCTGAACGTCGCTTCGCTTGCGGCGGGACCTCCGCTGACGCGGCCGGCGGGCGGCTCGGCTGTGGCCTTGACCGCCCGCCTGGTCCCTTGCGGCGCTACGCTCCCGCATCGCGAACCTCCTCCGCGCGGAATCGCGCGGAGACTATTCGCGATGCGAACGGGAGCCCTTGGGGGAGCCCTTGGGGTCAGGCGTGCATTTCGACTTTTTGTGGGTCGGCTCGGATTACGCCGCAGCGATTCCGCTCCTGACGAATAGGTTGGAAGCAACTCGGCATTCGGGGCGGCGGAAGGATGTAGAGCGTTGGGCTGGGGCGCCCCGTATCGAGGATCGCCAACTCGCTCCGACCTCGGGCGTGAAATGACGAAATGCAACCATGCACCCAGCTTCGCGCGGCCGGGGCCCCGCCATCAACTCTGCGTTGAAAATTTTGCTCAACAGACACATTCGGCGGCTTGCGGAGGGCCGTGGCGGGTCTAAATCGATCACTTGTCTGCTAAATCGAGCATGGCATGCAGATTTGACGTGACAGCCCGAAACTCCGTCTGCTATCTTGCCGTTCGATGAACCCCGCGGACACCGCCTGGCTCCTGATCGCCACGGCGCTCGTCCTCCTCATGACGCCCGCCCTCGCCTTCTTTTACGGCGGGCTCGTTCGCGCGAAGAACGCCCTGAACACCATGATGATGAGCTTCGTCGCCCTCGGGTTCGTCGGCATCGGCTGGGCGCTCCTCGGTTACTCGCTCGCGTTCTCGGGAGACGGAGCCTGGATCGGCGGGGTCGGGCATGCTCTGCTGCGGGGCGTCGACCTCGCACCGAAGGGGACGGTGCCGCACGTCCTCTTCTTCTCCTACCAGGGGACGTTCGCGATCATCACGGCCGCGCTCATCTCCGGCGCGATCGTCGAGCGGATGCGCTTCGGGCCGTACGTCGCGTTCATCTCGCTCTGGGCCCTCCTCGTCTACGCTCCGCTCGCGCACTGGGTCTGGGGCGGGGGATGGCTCGCGCGCCTCGGTGCCCTCGACTTCGCGGGCGGCACGGTCGTGCACGTCAACGCCGCGGCGGCCGCGGCCGTGGCGGCCTGGTACCTCGGTCCGCGCAAGGACCACGCGCGCCAGGCGATGCTGCCGCACAACGTTCCGTTCACCCTGCTCGGGGCGGGGCTGCTCTGGTTCGGATGGTTCGGCTTCAACGCGGGCAGCGCGCTCGCGGCCAGCCCCTCCGCGGCTCTCGCGTTCACCAACACCCTGTTCGCGCCGGTCGCCACGCTCGTCGTCTGGACGCTGCTCGACCTCGCGCGCGGCGGCAAGGCCACGGCGGTGGGCGCCGCCACGGCCATCGTCGTCGGTCTCGTGGCGGTGACGCCGGCCGCGGGCCTCGTCGGTCCGCTGGCGGCGATCGTCCTCGGCGCGGCGGCGGCCTTTCCGAGCTACTTCGCCCTCCTGTGGCGCGCGAGGACGCGGCTCGACGACTCGCTCGACGTCGTCGCGGCGCATGGCGTCGGGGGCGCGGTCGGCGCCCTGCTGACGGGCGTGCTGGCCCAGAAGTCGTGGAACGGCACGACGGACGGCCTCCTCTTGGGCAACCCCCGCCAGGTCCTGATCCAGGCGGTCGCGGTCGGCGCCGCGATCGTCTTCAGCGCGGCGATGACGCTCGGGATCCTGAAGGCCGTCGCCCTCTTCACCCCGCTCCGTGCGTCGATGCGTGACGAGGGGCTCGGCCAGGACGTCTCCCAGCACGGCGAGGAGGCCTATTCCCACGGCGAGGGGGCGATTCTCGTCCTGCGCGACGGCCCGGCGGCCGAGACAGGCCTCGCACCGGTGGCGCTCGGCAGTACCGGAGGGGCCTCCTGAAGCTCGTCGTGGCCGTCGTGCGCCCGGACAAATTGAACGACGTCCTGGAGTCTCTCTTCCGCGCCGACGTGCGGGGGCTGACGCTGCAGCGCGTGCAGGGCCACGGGGGAGAGACGGAGCGCGTCGAGACCTATCGCGGCACGACGGTGAAGATGGAGCTGTCCGAGAAAGTCCGGATCGAGATCGGGGTCTCCGACCACTTCGTCCGTCCCACCGTCGATGCGATCCTCCGGGGTGCGCGCACCGGCGCGGTCGGCGACGGCAAGGTCTTCGTGCTGCCGGTCGAGAAGGTCTACCGCATCCGGACCGGCGAGGAGGATCAGGCGGCGGTCACACCGGTTGACTGACGGACGAGCAACGCACCGAACACGGATCACCCCCCACACCGAACACCAAACAGCCTCCCGGCCGATTCCCCGGAGCGGCGGACCGCCTTCCGAACGGTAGACTTCCCCTCCGTGCAAGACCGTTCGTCGAGCCGCCGGCGGCGCGTGGGCCTCGCGGCGGTCCTCCTCCCGCTCGCCGCGGCCTGCGTCACGGCCACGCGCTCGGCGCCCGCGGCGTCGTCCCTGTCGCTGGACGAAAAGATCGGCCAGCTCTTCGTGTATGCGTCCACGGCTCGATTCATGAACGAGGCGTCGCCCGAATACCGCGAGCTCGTGCACCAGGTGCGCGACAACCACGTCGGCGGGATCATGTGGTTCCTCTACTCCGGCGTGTACGAGACCGCGATGCTGAACCGGAAGCTGCAGGCCGCCGCCCGCACGCCTCTTCTCGTGGCGGCCGACCTCGAGGCGGGCGTGGGGATGCGATTCCAGGACACGACCTACTGGCCCTGGCCGATGGCGGTCGGGGCCACCGGGGACCCGTCCCTCGCCGAGCGCCAGGGGCGCATCGTGGCGGAAGAGGCGCGGGCCCTCGGGCTGAACCAGATCTACGCGCCGGTCGCCGACGTCAACGTGAATCCGCGCAACCCGGCGATCAACGTCCGCAGCTTCGGCGAAGA
>JBBQNC010000226.1:0-6381 GCA_038329555.1 Thermoanaerobaculia bacterium
GTGACGACGACGGCGCCGTCCGGCTCCGCGTCCGCGGCGCTGCGGATCACCAGGAACCGCTGGCCGTCCGGAGAGACGTCGTAGGGATGCCGGTGCCAGGGGAGCTCTCCGCTCGTTCCGAGCCGCAGGAGAAAGAGGACCTGCGGTTCTCCGATCTCTGGTCGGTTTTCCGAGAGACGCAATGCCACGGACATCAGCATTCCGTCTCTCGCCGCGTAGAAGACCTCCTTGCCGTTTCGGTTCCAAACAGGCATCTGCCCGCCCCCGATCGAGACCTGACGCTTCGGACCGGCCGGTATCGGCTGCACGTAGACCTCTCTCTGCCCCGATTCGTTGGAGTCGAACGCCGACCAGCGGCCGTCCGGAGAGAACGCCGGATGCTGCTCCGAGGAACGGGAGTCACCGCTCAGAGGGGCCGGGTTGCCGGACCCGGAGACAGGCAGCAGGGACCGCGAGAAGTTTCCTATCTCGGAAATCGCGGCGAGCAAATTCAGGCCGTCGGGCGATACCGTCGGCATGATCTTGTCCCGGTCCGAGTGCGCGAGAGTCTTCTCGGGGCCGCCGCTCGCCGGCCGCTCGTAGAGGTCGAAGGCGCCGTCTCCATGCGCGGAGACATAGACCAGCCGCTCGCCGTCCGGGAACCAGGCGGGATTGAACTCCTCGCCGGGTTCAGACGTGATCCGAGAACTCGTTCCGCGGGAAACGTCGAGCACCCAGACGTCCTGGTTGTGGCCGTGCGACGGATCGCGCCGGGCCACCGCGGCTCTCCGGCCGTCCGGCGAGATACGGACGTCCGAGTAACCGCCGACTTCGCCGAGAGTCCCGAGCTCGTGACCTTTCCGGTCCACCCAGGCGAGGCGGCGCCGGCCGTCCCACGTCAAGAACACGACCCGATTGCCGGCAGCCGAAGCCGACGTCAAGCCGTCCTCGCGAAGAGCGCGCACATTCTCGAAAGCGGGGGCGGGCTCCCCGATGAGCTTCACACCCTCCGGATCGAATCTCCATGCGAAAAGGGAGCCGTTGCGACCGAAGAGAAGGTAGCCGGGCTCGGCGAAGATCGCGGACGAATCCGCCGGAAAGAGGCGGCGGCTGTCCTTCGAATCGAGGGACCCGAGCAGGACCCAGGTCTTCTCCGGATCGACGTTGCTCGCCGCGAACAAGAAGTGACGCCCGTCCGGAAGAAAGGCGGGATGGAAATGCCCGATTTCTCCCCTCGTCTTGTCGACCGACGTCGCGGGCCTGGGCGTGCCTCCCGACGCGGGAACGGCGACCATCGGGCCGGTAAAATCCTTTGTGAAGAGGATCGTGCCCTCGCGGCCCCATGCGCCGGAAAAGGCGGCCCCGCTCTCGCAGATCGTTTGGACCGGTCCTCCTTCCGCGGCGGTGCGCTTCAACCGGCCTTCCGAGAAAAAAGCGATTTCGCGGCCGTCGGGCGACCAGAACATGCCGCGCGCCTCTTCGGTGCCCGGCAGCCGCCGGATCTCGAGGCCGTCGACCGAGCGTACAGCGATTGAGTTCTTGCCCGCTTCGTCCTGGAGGAGGAACACGATGCGCCGGGCATCCGGCGAGAGCGCCACCTCTCCGAAAAAGATCTGTCCGGAAGGCGGAGCGATCTTGAAACGCATCAGCTCCTCGTGGGCCTGCGGCCGCCGGGAGAGCAGCGCGGCAACCGCTCCGAGGAGGAGGGCTGCCGCCGCGACACCCCACGCCAGCCGCTCACGACCCCTCGAGCGGCGGGCATCTCGCGGCGCGAGCGCCGATCCGGCCGCCGTCTCCGCGATCCACTTCATCTCGCGGGCGATGTCTCCGGCGCTCTGCCAGCGGTCGTCGGGGTCCTTTGCGAGACACGTGCGAACAAGCCGATCGAGCGCGGCAGGCGTTCTCGGCGCGAGCGCCGCGATGGGAGCCGGCTCGTCGCGCAGGATTGCCGTGATCACGGACGCCGGGTTCTCGCCGGAAAACGCCCTCCGCCCCGTCGACATCTCGTAGACCATGGCGCCGAGAGCGAAGATGTCGGACCGGGCGTCGGCCTCCCGGCCGGCGACCTGCTCGGGCGCCATGTACTGCACCGTGCCGACCACCCCTCCTGCCGACGTCAGAGACTGCTCCGCCGTCGGCAGAGCGGACAGCCCCGCCGCCGGCGCAACGGCCGCCGCCTTGGCGAGGCCAAAGTCGAGCAGCTTGGTCCCCGCCTTCGTCAGCATCACGTTGCCGGGCTTCAAGTCGCGATGCACGATTCCCTGCCGGTGGGCGTTACCGAGCGCATCCGCGATCTCGATCCCGTACCGCAGCGTCTGCTCCGGTGAAAGAGCGCCCCTCGCCAGGCGCTGCGACAGAGTCTCGCCTTCCAGGTACTCCATGACGAGGTACTCCGTGTCCCCCTCACGCCCCACGTCGTAGAGCGCGCAGATGTGGGGGTGCGAAAGCTGCGAGATCGTCCTGGCTTCCCGCTCGAAGCGCTGCCGGATCGCGGGGGACGAAGAGAGGCGCTCAGCCATTACCTTGATCGCCACCGTTCGCTGGAGCCGCGTGTCGCGCGCCTTCCAGACTTCTCCCATTCCTCCGGCGCCGAGCGGCTCGAGGATCTCGTAAGGACCGAGACGGGCGCCGGAGGCCAGCGTCACGCCGTGGACCTTCCTTCGTTCCGGCTCACCGCAAACCGTCGACGACGAAGAGGCTCGAGTCGTAGACCGGGACGGGATTGAAGGCATGGCTTTTTCCATCTCGCGGCCACGTCGAGCACGGGTTGCCGCGCGCCCGCGATCGCCGTCGCCGGAAGAAGCGTCATTGCGCCGCCTTTCCCGCGAACTCCGCGAACCAGTTCTGCACGATCGCGATCGTCCGTCCTCGGCCCGGGTCGCCGGGACCGGCGTTCTTCAACATCAGGAAACGCCTCGCGTCTTCGGTGGTCTCGAAGCTGTCCAGCAAGAGTCCAAACCAGACGACCTTCGCGCCGCTCGGCTCCCGGGTGAACAACTTTCGTGGAGGTCCCAGCGAGAACGCGGGCGTCGTCTTCACTTCCACGGCCATGATGTAGTTGTCGTGGGCATAGAAGAGCTCGCCCCCGCGCCGGCTCCAGCGAGGGGACCGCCCGCCATCCGACGAGACCTGCCATTTCCCTTCGCCCGACGGAAAGGGCCGGATCTCGATCTCGCTTCGGCCCGCCGTCATCCACGAGGAGTAGGCGCCTCGCGCCGGAACCGCGCCAGCCGCTCGGCGTCCCTGGCGAACGCCTCCGGTAAGACCTTGATCGCCACCTCGCGATGGAGCTTGCCGTCCCGCGCCCGGTACACCTCTCCCATGCCGCCCGCGCCGAGCGGCGCCACGATCTCGTAGGGGCCGAGCTTCGTGCCCGCGGAGAGTCTCACCGAAGGCCTCGCACGAGGTGGCGGTTCGAGAGTCGCCTCGAGTAGGAGTAGGCGCAGGTCTCCCCGTCGCGCGAGAAGTGCGGAGTACGAATGAACGTGACGCCCGTCGGGTCGGCCGGCATCACCGTTCTCCAGGGCTGCCGCGCGCCGGTCGCGACTTCGAGCCGCGAGGTTCGGGCCGGGAGCTCCCCCGGGCGGTAGACGAACAGAAAGCGGCCGCTCCCGTCCCAGGCGCATGGGAGCTCGTCGGCGGCGAGACCCGGGAGACGAGGGGTCAGGGCTGAAATCCTGAATTCAGCAATTCAGCGTTGACGCTCGCCTCCTGCAGAGGTCGTCCCGTCAACTCGTCAAATCCGTCGGAGCGCACGTCGACGCAGCGACTCAGCGTTGACCTCATCCTCTCCCGACGCAGCCTCCATCCGCGAGCGGCAGGACGCGCGCAGCCCGTAAGACATACACTTCGCGTGACCCCATGTCAATTTCGCCCCGGCGTCTCGCCCCGCGCGAGAACCGCCCTCCCCACCTCGCCGATGATCGGTAAGACCCTCGGCCACTACCGGATCACGGCCCCGATCGGCGCGGGCGGGATGGGCGAGGTGTACCGCGCCACCGACACGAAGCTCGGCCGGGACGTGGCGCTCAAGATGCTTCCCGCGGACATGGCCGCCGACCCCGAGCGGCTCGAGCGCTTCCAGCGCGAGGCGCGCACGCTCGCCTCCCTGAACCACCCGAACATCGTAACGATCTTCTCGGTCGAGGAGTCGGGCGCGACCCGCTTCCTGGCCATGGAGCTGATCGAGGGCGAGACGCTCGACGCCGTCATCGCCGACGGCGGCCTTGCTCTTTCCCGCTTCCTCGACATCTCCGTGCCGCTCGCCGACGCCATATCGGCGGCGCATGAGCGCGGCATCGTGCACCGGGACCTGAAGCCCGGCAACGTGATGATCACTCGCGACGGTCGGGTCAAGGTGCTCGACTTCGGCCTGGCCAGGCTCGGAGGCGTCGATTCGAACCCCGACCTCTCGAGCAGCCCGACCGGAAGCCGCGCGAACCTGACGGGCGAGGGTCAGGTCTTCGGCACAGTCGCGTACATGTCGCCGGAGCAGGCTCGGGGCGCGACGGTGGACGCGAGGTCGGACGTCTTCTCGCTCGGAGTGGTGCTCTACCAGCTGCTGACGGGGGAGCGCCCGTTCACGGGCACGACCGCGGTGGACCTCATCTCGTCCATCCTGCGCGACAAGCCTCCCTCGGTGACCGAGTTGCGCGCGGACCTCCCGCCGGACCTCGCCAGGGTCCTCCGGCGCTGCCTCGAGAAAGTCCCGCGCGACCGCTACCAGACCTCGCGCGACGTGTACAACGAGTTGAAAGAGCTGCGCGCGGACGCATCATCGGCCTCGCCGGCCGCTTCGCCGCGGGCGACGCTACGGGCAAAGCCGGCGAGCGCAGACTCCGATGATGGACGCGGACGAGGACGAGCTCCCGGGAAAGACTCGGGCCGCACCCGGGCGCAAGCCTTCTGGATCGCCGTGCTTCCGTTCGCGCACTCCGGCTCCGATCCCGAGCTGCAATCCTTTGGCGAAGGTCTCGCGGAAGACATCAACGCCGGCCTCGCGAAGTTTCCGTATCTCTCCGTCATCTCGCGCAACGCCACTCGTCGCCTCCAGGCGCAGGCCCCCGACGCGCGCGCCGCGGGCGAGCAACTGTCCGCCCGATACGTCCTGGAGGGCGGAATCCGCCAGGGCGCATCCGCCCTGCGCGTCAACGTCCAGCTGGTCGACACCCAGACTGGCGCGCACCTCTGGGCGGAGACGTACACCCGCGACTTGAAGGATTCCGACATCTTCGCCTTGCAGGACGGCATCAGCGGCCGGGTCGTGGCCACCGTCGCGGACAGCTACGGCGTCCTGGTGCACTCGATGACGGCGATGATCCAGCAGAAAGCGGACGAAGATCTCGCGCCGTCGGAATGGCTCTTCCAGTACTTCGCTTACCGGCAGCAGCTGTCTCCGCCGGCGCACACGGCGATGAAGGCCCGTCTGGAGCGGGCGGTGGAAAGGGACGCCGGGCTGGCGGACCTGTGGGCCTGCCTCGCACAGGTGTACACGGATGAGCACGCGTTCGGCTTCCGGACCGACCCCGCCTCCCTGGACCGCGCCCTAGTCGCGGCCCGCCGAGCCGTCGAGCTCGATCGTGCGAATCAGCTCGGGATGGTGTCGCTCGCGCAGGCCTATTTCTTCCGGCAGGACCTCGCCGCGTTTCGCCCCGCCGCCGAGCAGGCCATGGCGCTGAATCGGTTGAACACCGACGCGCTGGGGATCCTGGGGCTGCTGATCGCGCACACGGGAGAGTTCGAGCGCGGCGCCGCGATCGTGCGCCGCGCCATGGAGCTCAACCCGAACCACGCCGGGTGGTTTCATTTAGTGCAGATCTTGGAGCACTTCCTCAGCGGCGAGTACGCACGCGCCCTCTAGCTCGCCAGGCAGGTAAACTTGGCGATCATGTTCTGGCAGCAGCTCGTCATCGCGGCCATCTCCGGGCAGCTCGATCGCCGGGGCGAGGCGGCGTCAGCCGTCCGGGATCTCCTTGCGCTCGACCCCGGCTTCGCGGCGCACGCTCGGCGGGACATCGAGGTCTGGCACTTCGCGAGCGGCCTCCTGGAGCCGATTCTCGAGGGGGTCCGCCGGGGCGGGCTCACGGTCCCAGAAAGCTCATCGTCGCCCTCGATCCCGGTCTCCTCGTCGCCATCCGAGGCGGGACGGGGTGCGCGCCCCTCTTCCGGAGTCATCCGCGCCCGCGCCGATGAGGGCTTCTGGGTCGCGGTGTTGCCGTTCAAATACCGCGGAACGGACCGGGACCTCGAGGCCCTGGCCGAGGACTGACCGAGGACATCGGGACCGGCCTGTCGCGCTTCTCCTATCTCCGGGTGATCGCGCGCAGCTCGACTTCGCGCTACGCCAATGAATCGGTGGACGTGCGCACCGCCGGCAAGGAACTGGGCGCCCGCTACGTGTTG
>JBBQNC010000227.1:0-6296 GCA_038329555.1 Thermoanaerobaculia bacterium
GTGCGTGTGCTTTCATCCGCCCGGTGACGAACGGACGCCGCCGCCGCCCCAGAATGCCCGCCGCCTGGCTTCTCGGGTGGATCGGGTTCGCGACCGGGGGACTCGGGCAATCGCCGCCCGCTCCCGCGACGGGGGCCGATCCGGGTCCCACGGTGCGTCTCGGCGGGCTCCTGCAGGCGCAATTCGAGGACGGCGATCGGGGCGACAGCCGGTTCCCAGACGGCAACGACCGCATCTACCTCCGCCGGGCGCGGCTGAATGCCTCGGGCCGGTTCGTCGAGGAGTTCGACTACCGGATCGAGGCGGATCTCACGGGGACCCTCTCGAGCACGAACGGCCTTCGGGCCCAGATGACAGACGGTTACATCGAGTGGACGCACTGGGCGTTCGCGAAGGTCCGCGTCGGACAGTTCAAGACGCCCTATGGTTTCGAACAGCTCTATTCCGATCCGCGCCTCCTCCTCGAGGAAAGGACGCTCGTGAACGACCGGCTCACACAGAGCCGTCAGCTCGGCGCCCAGGTCGGCGGAGAGCTCCTCGACAAGCGGTTCACGTACGCGGTGGGCGTCTTCAACGGGACGGGCGTGAACAACAACTTCAACGACGACAACCGGTATCTCTGGGCGTCCCGGGCGGCGTACATCCCGCTGACGGGACGCTTTCTGGGTCGGGAGACTTCGTGGTCCGTCGGCGCGGACGGCAACGTCTCTCCCGCGACGCGAGTCTCGCGCAGCCGTCGGAGCTCGGCTTCAACTCGAAGCCCGCGAACCAGGCCCGCGACAACGTCTTCGCCGGAAAGCGCGAAGCCTGGGGTGTGGACACGCAGGTGCGCAGCGGACGCGTGGAGATCTGGGCCGAGTACCTGCGGGCCGTGTACCGGCCGGATGATCGGATCCCCGTGGCCCGTCTGACGACGGACGGGTGGTACCTGCAGGGAGCGTACTCGCTGACCACACGTTTTCAGGCCGTCGCGCGATACGAGCGCTTCGACCCGAATGCCGACTCGCGGCGGGACGACACCCGCACATGGACGCTCGGCCTCAACTACTACGTGAAGGGCCACGCTCTGAAGCTCCAGGCCGACTACCTCCGCACGACGCTGCCCGGCTCGAGCCCCGTCCAGAACAAGCTGATCGCCCGCCTCCAGGCGATGTTCTAAGCCTCGGACCGCGCGGGGGGGAAACAACGAATCCGCGGTCCGGTCGCCCTCAGCGACGGGGGGCGCGGCGCTGCGAAGAGCCCGGGTGGTAGTCACGAGTCCCCCTCACCCTGACCCTCTCCCCCGCGCCCGGGGGAGAGGGGAAAGCCTTGCGGCCCGCGTGAGCTGACGCCTCGCGCGGAACAGAATCCGAGGGAAGAGATGCGACGGCCGCGGCGGCCGTCCGCGGCCGTCCTTCGTCGAACGAGGCCGGCGGGAAATAGAATCACCGCGAAGAAAAAGGAGACTCCTCATGCGCATCTCGCGAATTGTCGTCCCCGCCGCGGCCGCGCTGGTTCTCGTATCGCTTCTCGTTTCGGCTCAGACGGCCGAGCCTCGCAAGATCACCGTCACGGCCAAGAAGTACGAATTCCAGCCCAGCCGGATCGAGCTGAAGGTCGGAGAGCCGGTCGAGATCACCTTCGAGAGCGAGGACACCAAGCACGGATTCGCCTGCAAAGAGTTGAAGCTCGAGAAGGTCACGTTCGAGAAGGGCTCCCCAACCAAGGTGAGCTTCACGCCGGACAGAGCCGGGACCTTCGACTTCAAGTGCGCCAAGTTCTGCGGCATGGGCCACTCGAAGATGAAAGGCGAATTCGTCGTGACGGCGCCCTAGGGTCGACCGGAGCCGCCTCCTCGAGCTTCGAAATCTAGTTCGCGGCGAGCGCCTCTTCCGACTTCCGGTAGGCGTGGCTGTCGTGCTCGAGGGCTCCCGGCGGGAGCCATTCCCACAGGCTCCCCAGATCCTGGCGAACCTGGTCGGTGTAGTACGCGGGCAGCTCGGTCGTTTCCTGCGCGAAGAAGCGCTGGATCTCGCGGTCCCTGTCGAGCCGCCGGCGCAGCTCGCTGTAGTGGGCGATCCGGCCGAACCCCTCCGAGGAGACGGCCCGCACGACGTTCATCCCGCGAGGAATCGCCGCGCGCGTCGCGCGGAACCGCCTGGCGATCGCGGGCCAGGAGAACGTGTACTTCGTCAGGGCGATGACCTGGTCGTAGAAATCGCTCCACCCGTAATTCTTCGGCTTCACGTTCATCGCGTGGTTGTTGTCGAGGAAGTGGAACGGGAACGGCAGCACGCGGCCGGCGCGCTGGTACTGGAGGTTGAGGGGCGCCGCCCTTCCGAAGGCGGAGAGAAGCGAGTAACCCGGGAACGCGCCGGGCGTAAGGTCCACGAACCGTTTGGTCAGCTCGAAGGGCTCCGCGCCTTCGTCCGAATCGAGCCCCAGCACGAAGTTGGTCTGCACGTACGGGACGTAGCGGAGGATCAGGTTGACGTGCTCGGAGATCTCCCGGACTTTGTCCATTCCCGTGTGCTGTCCCGTCTTCGACTTGTTGCCGAGCTCGTACCAGGACTCCACGCCGGGAAGCAGAACCTTGAACCCGCTGTGCCGAAGGCGCTTCAGATGCGGCTCGGACAAGAGGGAAAGGCTGCTCTCGGCGACGAAGTCGATGCTTCCGGGCTTCACGGCGGAGTCGATCGCATTCAGGTAGTCGTCGAACCGCACGCCGAAGTTCGGATCGTGCCAGCCGACGCGCGGATGTCTGAGCTTCGTGACGAGGAACCGCAGGTCGTCGGAGAGGACGCCAAAATCGAGCGGCTGGTACGGAACGACGGAGTCGATGCAGAAGCTGCAGGTGTATGGACACCCGAGACTGCCGATCATCGGTACCATCTTGAAGAGCGGAGCCTTCTGGAGGGTCTTGTCGATGAACTTCCAGCGCTCGCGAACGCCGGGTAACTCCGCCGGCTGCTTCTTCGCCGCGAGGTGCAAGCCGACCGGACGGTGCGGCGAGCAGTCCTTCAGCACGTCGCGAACCACGGCCCGGTCGGTGAACCCCAGAACGTAGTCGAAGTACTTCCGGGCGTCCTCCGGATAGCAGCGCGCGTGAGGGCCGCCGAGCACGGTGACCGCTCCGCGGGATCGAAACAGGTTGGAGAGCGAATAGGCGAGCAGTGCCGCTTCCGTGAAGGCCCCGATGAAGACGAGGTCGACGTTCTCCGGGAGCTCGTCCGTCAATTTCTCCAGACCCGTGTAGCAGACGAACGTGACCTCGTGACCTTCCGCCTCGCACCACACGCCGACGACCTGCGGCATGATGCTCGCGAGGTTCGCGTTCATGACGCGCGCGTACAGCGCGCGGGTGGGCCCCTTGGTGACGAGGTCGATGACTCCGATCCGCAGCTTGCGCGCGCTCACTTCGACCCTGCCGCGCGTGTGGCGAGCCGATGGGGATACGCAGGAAACGCCGGCGCGCTCCCGCACCGGTGGGACGGCTTGATCAGAATCTGCATACTACGTCAGGCACCGTACAACCCCTCCGGACGAGCTCTTCGACATTTCGCAGCGGGGAGCGGGTCCGCGGGATAACGTTGCCGGAAAAAAGGAGCATGTCATGGGCAAACGGGCCTCGCTGATCGGGGTAAGCGTCCTGTGTGGCTGCGGCGATATCGCTTCGGGCCGCCGGAGTGGCTGTGGCGGTCGTTGACGTACTGGAAGATTCAGCCGCTTCGGATCGCGGCCCGGTAGGCGCCCGCGCGCGTCCCGGAACGGCGGGCGCACGGGACGCCACGAGACTACTTCCCGCCCGCCTCTTTCTTCGTCTCGAGGTGGAACTTGTGAAGGAAGCGGTGGACGACGGGAGCGATCACGATTCCGACGATCGAAATGAGGCTGAGCCCGCTGTACAGGGCGTAGCAGCCCGCGAAGACCTTCGCGGAAGTCGTCGGGAGGTCGCCGACCGGCCCCATGCCCGACAGGATCATCGCAGCGTTCAGGAAGGCATCCGGCCACGTCTGTCCCGCGATGTACCGATACCCGAGCATCCCGACGAAAAGCGAAGCGGCGATGACGGCGAGGCCCAGGGCCACGGCTCGGGCGAGACGCTTCCGAAAGGCGGGCCACGGGAGCAAACGGCTCGAGCGGTGTTCGAACATTTCGACTCCTCTCTTCGAATCCACGGCGAAACGCGAGGCTTCGCAGTCTAGCGTTTGTCACGATGCCGAGGCTCCGAAGACTCACCGCGCCGGCAGTGAGCGCGGATCCCCCTCACCCTGACCCTCTCCCCGCGTCCGGAGGAGAGGGGAATGCCTAATTCTTTTGCGGGGCGAGCATCCGTTCGACGTCCGACGGCATCTTCCCCGTCAGCTCCCATCGGAGCAGCGAGGCCGGTACCAGGCCGGCGGCGTCCAGCTCCTCCATGAACCGCTTCATGGTGAAGGCGTCGTTGAGCTGCCGGCGGCGCTCCGCGAGGAGCTTCTCGATCTCGATCTTGCCGATGATGTAGCTGGTCCCGTATCCCGGCTGCTGCAGGTAGAGGTGCTGCTCGGCGCGGACCAGCGCTCCATCCATCCGGAGCCAGTTGCGCGGCGTGTGCGCGGACGCGAAGGCCGAGGCCTGCTCGAGGGTCATCTCGTTGCTCTGCATGTACAGGTCGCCCAGGGCTCGCGCCGCCCTCTCCGCCAGCAGGATGTAGACGAGCTCGCGCGTCGGCGGCCGGGCGTCGAACATACCGGCCTGCATCATCAGCTCTTCCCAGCCCGTCGCGTGCCCCTCGGTGCGCGTGTTGAAGATGTTGTAGAGAAGCGCTCCCCTTCGGATCGGGCTCGCATGAGGCTCGTGCGCCATCCGGCCCTTGTCGAACCAGTGGTACCCGTGGGTGCGCATCAGCTCCGGGTCCCGGTAGTCCACTTCGGTAAAGAACTCGCGCGGGCCGGGGGCGAAGGTGCCGACTCTTGCTCGCAGGGCGGGATCCATCCAGTCCTTCACCGTCAGGATGTCGTGGTCGCGGAGAAAGGCCATGTACTCCGTTACGCCCGCGGGGAACCGGCGCGTGTGCTCCTCGGCGCTCGCGATCGGCGCCTGCGGCGGCAGCTTCGCGTTGCGCTGTTCCTCCATCGCGAGGAACGCGTCCGCGCGTGCGAGCTCCCGCTCCATGATCGTGACCTCCTCGCGCCACGTGTACGGCACGAGCTGGACGTTCTTCAGGTACCAGTCATAGTTCTCGACGCCGACGCCCGAGGGGCCCGTCTTCGACGCCGCCTGAGAGTCGAGCCACGCCGCAAAGTCGTCCGTCGCCTGCTTCGCCCGCTCGACGTCCTTTCCGAGACTCCCGGGCGCGTTCGCGACCTGTGACGCGAGCCGCGCGAGGTCGGCGCTCTGCTGGCGGATGCTGCTCGTTCCGAACGTCCAGAGGTCCTTCCCGTTACCCGTCAGGTTGGTCTTCGCCTGCGCGAGAAGGGCCGGGATCGCGCGGATGCCGGCGTCCATCTCCAGGGCGCGCTCCGCGGTCAGCGGGAACCGGTACGTCCAGACCTCCACGGCGCCCAGGGCGAACGGTCCCTCGCGCGCCGGTTGATCGCTCTCTTCCGTGAAGACCGTGACGTAGAAGGCCGGGTTGTTGGACCAGGGCTTCAGGACCCGGTGGTCGAAATCGAGCCCGTTCAGCTCCGCGCGCACGACTCGGTAGTCGACCTGCTGCGGAATCGGCCATCCCCTGGTGTCGATCGCGGCGAGTCGCCGCTGCCACGAGGCGAGCTCGGTCTGCTGCGCCGCCATCGCGCGGGCGGAGTAATCGGGCACGCCGCCGGCGAGCTTCGGCTTCTGGAACGTCCGCCACTCCCGGAAGAAGGTGACCAGGCCCTCGTAGCGGGATCCCCCGGCGGGGGTGGAGGACGGCGGATTCGGCGCGCCTGAGAGGGCTGCCGCGCCGAGAAGGCCTGCGGCCATCCAGCCGATGGAAGGAAGGGACATCGTCGGACCTCCGATTCGCGTTTGCGTTCAGCCGGGTGTCGAGGAGTGGCTACGATAACCCGCCTCGCAGGCCGGAGGTTGCGGGCCTCCCGCCGGGTCGGCACGTTCTCTCGCGCCTCGGATCGCAGAGGTGTCGGGGACGTTCGAAAACCGCCGCTGCGAACGTCGCCCGCCTGCGTGTCCCTCAGGCTGATCGTCGTACTCGAAGGAACGCTTCCCGAAGAAAAGGAAAAGCCCCCTCCCCGCGAGGGGAGAGGGCCCGGTCGTCCGCGCGTTCCGAGTTACTTACCGACGACCTTCACGACCGCCGTCGAACCGGAGATCTTCTCCCCCTCCATCGGCTCGAA
>JBBQNC010000228.1:0-6284 GCA_038329555.1 Thermoanaerobaculia bacterium
AGCAGGCCTCCGGCCGCCACGTCGATCTGCGTTCGGATCTCTTCGCGTTCGGTTCGATCCTCTATGAGATCTGGACGGGTCGGGCCGCCTTCGCGGGCAACAGTCCGGCCGAAACGCTCACCGCGGTCATCCGCGACGAGCCGGAGCTGCCGCGCGCCGGAAACCCGGCGGAAGCGTTTCTCCGGCACATCCTCCAGAGGTGTCTGGCGAAGGC
Source organism: Thermoanaerobaculia bacterium (assembly GCA_038329555.1). Classification (GTDB taxonomy): domain Bacteria; phylum Acidobacteriota; class Thermoanaerobaculia; order UBA5066; family Gp7-AA6; genus JALYUA01. The sequence goes on from JBBQNC010000228.1 coordinate 215, forward strand.
GCCCGAGGATCGTTACGCGGCGACCGCGGATCTCGCGAGCGACATGAGGCATGCCGGAGAGATTTCCTCGAAGTCCGAGAGCCTCGTCCCGGCGGGACGCTCCCGAGCCCCATCGGCGATCTGGGCGTCTCTGCTGCTTCTGGCGCTCGCTGGAATCTTCGCCGCGAGCCGGCGGCCGCACGCCGCCGCACCCTCCTATCGCCAGCTCACCTTCCGGCGCGGAACGATCTAATCCGCCCGCTTCGCCCAGGACGGCAAAACGATCCTCTACAGCGCGGCATGGGACGGGGAGCCGTTCCGGGTCTTCCGGATGCGCCCGGAGAACCCCGAATCGGCGTCGCTCAACTTCCCCGACGCGGAGATCCTCGCGGTGTCTAAGGCGGGCGAGATCCTCGCGTCCGTGGGGGCACGCGGCGTCCCTCCCGGCGGCATGACCGTGGGGCTGCTCGCGCAGGCTCCCCTCGAAGGCGGCACGCCCCGAGAGCTGCTTCAGGACGTCACCTTCGCCGACTGGGCGCCCAACGGAACGGAGTTCGCGGCCGTGCGGGCGCAAGGCGGCCGGAGCACGCTCGAATTCCCGGTCGGCACGAAGCTCTACGAGACCGCGGGGTTCGTCAGTCATCCGCGCGTGTCGCCGGACGGAAAACTCGTCGCCTTTCTCGACCACCCTTCGCAGATCAACGATGAAGGAGAGGTGGCCGTCGTCGATCGGGCGGGCCGGAAGCGCACGCTCTCCGGAGGGTGGGCCTCCGTCGAGGGTCTTGCGTGGTCCCCCCGGACCGACGAGATCTGGTTCGCCGCGACGACGGAACGTGAGGGACGGACCCTGCGCGCCGTCACGATGTCGGGCCGGACCCGCATGGTCGGAGGCGTCGCAGGAAGCCTCACGCTTCAGGACATCGCCCCCGATGGCCGGGTCCTGCTCGTGCAGGAGAGCCGCCGGATGGGCGTCTTCGCCCGCGCCGAAGGGGATTCCGCCGAGAGGAATCTTTCCTGGTTCGATTCGTCACTGGTCACGGACGTGTCCGCGGACGGTCGTCAGATACTGTTCACCGAGTTCGGCGGCGCCGTCGATTCGCTCTACGCCGGGTTCCTGCGCTCGATCGACGGGCGCCGGACGGTGCGCCTCGGCGACGGATTTGCGCAGGCCCTGTCTCCGGACGAGCGGTGGGTTCTCGCGATCCTGAGGGCGATGCCACCGAAACTCGTTCTCCTTCCGACGGGGGCTGGCGGGGGCGGCGCGCGCACAGTCCCGCTCGGCCACCTGGTCGTCCACCGCGCCGACTGGTTTCCCGACGGGCGGCGGTTCATCGTCGCGGGAAACGAGCCGGACCACGGGGTCCGGCTGTGGTCGGGGGACCTTTCCGGAAAGCCGTTCCGGCCACTGACGCCGGAAGGCATGCCTCTCTCGCATTACGAGGGCTTTCCGGTCTCTCCCGACGGAAGCTCGCTCGCGGCCGTCGCTCCGGACGGCCGTGTGGCGATCTATCTCCGACCTCGGGGGGCGAGGTGAAACCCGTCCCGGGGATGCGCGGCGGCGAGGTCCCGATTCGGTGGATGGACGACCGGCACGTCCTCGTGTACGTCCTCTCCGAGGTCCCGGCCCGAATCGTCCGGGTGGACACGTTCACCGGACAGCAGGAGCCGTGGAGAACGCTTGCCACGGCCGACGGCGCCGGTATCCACGGGTTTCCCGCGGTGCAGGTGTCCCGGGACGGGAAGACGTACGCCTACTCCTATGCGAGATTCCTCTCCGATCTTTTTCTCGTCGACGGGTTCAAGTAGGACCTTCCGTGAATCTTCGCCGCGGACCCCTTCTTCTGGTCATCGCGGCATGGGGCACTGCGGCAACGGGCCTCGCGCAAGAAGACCGGACCCCGCGAGCGGGCGAATCCTACTCGGGGACGGTTTTCGGCTCGGTCATCTCGGTTCCGGCGATCGATCGCCGCGTCGTCACGGACGCGATTCTGTCGATCGCGGTGATTCCCGACGACCTCGAGAAGCGCCGGTACGTTCCATCAGGTGGACTGCTCGTGTGGAGGAATCGCGGAGGCGACCGGGGCCGGTTGCGCGCTGTCCTGTCTGGGCTCTACGACGACGTCCGCTGGGACCGCGGCCCCGAGGGCCGGTCGAGTCTCGCTTTGACCTTCTTCAACGAAACGCTTCCCTGGGATCGGTCCGAATACGTCGAAGGAGTCCGGATCGCCGCAGCCGATCTCGAACGGCATCAGGTTCGCGGCGGCGCGGGGATCAGCTGGCGGCGGACGATTGGCCCCGGCCTTCAGGACAACGCGATGGAGGCGACGCTCACGGTTGAGCCCGGCGTCCTGCTCTTCTCACGCGGGTCGCGGACGGCTCCCGACTTTCGAGTGCCGCGTGACGTCTTCGAAGGCCGGATTCACCTCCGCCTGCGAGCGGACAGCCTCGAGCGCAACATCCTCGAGCTGCCCCACGCCGGCTGGGCGGCGGGTCTCGATGCGATCGCGGGCGAGCGAGCGGGTTGGAAGAGCTGGGGCGGAGGCGTCTTCGGGGTCGCGAGCGGATCCCGAGGGCGCCGTTGGCAGCGGATCGAAGCATGGGGGCTCGGCGCATTCGGGACGCCGGGCGCGCCGCGCGAGCGCCAGCGATGGATCGCGAGCGCCTACGCCGGAATCGGTGCCCGTCTGGATCGCTTCTCCGCCTTCCGCCTGGGCGGGGGATCGAACACCGGCGACGTGGAATCCCTCTCCTCCGCGATCGTTCCGGCGGCGGCCCCCGAGGAGCTGTTCCCGTCGCGTTACGGCCTGGTCAACCTCGAGTATCGGTATCAGGCGCTCTTTTTTCTCTACCTTCAGGTCAAGGGAACCCTCGCCTGGGTCGAGCAGGCCCGATTCAGTCCGGACGGGACCTTCGTCGTATCGACGGTGCGCCCCCTGCACGGCGTCACAGCGGGCGTCACGACCGGCTTCCTGTGGAATTCCGAGATCGAATTGAACGGCGCTTACAACTTCGGGCTCGAGCGGCCGAAAAACGGCCGCCCTCGAAAGGGCGGCCGCAGCGTGCTGCTGTCCTGGATCAAGACGCTCTAATCACGGCCGCATCGCGGAAGGAATCGAAGCGCCCGGGGGAGCGGGCAGCGGCCGCCCGGGGAGGAGCTTCTTCGTTCCCTTTCCGGAGATGTGAATCGCTCCGCCGTTGCCCCCGCCCCAGCCGCTCAGGGAAGAAATGAGCGCGGCGAGAAGGATTCCTCCCGCGACCGTCGCGCCGACCGCAACGACGGGACCGGAGGGAAAGCGTTTGACGACGATCTCGGCGGAGACAGCGTCTCCCGCGCGGATGCGGAACGTCTTCTGGATCGGGCTCGTGAGAAATCGGGTGGCGCCTTCCTCATCGATGAAGCTCGTGATGCGGATCCTGTACTTTCCGGGACGCAGCCCGCCGACGCTCCACCGGGACTCCGACGTCTCCCGGATTACGATCCTCAGGGTGCCGTCCACTCTCGAGAGCTCCGAGACGAGGAGATGCTCGGGCGGAGCGCCATTGCCGTTTCGAGGACGTTGCTGCGACACGCTGACCTGCAAGGATCCGCACGCGGCGCCGGCCGCCGGTTCGCGGACTCTCTCGATAGCGACCGACAGGCATCCGGCCGAGGACGCGAGGGCCATCACGGCGATGAGCGCCAGGGCGACGCTCTTTCGGGGCTGTTTCATGACGTCTCCTTGATGACAGGCGGGACTCACCGGCAAGACGGCAGGGGATCCGGGAAGGTGGTTCCGGCGATGTTGTGATTCCAGCAGTTGCCCGTTCCGGACGTGTCCCACACGAGGTCTGCGCCGGGAAGCGGCCCGAACTTCGGATCCGCATGCCGGCCGTTGCCGAGGCATACGTTGTCCCGGATGTCATTGCGGTCGGGGAACGGATCGATTCGCGGATCGAGCGACGCGGCATCGGGCGGAAGCTGAAAGACGGCGATCCCCGCGCTGTCATTCCCCGCGGCGAGGTTCGCACGCACCTCGACGCTGTCTCCCCCGACGTTCAGGAGTCCGACGCCGGCGGGCAGCAGGGACAGGATGTCCGCAGGATCGGTGGACGGATTCGGGCGGTTGTTTGCGAGAAGGACGTTCTCCACGACGGTGACGCGATCCGTCTCGATGGTCTCGAGCCCCGGAAGGACGTCGATGAGAATCCCGGTCGAGTTACCGAACGCCCGATTCGCGAGGATTCTGGCACCGACGGTGTTCTCGATCTCGATTCCGACCGTGCAATCCGTCACCGAGTTCTCACGCACGACGACGTCCGAGGACTGCCCCACGTAGATGCCGGTGTCGTCGGAGTCCGAGACGCGGTTTTCTTCGATCAGGCCCCGCGTCGAATGCAGAGCGAAGATTCCGTACTCCCCGTTGAAGGACTCGCGGCCGGACGTAATCCGGAAGTCGGACCCGTGCTCGACGAGTACGCCGTTCTTGGAGTAGTGGCGCACATGAAAACCGTCCATCCGAAACCGCTGGATGGCGGCATGGCCCGGGGGAGGCGCCGCATGAATCCCCGTGTCGCAGGGAAGGCCCGTTCCGTCGAGGATCGCGAGGCGGCTTCCGATGAGGGTGATGTCGTCGCGCGTCATGGAGACGCATTCGCGATAGACGCCGGCGGGAACGCGGATCCGGTCGCCCGGCCGCGCCGCGTTCACGGCGGCCTGAATGGATCCTGAAACGAGGATCTCGCGCGCGGGCGAGATGCGACTCGCGGCAGCGAGGACGCAGGCGAGACTCACGATGCGGATGCGGCAACCGGTCTTCATGGAGCCCTCCTTTTCTGGCTGGGTTTTCGGAAGGGAAGGAGCAGCGCCGATGCCACCGCGACCGCCCGCTGCACCACGGACGCGGTGGGAGAGCGAAGTGACGGCCCTGGAAGGGGATCGCCTTTCCGCGGCGTCGGGGGCGAGTCTTCGGGAGGCGGGGTCGGCCGCGCTCGAGCCTCGCCAATCGGAGATGGGGTTCTCCGATTGGATAGAGTTTGGTCACCGATGTCGAGGCGCCTCGCGGCTCTGGCCGGTCCCGTCGAAGGGGCGCTCTTTCGCCTCGGGGGCGAGGAAATGTCGATCGGGCGCGACGCGGAGAACGCGATTGCGATTCCCGACGCCTCGCTCTCGCGCCGTCATTCCCTCGTCGCGTTCGTCGACGGCGAGCACCGCATCCGCGATCTCGACAGCCGGAACGGAACCTTCGTCAACGGCGTGCCCGTCACGGAGCGCGCCCTCCAGCACGGCGATCAGGTCCGCATCGGAGCATCCCTTTTGCTCTTCTCGGACGATGCGCATGCGGAGGCCGGCTCGGACGGCGCACCGCCGCCCCGCTTCGACGACGGGGCCGCGTCGGGCTCGACCCTCGAGCTCGATCCCAGAGACTCGCCTTACTTCGAGGGATCCTCGGGCGCTCGCCTCGATCCCGCTCGCTTCGCGGGCGACCTGCGCATTCTCCTGGACGCGAGCCGGCAGATCGCGACTTCACGCTCCATCGGCGAGCTCTCCGAGCGTCTCGTCGATCTCGTCCTGGAGAGGTTGCCGCTCGACGCGGCGTCGATGGCCTGGTGCGGGCCCGGAACCATCTCGCTCGCGGAGTGCTTCGGGAAATCCCGGCTCGCCGCGGTCCCGTCGGTGAGCCGGACGCTGGCGCACCGCGTTCTCGAGAGCGGGGAATCCGTGCTCTCCGTCGACCTTGCGGCGGCCGGACAAATTCCGGCTTCTCCGAGCCTCCTCGCGTCCGGCGGCCGATCGCTCGCCGTCGCGCCCCTGACGGCTTTCGGCCGGACGTGGGGAGTCTTCTCGATCTCTTCGAGCTATCCCGGTCCGGCTCTCGAGCGGCATCATCTCGAGCTCCTCACGGGACTCGCGAACATGGCCGCGGCCGCGGCCGACAATCTCCGCCAGAGGGAGTGGATCGAAAAAGACCATCGCCGGATGGCCGGCGAGCTCTCGGGAGCCGACGACTTCGTCGGCGAGAGCCGGGCGTTGCGCGACGTGCACGCTCTCGTGTCGAGAGTCGCTCTCACCGATGCCACGGTTCTCGTGGTCGGCGAAACGGGGACGGGCAAG
>JBBQNC010000229.1:0-6271 GCA_038329555.1 Thermoanaerobaculia bacterium
AGAATCCAGGGGGCCTCGCCCTTTGCGCGCCGCTCCAGGTCCGCGAAGGCGGAGGCGTAGAGGTCCGTGTCGTGGACGAGGGCCGGGGCAGGCATTTACGCGCTCGCTCCGGCCGGGGCGGGCTCCTTCTCGAGCCACGCGTAGCCGCGCTCCTCGAGCTCCAGCGCGAGCTCCTTGCCTCCCGACAACGCGATGCGTCCGTCGACGAGGACGTGGAGAAAGTCCGGCACGATGTAGTTCAGGAGCCGCTGGTAGTGCGTGACGACGATCATCGACCTCTCGGGAGACCGCAGCGCGTTGACCCCCGAGGCGACGATGCGGAGCGCGTCGATGTCCAGGCCGGAGTCGGTCTCGTCGAGGACGGCCAGGATGGGGTCGAGCACGGCCATCTGGAAGATCTCGTTGCGCTTCTTCTCGCCGCCCGAGAACCCCTCGTTGACGGGGCGCCGGACGAGCTCCTCGTCGATCTCGACCAGCTTCGCCTTCTCCTTCGTCAGGGCGAGGAGGTCCATGGCGTCGAGCTCCGGGAGCCCGCGATGCTTCCGGATGGCGTTCAAGGCGTTCTTCAGGAAGTACACGTTCGAGACGCCCGGCACCTCGACGGGGTACTGAAAAGCGAGGAAGACGCCTTCGCGCGCCCGCAGCTCGGGAGTCATGGCGAGAAGGTCCATGCCCTTGAAGCGCACCTTGCCGGATGTCACCTCGTAGCCGGGCCGCCCGGCGAGCACGTGCGCGAGCGTCGACTTCCCGGAGCCGTTCGGTCCCATGATCGCGTGGACCTGGCCGGGCATGACCGTCAGATTGACGCCGCGGAGGATCACGTTGCCGCCGACGGAGGCGTGGAGGTCCTCGATCTGGAGAAGCGGCTGATTGTTCATTGGTTCCTTTTGGCTTTCAGCTCTCAGCTTTCAGCTCTCAGCTGTCAACAAAACAGAGCCGGGTTTCAGTAAACAGAGCCGGGGCGTTCCCGGCTGATAGCTGATAGCTGATAGCTGACAGCTGACAGCTGATAGCTGATAGCTCGTCTCTCATCCGACCGACCCCTCCAACGAGACCCCCAACAGCTTCTGGGCCTCGACGGCGAACTCCATCGGGAGCTCCTTGAAGACCTGCTTGCAGAAACCGTTGACGATCATCGACACGGCGTCCTCGGCGGAGATGCCGCGCTGCTGGAAGTAGAAGATCTGGTCCTCGCCGATCTTCGACGTGGACGCCTCGTGCTCCATCTGCGCGGTCGAATTGCTCACCTCGATGTAGGGGAACGTGTGCGCCCCGCAGCGGTCGCCGATCAGGAGCGAGTCGCACTGGGAGTAGTTCCGGGCGTTGTCCGCCTTCCCGAGGATCTTCACGAGCCCCCGGTAGGTGTTCTGACCGTGGCCCGCCGAGATCCCCTTCGAGACGATCGTCGACTTCGTGTTCTTGCCGATGTGAATCATCTTCGTGCCGGTATCGGCCTGCTGCCGGTGGTTGGCGACCGCGACCGAGTAGAACTCGCCCACCGAGTCGTCGCCGAGCAGGATGCAGCTCGGGTACTTCCACGTGATCGCTGAGCCCGTCTCGACCTGCGTCCAGGAGATCTTCGAGCGGCGTCCGGCGCACTTCCCGCGCTTGGTGACGAAGTTGAAGATGCCGCCCTTGCCGTTCTCGTCGCCCGGATACCAGTTCTGAACCGTCGAGTACTTGATCTGCGCGTCGTCCAGCGCGACGAGCTCGACGACGGCCGCGTGGAGCTGGTTCTCGTCCCGGATCGGAGCCGTGCAGCCTTCGAGGTAGGACACCGTAGAGCCCTCGTCGGCGACGATGAGCGTCCGCTCGAACTGGCCGGTGTTGGCCGAGTTGATCCGGAAGTAGGTGGAGAGCTCCATCGGGCACCGGACGCCCTTCGGGATGTAGCAGAACGAGCCGTCGGAGAAGACGGCGGAGTTCAGCGTCGCGAAGAAGTTGTCGCTGTAGGGGACTACGGAGCCGAGATACTTGCGGACGAGGTCCGGGTGGTTGTGCACGGCCTCCGAGAACGAGCAGAAGATCACTCCGACTTTCGAGAGCTGCTCGCGGAACGTCGTCGCGACGGAGACGGAGTCGAAGACCGCGTCGACCGCGACGCCGGCGAGCTTCCCGCGTTCCCGAAGCGGGATCCCGAGCTTCTCGTAGGTCTCGAGCAGCTTGGGGTCGACATCCTCGAGGGTCTTCGGGCCGTCCTTCTTCGAGCGCGGCGCCGAGTAATAGACGATCGACTGGTAATCGATCGGCGGGTAGTGAACGTTCTGCCACGTCGGCTCCGTCATCGTGATCCAGTGCCGGTAGGCCTTCAGCCGCCAGTCGAGGAGCCACTCCGGCTCCCCCTTCTTCGCGGAGATCAGGCGGACCACGTCTTCGGAGAGACCCGGCGGGATCGACTCCGACTCGATGTCGGTGACGAAGCCCGCGTTGTACTCCCGGTTGGTGATCTCGAGAACGGAGCGGTTGTCGGCGGCCATCGGTACTCCTCGGACTCCCGAAGATATGCAATCTATACTCTATTGTCAACTTTGTAATGCTCACGTAAACCGCTGAATAGAAAGAAAAAGCCCGCCGTCCGGCGGGCTGAAGACCAGTGAGGAGGTCGTGGGGCTCAGACGCCCTGGTCCTTTCTCTCGCGCTCGTCCTTCTTCTCCTGACCCTGGGGTGTCTTCGTCGGGGGTGGCGGCTTCTTGCCGTCCCGAGCCTCGGGCGTCGGTCTCCCTCGCTCCGGGGGCGGTGGCGGGGGGGCGGCCGCGGCGGGCGGCGGGGGCGCAGCCGCGGGTCCGCGCGGCGCGTTGACGCGCTCCCGCCGGTCCTGTTCGCGGACGGGCGGGGGAGCGGCCGGGGGCGGCGCGGCCGCTGTGGGAGGCGGAGCGGCTTCGCGCATCCGCGCCGGGGGTGCGGCTCGCTCGGTCGGGGGAGGAGGCGGAGGCGCGGTCGGGCGCAAGGCCTCGCGCGGGCGCATCGGGGCGGCCGGTGGCTGCTCGGCGGGTCGGCCGGTCGCCGGGGGCTGCGCCGGTGCGACTTCGCGACTGGGATAGGGGGGCGCGGGAGGCGCCGCCGCCGGCGCCGCGGGCGTCGGAGGCTGCGAACGGTCGCGTTGCTGCCGGAGGCGCCAGTCCTCCGAGTTTCGCCCGTTATTGCGGTCGTTGCGGTCGTTGCGGTCGTTGCGGTCGCTGTGGTCATTGATCTGCGGCTGCGTCGGAGGAGCCACGGGTGGTGCCGCCTGAGGCCGCTCTCTTTCCATGGCGCGTGGAGCGGGCGGCGCGACGGCCGCGGGCGCCGGCGGCGGGGGGACGGGAGCGTTGCTCGGCGCGGGGCGTGGCGACTCGATGGGAGGGCGTCCTCGAAGAACGGGTACCGGCTCCTCGGAGGGGCGCGGAGTCACGAACATCGGCCGGTTCGATCCGGGCGGGGGCGCAGGCGCCTGTGCGGGCGCCAGGACGGCGGGAGGGGCGCCGACCGGCCGGTCCATCGTCGCGAGCGGACGGCCGCGGAGAGGCTGTGCGGGCACCGGAACCGGCGCCGGGGGAGCCGCCTTCGGGGCGCCCTGGTTGGCCGGAGGAGCGCTCGGGCTCGCCGCAGCCTCCCGGCCGCGGGTCAGAGTCATGCGGCCCGGCTCCGTGACCACGGGGCGGATCGCAACGGTCGCGGGAGCCTTGCGCTGTTCGACGATCCGCGCGGCCTCGGCGGGCGAGACCGGCGAGCCGCGATTCTCGCGGATCGCTTCGATCTTGGTGGCGAACGAAGGCGGCGGCGGCGGCGGCGCGATGCGGGCCACGACCGGCCGGTTCACGACGACGGCGGGAGGCCGCGGAGGCGCGGGAAGATCCGTCCGCGCGGCGACGCGGAGCGAGGCGCTCGTCGGAACGAAGGGCAGCGAGCCTCGGACGACGGGCGCACTCACGACCTGGCGGAGGACGTTTCGGTCCGTGACCGCGTTGCGCATCACGAGCCCGCCCGAAACGAACGCGTTCTGGTTGACGACGGTGACGTGGTCACGATTCACGTACCGGACGTCGCGCACGTCGCGCAGGTCCGCGCGGCGAGAGCCCGACCCCCACCAGGGGACGTACGGGTCCCGGGGCGCGAGCGGGAACCAGCCGACGAAGCCGCCTCCGCCGACGTGGATGGAGGCGGAGAATCCCGAACCGCCTCCCACGAAAGCGACGAGCGCGGGGGAGTAGCGGACTCTCGGGACGCTGCGCGCCACGGGGACCCAGTACCAGCGGGACGACGCGTTGACCCACCGGCCGTAGTGGTACGGGGCCCAGCCCCATGGCTCGGAGGAGACCCAGGTCCAGCCCCAGGGGTCCTGCCACACCCAGTGTCCGGCGCGATAAGGAGCCCATCCGGCGTCCACGGACGTCGGAGACCAGACCCGGCCGTATTCCGGGATCTCCTCCCACCGTCCGTAATCGTCGAGGTCCGCGGCGCCGACGACGTCGGCGCTCACGTACTGGACGGAGTTCGATCGACTGTAACGGCTTCGCCGGACGCCGACCCATCGGTCGAAGGCGTCCGATCCGGGGAGGGCGAAAACGTCGTATCGCGGGTCGTCGAGCCCGTCGATGGCCATCTCGTCACCGGCGGAAAGAGGAACCTGCCCTCCCCCGGCCGCGACGGTCGCCTCCCCCCTGCGCACGCCCACCCGCGTGTTCCCGTCGCGATCGACGTCGACCCGGTAGTCGCCGGCGCGCTCGAACGTGATCGCGGCATTCGGGGTGTCGACTTCGAAGACCTCGTCGTTCGCGAGGCGGCGGATCTCGAACGCCGCCACGCCGGAGGTGAGGGAGAACTGCTTCGTGTCGTCGGTCAGGTTCAACGCGGCGAGGTCCGCTTCGGAGCTCAACCGAATGACGGCTCCGCCGTGGATTTGCAGCTCCGCCCTTCCCGCGCGGCCGGTGTACATCCGATCGCCGAGCGTCAGCGGGACGTTGACGTCCGCCGACTGCCAGTCATCGGGCTCGTCGCCGCGCGCGTACGAAACAGGACCGGAAAGAAACGAGATCCGGGCGACGGTCTGGCGGATGTCGTCGGAAACGGGCTCGTCGCGGTATTGCCCGCGCGCCGAAACGGACAGCAGAATCCCCAGGAGCAGAATCGCGATCCTCGTTGCCGTCCGTTGGGTCGTCTTGGACATGGTGATCCTCCGCTTCTGACTGCCTGTCTGCAACGATCGTTCCCGAAGGAGCGTAGCCCGAAGCTCGGCCAGGATGCCGGAGAATGCCGCCGTGGAGAGCCGCGACATCATGTACTTAGACGACGTGCGCCTGGCGCGGGCGAAGGCGCTCCAGACGGTCCAGCACGCCGTGGTCGCTGCGGTGATGGCCGGCTCCGGCTACAGTTCGCTCTCGGGCGGGGACACTTCCCATCGATGGGTCGCGATCCTGGAGCTCGCCGCCGCTGCGGCCCTCTTCGCCTCGATCGCCCTCGAGCGGCGGCATCGCTTGCGCGGCTCGCACGCCCGGTTCGGCTGGATCGAGATCGCGAGCGGGACCCTCCTCTTCGTCGAAGGGCTGACGAAACACCGCGACGGAAAATGGTTTCATGCGAACTACGTCTCGCACTCCTCTTCGTTCTCCTGGGAGTCTTCGAGACCCGCCTCTCGCGATTTCGCCGTGTCCGCCGCTCGCTCGAGGCGACGGAGGAGATGCTCCGGGCGCGGCTCGGCCCCGTTTCGCGGTTTTCGCATCCCGTGGGGCGAGATCGCGCGGGCCCGCCAAGAGGACATGCGCTTCACGATCGAGCTTCACGATCGAGAGGAGGGCCGGATCGTATCGGACCGATCCGCTTTCCCGCGTGCGCAATGTCGACGCCGCGGCCGGGGAATCGCGGCTCGCCGAGAGAGGGATCCCGGTCGAGCACGAGTCATGAGGCGCCGCGTCGATTCCCTCCCGGTGACTTCGGGAGAGCGCTGAGGGCGCCCCCTCACCCTGCCCTCTCGCCCGGTGCGGGGGAGAGGAGAATGGATACCTCTATCCGCCGAACCTCTCCGCCTCCCATTCGATGCCGAGCTCGTCGGGCGGGGCCATGTAGCCGGCGAGGGCGGAGGACGCCACGACGGCGGGGCTCGCCAGATATCCTTCGCCGCCGATTCCCATTCGGTTCTGCCAGTTGCGGTTGAACGACGTGATCGCGCGCTGCCCCGCGGTGAGCGCGTCGGGGCCCTGGCCGAAGCAGGGCCCGCACCACGACTGCCGGATCTGTCCGCCGACCGACTGAAACACGTCGGCGATCGACTCGCCGCCGAGGCGCGCGTCCGGCCGCT
>JBBQNC010000230.1:0-6219 GCA_038329555.1 Thermoanaerobaculia bacterium
GCTCCGCGGACCTCCGCGATGTCTCGAGCGTAGCGCGATTTCGGCGCCGTCGCCACGAAACGCTCCATGGCCTCCCGCGCGCGCTTCCGGTCGCCCAGGCGCACCGCGACGCGCGCGACGTTGTAGAGCGCGTCGTACTGCTTCGGGTCGTACTTCAAGGAGCTCGACCAGGCGTCGAGCGCCTTCGCCGGCTCGTTGCTCTGCATGAAAGCGACGCCGAGCGCGTTCCAGGCCCGCGGGTTCCGCTCGTGAATCGCCAGGGCCCTCTCGAGGCTCTCGCGGGCCTCGGCCACCCGACCCAGCTTCAACGAGGCGATCCCCGCGTTCTGGTAGGCGAACGCGTTTCCCGGATCGATCTCGAGCACCCGCGCAAATATGCGGAGAGCCTCGCCTCCCTGCCCCGCGTCGGACAGCGCGATGCCGAGCGCGTTCAGGGTCTGCGTGTCGAGGCTCTGCCCGTAGGGAGCGAGCACCGCGACGGCCTCTTTCGGGCGCCCCATCTCGGAGAGGATCAGAGCGCGCCGGCGATCGAGGTTTTCGGCGCCTGCCCCGTTGGCGCGTCCCTGTTCCAGCACCCGCATCGCCCCGGTCAGGTCTCCCTTCTCGCGCAGCAGGAAGGAGAGGTGCTCGTACGCCAGCCGCATGCGAGGGTTCTCGGCCACGAGCTCTCTCGCCAGGCGAAGCGCCGCGGCCTTGTCTCCGCTCTGGACCAGCTCGACGAAATGGTGGAGCTGCCCATCGACCGCGATCCGGCTCTTGGGGTCGTCTTCCGGGCCGTACGACGCCTTCGGTTCGGAAGAGCCGGACAGGTAACCGAGGGAGCGCAGCTTCGCGGCTTCCTCGGATCCGACGGGGCCGGGCTGCGTGGGACCGGCGGGAATCTCGAGCAGCACCTTGCGAAGCTGCCGCAGGACGTCCGAGCGCGCCGGCGCGAGATTGTTGAGCTCACCAGGATCGGCCGCGAGGTCGTAGAGCTCCGGAATCGGCAGGTCGATGTACTTCTGCTCGCCCCGCATCAGCCCGCGCAGGGGAGCCCAGCCTCGGTTGAAGTTCGCGGACAGAGACTCGAAGTAGGAATCGCGCGCCGCGTTCCGGGCGCCGTCGAGAAGAGGGACGCCGGGGCCTTGACGATCCGGCTGGGCTCCGGCGGCCTTGAGGATCGTGGGCAGAATGTCGACGTGCCGCGCGGGGCCGGAGTCGCGACCCGGCTCGACGAAACCGGGGCGCCAGAGCAGCAGCGGGATGTGAAGCGTCGGCTCGTACGCGAAGAGGCCGTGGGTCAGCTCTTTGTGATCACCCCGCGCTTCCCCGTGGTCGCTCGTGACGATCAGCAGCGGCGCCGGACGCGTCTCGCGCACGGCCTCGAGCAGCGGCGCCAGGGCCGAGTCGGTGTAAGCGACCTCCCCCAGGTACGGATCGTTCGGAAATCGCCGGCCGAAGCCGTCGGGAGGATCGTACGGCGCGTGAGGATCGTAGAGATGGATCCAGAGAAATCGAGGCTTCCCGGCCCGCGCCCGGTACCAGTCGAGCGCCGCCGCGACGACGTCGCCCGCACGGCTCTGCTCGATCTGGACCTCGAGGGGCTGGTCCACCTGCCGGTAGAGCTCGTCGTACGTCTCGAATCCGCGCGAGAGCCCGTATCGCGAATCGAGGACGAACGCCGAGACGAAAGCGCCCGTCGCGAACCCCTTTTCGGCGAGAAGCGTGGCGGCGGTCGCGACCTTCCGATCGAGGCGGAAGCCCGTGTTGTCGCGCACGCCGTGCTGCCAGGGATACCGGCCGGTCAGGATGTTGGCATGGGAGGGCAGGGTCAGGACGTTGTGCGCGTGCGCCCGGGTGAAGACGCGTCCCTCCGCGGCGAACCGGTCGAGGTTCGGCGTGGTCCCGCGCGCGTTCCCGTCGAAGCCGACTGCGTCGAACCTCAGCGTGTCGATCGTCACGAGGACGATGTCGGAGACGGCGGGCGCCGGGGGCGCCTCGCGATGACGGCAACCCGCGGCGAGGAGCAGCAGAACCGAGATCGGGACGAGCCGCCTAGCCGGCGCGAACCGTCGCCTCACCGCGCCATCCTCCGGGGGGCAGACGTCCGGCCGAGCCGGTCCGCCTCCCGTCGGAGAAGCGCGGAGGTCTCCCCGTCTCCAATCAGGCGCGCCGTCTCCGCCGCCGCCCGGAACGCGTCTGCGGCCGGTGCCGCCCGGACACCGGCGAGGAGCGTCTCTCTCGCGAGTGCGTCGCGTCCCTGGCTCGCGTAGAGCAGCGCCAGGTTGCACCACGCCTGCGCGTTTTCCGGAAACACGCGCATCTCCTCCCGAAAGGCCGCCTCGGCGGCGGCGTCCTGGCCGAGCCGAGCCAGCACGTCCCCGCGCAGGCCGCTGGCCGCGGAGATCGGCAGGAGGCCCTTCTCCCGGGTCAGGCGCGAGAGCGCGTCCAGGTGCGCGAGGGCGCCGCGGAGGTCTCCCCGCTCGCGCGCGATCTGCGCCAGGATCAGGAGCGGCACACGCCGGCCCGGCCGGTCTCCGAGCGCGAGGCGGGCCTCCGCCTCGGCCGCGGGCAGGTCATGCTCCGCGATGGCGATCTTCGCAAGCGTCTCGTGGATCTGGGGAGATCCCGCCGCCTCGGCGAGACGCGCGTATTTCTTCGCGTCTTCGGGCTTTCCCGACTCGAGAAAGAACTGCGACATCTCGAGAAGCAGCGGAGCGTTGCCGGGCGCCAGACGGTCCGCGGTGCGGAAGGCGGCGAGCGCCTCGTCGTGACGGCCCAGCTGGCGCAACGTCTGCGCGTAGATCTGCCAGGCGTCGATCATCGACGGCCGCTTCGCAACGAGAGCCGCGAGATGCGACGCGGCCCGCTCGAAGTCGCCCGCTGAGAAGAGCCCGAACCCGGTCTTCAACTCCTCCACGTCGCCGATCCCGTCCTTGGGATCCGGCAGGGGTCCGGAAGTCTGCGGAGCGGTCTGCGTCAGGTATCCGAGCGACGCGAGCTTGCGAGCCTGCTCGGGGTCGCCGGTCCCGGGGGCGGGCGCCGGCTTTCGCAGCCGGGCGACCTCCAGCCGAAGCCGCCGGAACTCCGGCGGCCGGGACAGCGAGAGGTCTTTCTTCTCGGCTGGATCGGCGCGCAGGTCGTAGAGCTCCGGCCTCGGCGCCTCGATGTATTGATGGCTCCCGGTCGTCAGGGATGCGAGGTCGCTCCAACCGAGATGGAATCGAGGGTAGAGAGTCTCCGAATAAACGGCCCTGTCGGGCACGCGCCCGCCGAAGATCGCCGTGTTCAGTCGGGCGCCGGAAAGCCCCACCGGAGGCGCCAATCCGGCCAACGCCGCGAGCGTCGGGAAGAGGTCCACGAGCCCGACGGGCACGGACACTCTCTGCCCGCGCCGGCCTTTCCCGGGGAGCTTCAGGATCACGGGCACCTGGAGGGCCTCCCGATAGAGGAACACGCCGTGCTCCGCCTCGCCGTGATCTCCGAGCCCTTCGCCATGGTCGGACAGAAGCACGACGATCGCGTCGTCGTAGAGGCCCCGAGTCCTGAGCTCCGAGAGAAAGCTCCCGACGACCGCGTCCGCCGCGGCGATCTCTCCGTCGTAGGGCCGGTCCCGGTACCGGCTCGCGAAGGGCTCCGGCGGCTCGTAGGGGGAATGCGGCTCGTAGAGATGCAGGAAGGCGAAGAGCGCCTTCTGCGTCCGGCCCGCTCGGTTCGCCTCTGCGTTGGCGCCGGCGCCCGCGATCCAGTCGACGAGCTTTCCCGCGGTCTCGCCTCCGCTGCGCTGCACCCGGCCGAGGCTCTCCCGGACGCGCGTGGGCTCGACCGAGTCGTCGTAGAAATCGAATCCTCGCGCGATGCCGCTGCCGCGGGTCAGGACCACGGCGGAGACGGCTCCTCCCGTCGCGTATCCGTGCGCCGCGAAGAATGAGGCCATGGTCTCCCGCGCCGCCGGGAGAGTGAAAGAAACGTTGTCGCGGACGCCGTTCTCGGACGGCAGTAGACCCGTGAACAGGGTGGCGTGCGACGGGAGCGTCAAGGGCACGTGGGCGTACGCGTGCTCGAACACGATTCCGTCCCCGGCCAGGGCGTCGATCGCCGGCGTCTCGACCGAGCGGTACCCGTAGGCGGGAAGGTGGTCCGAGCGCAGCGTGTCGACGGAGATCACGAAGATCGACGCGCCGGGAAACGATTGCCGCGAGCGCGTGCAGCCGGAGACGCCGAGAAGGAGAAGGAGGGCGACGAGGATGTGCGGGCGAACGCGGAGCATGTCCTGGAGTCGGGGATTATAGGGATAAAGACAGAGGGACACGCGCTGTTGCGCGATGAAAAAGGGCCGCCCCGGAACGGGGCGGCCCCGAAAAACGGCGACGCTAGAAGGCGACTCGGACGCCGACCCGCAGGATGCGCGGGTTCTGGGTCTCGACGATCTCGTTGAATCTCGCGTTGGGAATGAAGGTGGAGTTGGGATTGGTCGCGCGGTTCTCCGTCGTGTACCGCCCGACTTCGTTCGCGCGCTGGAGGACCGTGTTCGCGTTCGTGACGTTGAAGATGTCGATCGACGGGATGATCGAGACCGATCCGAACTTGAACGGCCGGTCGAAACGCATGTCGAGCTCGTAGACGTTGTCCAGGCGGTAGTCGTCGACGCGGCCGATCGTGTTGCGGACGGCGAACTCGGGAAGGGCGCCCGCGATGTTGCCGTTTCGGATACGCGCGCGGACGTAGTAGGACGCGGGATTCCCCTCGCGTCCGAAGAAGTTGGCGCCGACGTTGATTCCGAAGGGCGCCTGATAGAGACCCGTCACGTTGAACTGCCAGCGGGCGTTGAACGAGATCGTTCCGTTGCCGTATCCCGTGGCGATGCCCCCGTCCGTATTGGGGTTGCCCAGGTACCAGTCGTTGTTGGGGTTCAGGATGGACGCCGACGTGAGGTTCTGCTTCCAGTCCTGCCAGGCGACGCTCGCTCGCGCCATCCAGCCGTGGGACAGACGCTTGTTCAGCAGAAGCTCGGCGCCGTGGAACGTCTGGGACCATCCGGGACGGTTCAGGTAGGTGTTTCCGGCCGGTGTGTCGTTCAGCGTCAACCCGTAGAACGGCACGCTGAACGGGATCGTGAGCCCGTTGGCGGCCGTCACGCTTCCCTGGACGTTCGCGACCTGCGTCCAGGTCGTCGCGTCGGCCCCCGTGGGAACCGTGTACTGCAGGTGGTTGAAGTACCGGTACGTGTAGGCCGCCGAGACGGCGAAATCCTCCATGAGCTGGTGGTCGAGGCCGACGACCACTTCGTCCGTCGACGCCGGCCGGAAATTCGGAGCGAGGTGGTTGGGCGGGTCCGGAAGCGACAGCGGATTGACGCCGTAGTAGCCGCCTGTCGGCTCCCCGACCTCCGATGTCTGGACGATGTGATCGTGATTGGCGTCGGCCCAGTAGTAGTAGAGGCCGCCTGATCGCGGGAACCCGTTCAACTGGTAGACGTATCGCCCCAGCTGGTCGGCGAAGCGGGAGTAGGACACGCGGGCGAGGGTCTTCTTGTCCTTCCCGAACGAATAAGTCGCCGAGACGCGCGGCTCGAGGTCGTGGAACTGGAAGGGATGGTTCGGGTCGTCGGCGGAGTGGACGGTCGGAAGCAGATCGGGAAACTGCGGATTCCCGATGCCGGTCGACGCGAGGTTCCGGCCGCGCTGGTAGTCGTAGCGCAGGCCCGCGTTGACGGTCAGGTTTCCTATAGTCAGGGTGTCGCCCGCGAAGGCGTGCATGTACTCCTGCTCGAAGCGGGTGATAACGCCGCGGTTGATGACGGCGAAGTTGGACGAGGAGGAGAGCTCCGAGCCGAACACCTGTTGTCCGGGCCACGCCGAGGCCGAGTCGTTGACCTGGTGGCGATAGCCGAATCCGAACTTCAGCTCGTGCCCGACGTTGCCGGTGTTGAAAAACTTCGAGCCCGAGAGGTTGCCCTGCTGCTGGTATTCCTTGGTCGTCAGCCACCGATAGCTCATGTTCCACTGGTCGTTGGCCCAGAGGGTCGGCGTGTCCCTCCCTCCGACGGGCTCCGCGTCGTACCGCGCCGTCATGTACGCGTAGTTGGCCGAGGCGAACAGGCTGGGCGAGAAGACCTGCGAGTCGGACACCTTGTAGACGTTCGTCGGAACCAGGAGGTCCCTCCTCGTCTCCGGGGGACGCGTCGAGCCGCCCCCCGAGCCGAGCTCGGTCCGGTTGCTCCGCGAGAAATAGAAATCC
>JBBQNC010000231.1:0-6101 GCA_038329555.1 Thermoanaerobaculia bacterium
CGGTTCGCCGGCCCTTTGAATCGTCACGGGGAGGGATACTCGACCGCATGACGCTCTCCGCGGGATCACGGCTCGGCCCGTACGAGATCCAGTCTCTGCTCGGCGCGGGAGGCATGGGAGAGGTGTACCGGGCGCGGGACACGCGTCTCGGTCGCGACGTCGCGATCAAGGTGCTTCCGGAGCGGCTCGCCGAGTCGGCCGACGCCGTGGCGCGTTTCGAGCAGGAAGCGCGGGCGGTCGCCGCACTCGTGCATCCCAACGTTCTTTCGCTCTTCGACTTCGGCCGCAAGGATGGTCTCGTGTACGCGGTCACGGAGCTTCTGGAGGGGACCACCCTGAGGCAGCGGCTCTCGAGCGAGACCCTTCCTCTCAGAAGAGCGATCGAGATCGGGGCCGCGGTGGCGGAAGGCCTCTCCGCGGCGCACGCCCGAGGGATCGTGCATCGGGATCTGAAGCCGGAGAACCTCTTCGTCACCTCCGATGGGAGGGTCAAGATCCTGGATTTCGGTCTGGCGCGCCTGACCGGGCCCGCCGGCGCGAATGCCGACGTCTCCGCCGCGACCTCGGCGCCGACGACGCCCGCTCCGACGGAGCCCGGCACCGTGATGGGGACGGTCGGCTACATGTCGCCGGAGCAGGTGCGCGGCCGTCCCGCCGATGCCCGGAGCGACATCTTCGCGTTCGGGTGCGTCCTGTACGAGTTGCTGACGGGGCGTCGCGCGTTCGTCAAGCCCACGCCCGCCGAGTCGATGGCGTCGATCCTGCGCGACACGCCCGAGATGCCGTCGGGGTGGCGGGCAGCCGCTCCCGGGCTGGATCGGATCGTGGCCCGGTGTCTCGAGAAGAGTCCGGACGAGCGGTTCCAGTCCGCGCGGGACCTGGCGTTCGCGCTGCGCGAGATGTCCGGCGCCTTCGCGGCCGCAACTCCCACTCCCGTCGCGACGGCGGAGAGTCCCCGGGCCGCGGGCCGCGTCCGGCGGAGACGGACGTTCATGCTCGCCGTTCTGGCGACCGTGGCGCTCGCCACAGGGTTCTTTCTCCTGCGGGGTCGTTTGTGGCCGGTCTCCGAGAAGATCGACTCGGTTGCCGTGCTCCCGCTCCGCAATCTCACGGGCGACCCCGGCCAGGAGTACTTCGCCGACGGAATGACCGAGGAGCTGATCAGCGACCTCGCGAAGATCACGGCGCTGCGGGTTCCCGCTCACAGTTCGGTGATGCGGTACAAGGGAACGCAGAAGTCGGCGCCCGAGATCGCCAGGGAGCTCGGGGTCGACGCCCTCGTCGAGGGATCGGTGACACGCAGCGGCTCGTAGGTGAAGATCACGGCACAGCTGATCGACGGCTCAAAGGACCGACACATGTGGGCCGACTCGTTTCAGCGCGACCTCAGGGACGTCTTCGCCCTCCAGAGCGAGGTCGCGTCGGCGATCGCTCAGCAGGTCCGAGCGAAGCTGACGCCGGAGGAGAGGAACGGCGCCGCGGCGGTGCGCCCGGTGGATCCGGCGGCATACGAAGCGTATCTGAAGGGGCGCTACTACTGGTACCGCCGCACGCCTGCCGACGCGGTCAGGAGCCGCGATTTCTTCCAGGAAGCCGTCGATCGAGATCCGAGCTACGCCGCCGGCTGGGCGGGGCTCGCGGCGGCGTATCACCTGCTGAGCTCGACCCCCTACGGCACGATCCCGCCCCGGGAGGGTTACCCGAAGGTCCTCGAGGCCTGCCGGAGGGCGATCGCGCTCGACCCGAGCAACGCCGAGGCCTACGCGATGCGCGGGTTGGTTCGGTTCTTCTTCGACCGGGACGCGGAAGCCGCAGAGACCGACTTCCTGCAGTCCGGAAAGCTCGAACCCCGATACGCGCAGGGGCGTCAGCTCTACTCCTTCATGCTTCTGTCGCTCGGGAGGATGGATGAAGCGGTCCGCGAGGCGAAAGCGGGACGGGACCTCGAACCGCTCTCGCTCGTCCAGAACGCCAACGTCGCCTACGTGTTGCACTTCTCCCGGCGCTACGACGAAGCGATCGAGTGGAGCCGGAAAACGCTTGCCATGGATGCCGACTTCCTGCGCGCGCGGTGGATCCTGGGCATGGCCTATGAGCAGAAACGGATGTTCCCCGAGGCGATCGTCGAACTCGAGCGTGCGCGCGAGCTCTCGCGGGAGGGGCCGGTGTATGTCTCCTCGCTCGGCCACGCCTACGCGGCCGCCGGGAAGAACACGGAGGCGCGCCGTTGTCTCGACGAGCTGCGGCGCCTCTCGGAGCGGCGATTCGTGGGCTCCGATCAGATCGGCGTCCTTCTCGCCGGCCTCGGGCAGCGGGAAGCGGCGATCGACCTCTTCGAGAAGGGCATCGACGAGCGCACCAACTGGACGATGAACATCGGAATCGATCCGCGCCTCGATTCGATCCGGAGCGAGGCGCGTTTCGTGGCGCTCCTGAAGAAACTGGGTCTTTCCTCGTAAGGAAGTCCGCTCCTCGTCCTGAAGGGCGATCCCGCTCGGCTCCACCAAGACCACTCGACACACAGATTCGGTTGCCGATCAGTCAGAGTCGAACCCTCGACCGATCACGGCGTTTTGGGCGCGCCGCGCGTTCCCCATGATGGCCAGGCGGTCCCTACAGCGATCTGGCCCGGTCCGTCCCCGAGAAAACGACGTGCTCGATGTGGTTCTTACCTCCACGTTTGGCTATGTAGAGCGCTTCGGCGGTCATCTGCAAGATCTGCTCGAGCGTCTCGGGCATCTCGAGCAGCGTCAGCATGCCGACACTGAATCCGACCGGACAGCCGTTGGTTTCCATCGACGAACGAAGCCCCGCATGAAGCCTCGTTATCACGCGGCGAGCCACGTCCTCGTCCGTTTTCGGCAGCAGGATCGCAAATTCGCTCCCGCCGATCCGGGCCGCGAAATCGGTCCGCCGGGTGCCGCGGAGAAGCTCGCGGTACGACCTTCAACGCCAGGTCGCCGACGCCGTGCCCCAGACTGTCGTTGACCAGTTTGCAATCGTCGAGGTCCAGCGCGACAACGGTGAACCGGCGCCTGTGGCGCGAAGAACGGAGGAGCTCCGCAGACGCGGCTTCATAAAATGCACGGCTATTTGCGACGCCGGTCAGGGAGTCGGTGCGCGAAAGGTTCCTCTCGCGAACGAGGGCCTCGCGGAGCCGCGTAACGGAAGAATGGGGTCAGACCCGAAATGCTGATTTCAGGAAGAACGGCTGAATGTGTTCAGACTCGAAATCCTGATTTCGTCCCACCGTCGTCGGCAAAGTCCGACCAAGAGCCGCGAACCGCCGAGGAGAGCCAGCTCATACCGGACCTCCTTTCGTAACCCGTTTTCGAAATTCGGGCGGCCCCCTCAGCGCAGGCCGCTTGCGAGGTAGAGGTCGCCGAGCATCCGCCGGTACGAGTACACGTACGTCTTTTCGTCCCGCGAAATCTGGATCGGGCCGACCTGGCTGACACCGGACGGGTCGGAGGGCCGGATCTCCTTCCAGAGAGTGCGCTGCCCCGTCCGGACGTCTACCTTCTCGACCCGGAGCGGAGGCGCGGACGGGCGATAGACGTAGATCGACGCTCCGTCGGCCCAGCGCAGAGGGAGGTCGAGGGGCTCGAGCCCCGGGATGGCGCGGGGCTCGCCGGGCTCGACCGGGTAGATGTCGATCTTCCCGTCCGTCCCCGTCGCCACGATCGACTTGCCGTCCGGCGAGACGGCGTCGAAGAGGAAGCTGACTCCCTCGGGAGTGATCGGACGGGGCCTGCCGTCCGGAATGTCCTGAATGTAGAGCTGCGAACCACGCCCCGGCGCGTTGCCTCCAATCAAGATCCGGCGCCCGTCGGGAAACCAGGTCAAAGCCTGGACGCTGATGTTGCTAGCTGGAAGCGTCTTCGGCTCTCCGGTTCCGGTCGGCACGAGCGTGAATTGAGCGGTCGGTCCGTCCCGATTGGTCAGGATCCACCGGCCGTCCGGCGAGAAGCCCGCCGCGGCGCCGTCCGCGATGCGGACCGCGGGGGACCCGTCGAGCTTTCGGAGATAGACGCCCGGCGGCTGGACGTTCTGCTCGTCGAAGACGACGGTCTGGCCGTCGGCGGAGAGGCCCTTGGGAAACGACCAGTTGAGCCAGCTCAGATTGCGCTCGGGCTGCCCGGGGGAAACGCCCACGATCTCCCGCCGGGAGGAGTTCACGGTGCAGAGCACGCGCCCATCGCGAGCGACGTCCATGAGAAACCCCAGGGGAATCGTCAAGACCGTTCGGATCTTGCCCGAGAGAGAGGTCGCCTGGATGCTGCCGCGTCCGCTCGACCAGACCTCGTCCCCGAGCGGCGACCAGGCGAGCCCTGAGATTGCGAACGGGCCGGTGAGCTTCACCTTCCCGCTCGTGTCGATGATTCTCACGTTCCCGTTGTTGTCTCCGCGCTGAGGGTGGTCAATGAAGCCGATGTACGCGCCGTCGGGAGAGACCCGGACGTCGCTCACCCAGCCGGCGGCGTCGTAGATGACTTTTCCGACCGGGTAGTCGATCCGGACGCGGTTTCCCACGAGCCGCGCCACGGCGAGGGTCTTCCCGTCGGGCGACCAGTCCGCGTCCTCCACGTCTTCGAGGACCTCGCGGGGCGCCCCGCCCGCCAGGGGAACCCGGGCCAGAGTCCCGACGTTCTCGAAGCCGAAGAGGAAGTGACGTTTCAGAGACACCGCCAGCTCGCCGCCGGAAGAGATCGAGAGAATTCCCGCGCCGGTCAGGCCCAGTGAACGCGACTCCGCGCTATCGGCGAGCGTCGTGAAGATATCGAGGGGAAGCCCTTCCCACGCGGCGGAGTAGACGATCGTGTGGCCATCGGGAGCAAACCTCGCGTAGGGGATCGCGCCGCGGTTGTAGGTCAGCGGTTTGAGCTTCAACTCCGGGCCCGAGCTCATGCCCGTCCAGCCGCGCGCCAGGAATCCCGCCGCGGCTCCGGCCACGAGCGTGAGCGCCGCTGGCAGGACCCATCCGCGTCGGCGGACCTTCGCGGGCTCGGCCGCCTGAAGTCCGCCGGACGCCGACGTCTCCGAGAGATGGTCGCGGGCGCTCTTCAGGTCGCGGGAGAGGTCTTTCGTGGAGGCGTAACGCTCCTCGGGATCCTTCGCGAGAAGGCGCTCGACGATCCAGCGGACCGGCGCGGGCGCCGTGGGAGCGAGCTGTCCGAGAGACTCGGGCTCTTCCCGCATGATGGCCACGAGCGTCTCGGCCCCGGTCTTCCTCTGGAACGCGCGCTTGCCGGTCGCCATCTCGTAGAGGATCGTCCCCAGCGTGAACTGGTCCGAGCGGAAGTCGACGGGCTGGCCGCTCGCCTGCTCCGGCGACATGTATCCCGCTGTGCCCATGACGGTGCCGGGCTCCGTCGCCGTCCCCATCATCGTCGGCAAGCCGGTCATGTCCTGCGAGACCGTCTCGGTGAGCTTGGCGAGGCCGAAGTCGAGGATCTTGACGTAGCCGTCCTTCGACACCATCAGGTTCTCGGGCTTCAGATCCCGGTGCACGATCCCGGCGGTATGTGCCTTCGCGAGGCCCTCGGCCGTCTGCACGGCGATGTCCAGGAGCCGTTTCGTGGGAACGGGCTCGCCCGACGCGAGCAGCTCGCGGAGCGTCTTGCCCTCGACGAGCTCCATCGCGATGTAGGTCGTCCCGTCGGTCTCGCCGATGTCGTAGACATGCAGGATGTTCGGGTGGTTCAGGGCGGACGCGGCGCGCGCCTCCTGCTCGAAGCGCTTCCGGCGCTCCGGATCCGCGGCGGTGGCGGCCGGAAGCACCTTGATCGCGACGTCGCGGCCGAGCCGGGAGTCGGTCGCGCGAAACACCTCCCCCATGCCGCCCGCGCCGATCGCGGCGGTGATGCGGTACTGGGAAAGGAGGCGGCCGATCATGGTCAGTTACCTCGGATCTCGCGGACGTTCAAGACTGACCCCAGCAGACGCCACAGACGCCAGGAAAGACATCAAATCAATCGCTATGTTCGGAGAGTGACTGGAGAACCGACTAGGGGGAAGAGGGCGCGTGGCACTCTGGGGCGGAGGAGGAAGGCCATGCGAGAGAGTTTACGGTTGGCGGAGGGGTCGGAGGTTTTCCTCGG
>JBBQNC010000232.1:0-6054 GCA_038329555.1 Thermoanaerobaculia bacterium
GGCTCGTAGCCGCAGGGGCCGGCTTCGTACACGCAGCGAACATCCCGGCCAAACCCCTTGAGCCGTCGAATCAGCCGCGCCAGACCTCGAGCATCCGGAATCCCCTCGAGCCGTTGCACAGGCTCACCGCCCGTCGGCCCGCAAACCGACCCCACCACCGAGTCCGCATGCCAGTCCAGACCCACCCAGATCGTAGAATCCTTCATGACCGGTTCCTCCCGTCTTGTGGCTCTACAGCCCCATGCTGCAACCCACGCATATACGTGACGGAACCGGTCACTCCATACTGACTAGCCCCGGGATCCGAACACCGGCTCCGACGAATGGCGGAAGGGGCCGAGCCGGCCCAAAGGGTCAGGGAATGGCCCGGCCGAGCTCCAGGGACCTGTCGAGCGCTGCGCGGGCGAGGAGGCGTGTCGAATCGAGGGTGGGCAGCGGCGCCTCCGCGGCTCTCACGATGAGAGGGATCTCCGTGCAGCCGAGGACCGCGGCGTCGCAACCCTCGCGCCCGAGATCCCGGATGGCGTCGTAGAACATCGCGCGGGTCCCGTCTTCGAAGATCGCGTTGACGAGCTCGCGAAAGATGGCGCGGTTGATCTGTTCGCGGCGCTCGGCCTCCGGAATCCGCATCTCGATTCCCCGTGCGGCGAGCGTGTCGCGGTAGACGGGCCCCTCCATGAGGTAGCGCGTCCCCAGGACGCCGAGCCGCCGGAAGCCGCGTCGGGCGGCCTCTTCGGCGACGACGTCGGCGATCGACAGCCAGGGAATCGGCGACCGCGGGAGGACGTCGGGAAGAGCCTGGTGGAGCGTGTTGTCCGGGCAGATGGCGAACGCGGCGCCCGCGCGCGCCACTTCGTTCGCTCCCTCGAGCATCAGGTCCGCGACGCCCTTCCAGTCGTCGCGCCGGATCGCTTCCATGTGGCGCGCCATCGGGATCGCGGAAAGCGTCATCCGGGGATGGTCGTGCTCGCCCATGACGGCGAGGGCGTCGAGACAGATCGCGCGGTAGCAGAGCGCCGCGCCTTCCGTACTGCAGGCGACGATGCCGATGTGGGCCGCCTTTCGAGGCGCGTGCGAGACTCGTCCGCTCATATGACCCGGAGGACCGTCCACTGCTGCGACCCCGGGACCACGAACGGCGCGAGCGCGTCGGAGTGTCGGCGGAATTGCGGCGCCCCCATCCCCGCGAGGGCCGCCTCGAAGTCGGCGAGCGACTCGAACTCGTACTCGTCCACGACGTGCGAGGGCGACATGCCGACGTGTCCGACGAGCAGCCGGCTCGAACGCGCCTTCCGGAACTCCGAGGAGGAAAACTTCTCCGCTCCCCACGCCCTCATCACCGCGAGCGCTTCCGCTTGCTTCCCGTACAGAAGGTCGAGATGCCACTGGCAGATGAACATCGTGCCTCCGGCGCAGAGCTTAGCCCGTCGTCTCGGGTGAGACCGGGAAACGTTCGGGTCTCGCCCGTGGCGCTCGTCCGCGGCAAAAGCCGTTCGTCGTCGGCCGAGTCCCGCTGGTCCCGGCGCGCTGGCGTCCGCGGGGTCGCGCCCTTCATGATCGGGGCCTGACCGGCAACCTCTTCCGGCCATCGGCCGCGATGCTCCTCTGGCTCCTGGGCGCCGGCGTCGCGCGGGCCGCTCCGGCCCGTGCGGTGCCTCCTACCCGGGCCGCTCCGGCCCAAGCGGTGCCTCCTACCCGGGCCGCTCCGGCCCGCGCCGTCCCTCCGATCTGGGGCTCGCTCGATTCGGGCCCGCACGCCGTCGGATTCCGCGTGCTCCGCGTCCGAGACTCCTCCCGGCCCTCTCTTTCGGCGGACCGGGCGGGGCTTTCGGGACGGGAGATGCAGATCGCGGTCTGGTATCCGGCCCGGGCGTCCTCGGCCGCTTCGATGCGGTTCTCCGATCTCGTTGCCCTTCTCGCGAGCGAAATCGACTTCCGGCCGCCGGACGCGTCCCGCCGCGAGGCCGCCGCCGAGCTGTTCGTGACGACGACGGCGGAATATGGCGGCGACGCGGCGAACGTGCGAGGCCGGCTGTTGGACCTCCTCCGCCTCGAGCTCGCGTCGGTCGAGGAAGCGAAGCCGGCGGCCGGGACCTTCCCCGTCCTGCTCTCTCCCGGGTACCGGCCGTACCCCACCCAGAACGTACTCGCCGAATACCTGGCGAGCCACGGAGTCGTGGTCGCGGCCTTCGCGATGAAGGGCAGCGTGTCCCTCGAGCCGGAGATCTCCCTGGCGGGCCTCGAGACCCTCGTCGCCGACATGCAGTTCGTTCTCGGGGAAGTCCGCCGCCTCCCGTTCATGGATGGCCGAAGAGCCGCCGCCGCGGGCGTCGGGTTCAACGCGACGACCCGCGAGGGCGGACGGCGCGCCGTCGGACAGTGGAAGGTCGTCCGGTCGCACCGGAAGCCGGAATAGGGAACAAGCCAGGAGGCGGGCCGCCGCTCTCGGACGCGTGACGCGGAACGCAAAGATCAGTGGCCTCGCTTGCCCTCGAGCTCCTTCAGCCGTTTTTCGAGCCCTTCGAGGCGCTCGCGCAGCCGGTGCATCTCGTCGGGCCGGCCGCTCCGGAATCGTTCCGGCATCTCGAAGCTCCAGTCGCGGGAGAGCTCGCGCCCGAGGTTCCGCTCGATCTCCCGTTCGAGGCGGGGCCCGAATCCGGAGATCTCGAAGTCGCGTTCCGGCCGCGCGGCGACCTGCACGTTGACGCTCTTCGAACCGCGGTTGCGCGAGAGCTCGAGCTTGACCGACTGACCCGCGTTCTTCTCCCGCATGGCGCGGATCAGTTCCAACGGAGAAGACACGCGCTCGCCGTCGATCGCCGTGACGAGGTCGCCCACCTGGACGCCCGCGCGCTCCGCGGGGCCGTCCTTATCGATTGTGCCGACGAGGACGCCGGCGTCCCGGGGCGCGCCCCAGTGAGCTCTGAGCTCCGGGGTCACCTCGATGAGGTCGATGCCGAGCCACGCTCGGTTTCCCCGGCCGGCGATCCGGACGTGGTGGCGGCGCCCCCCGTCGACCTCGATCGTGTCTCCGTGGTCCATGACGACGACCTTCGGCTTCTCGCCGTCCCCGCGCGCCGGGGAGGGGAGCGGGAACGCCAGCAGCAGCGCGGCCAGCATCGCTTTCGAATGGAACGTCATGACTCGTGCCCTCCTGTTGATGAACCGGGCGGCCCACCGGGGGCGGCCCTGGGTCGTGAGACGGTGAGTGGTGGAAAAGGTTTCGCCGCCGGACGGCCCGAAACGTGCAGCCGGACGACATACGCCAGACGACAGACGAAAGACGGCGGACGACAAAAGAGGAGGACACCATGGCAGAGCTGAGGGGACGCTGGGGGGCCATCACGTTCGCGATCCTGCGGATCGTCGCGGGGCTGCTGTTCGCCTACCACGGAGCGCAGAAGTTCGGCCTTCTCGGGGATCCGCCGATGACCGGCAAGCCTCTGATGCTCGTCGCGGCAATCATCGAGCTCGTCGGAGGGCTGCTCATCGCCGTCGGCCTCTTCGTCCGGCCCGTGGCATTCATCGCCTCGGGAGAGATGGCCGTCGCGTACTTCATGGCGCACGCCCCGTCCTCGCCCTGGCCCGCGGTGAACAAGGGTGAGCCGGCCGTCCTCTTCTGCTTTCTCTTCCTCCACTTCGCCGCGCATGGCGCGGGCATCTGGAGCGTCGACGGGATGCGGGCGGGCGCCCGTCCCCTCCGTCCCTGAGGCCTTCCCCGGTTCAGTCTTCGGGGGTGAGAGAGCTCGCGAAGACGTGCTGCGTCTTCTCGCGGCTGAAGCCCTCGCGGCCGTAGACGCGGTGGGCGCCGTCGCGCTCGCCCCGGCATCGCCCGCGCAGCCGGCGAAGGTTGCGCGTGCGCGCCCACGCGCGGGCCGCGGCGACGAGCGCCGCCCCGATCCGCCGGCCTCGCTCCTTCTCTTCCACGACGAGCGAAACGATTTCCGCCACGGGATCGTGGATGAGAGCCTGCGACGCGGTCACGTGGATCCAGCCCGCGATGCGCCCCTCGGCCGACTCCGCGACGAAGAGTCCGTGGGACGGGGAAGGGAGAGAGGACAGGCGCTCGGAGAAGGCGGGGAGGGGGGAGGGATAGCCAAGCTGCGCGGCGAGCCGCGAGACCTCCGGCAGGTCGGAGGAAACGAGCGGTCGGACCGGGGCGCCGGCGGAGCTCACTGCGGCGGCGGCGGCTCCGGCGTGAAGTCCGAGGACGTGTCGACCTGGAACTTCCTGTAGTCGGAGTATTCGCTGACCGCGTCGATCCGCAGCCCCTTGAAGAGCAGGAAACGCGCGCTTCCCGTGAACCGCGCGACAGCCGGTAGCCAGATCTCGCCGTTGACCTTGCGGCGGAGGAGTGAGGCGCGGCTCCCCTTGTGGAGGCGCGCGAGGATTCCGAGGCCGAAGGAGAGGTTGTCGACCAGCTCGGCGTCCACACGCACGACCTGCCTGTCCTCCTCGTCCACCCACGCCTGGCCGGCGAACGTCTTCAGAACCTTCCCGGCGCGCCCCGATGGCTCGACCGCGCGGCGCGGCTCGAACGTGAGGCGGATGGTATTGCGGCCGTCGACCAGCTCGCGACCCGCGATGCGGATCTCGTAGATGCGGAAGAGCTCCTCGATGCGGGCGGTCTCCTTGCGGCGCGATTCCAGCCGTTTCTCCGCTCTCTTCGCCTCCGCCTCCGCGTCGGTCGGATCGCCGACCTTCTTCTCGTGCTTACGATCCTCCCGGGCGAGCTCCTTTTCCGTCAGGGTGCGCCCGTCGCGCTCCACCAGACGGCGGTACGTGTGGCCCGGCTCGAGCGACGGGTACACCTCGTACGTCTCCGACTTGACCTTCTTGACGCCGCCCTTCGCGTCGAGCTCCTTCTCGACGTGCTTCTCGGTGAAGGTGTACTCCTCGAGGAGCGTCTCGTCGCTGTGCAGCCGGGCCCGCACCTCGTCCAGAAAGGGGCGCAGCTCCGGCAACGGGGAATTGGCGGGGGCCTCCTCGCCTTGCGTCGGCCCCTGCCCCTGCCCCTGCGCCGCCATCGCGCCGCCGGCCGCCGCAGCGCAGACCGCCAGCGCCGCGACGAGGAAGCGGAGGCCGGACCGGAGGGTAGGGTTTCGGTGCACCACGGGTCGAGAACCGCCCGCCGCCGCCGCCGATTCCCAGATCGCCCGATCGTCAGATTGATCACCCGATCACCCGATTCCCCCGATCTCGCTCGCTCCTGTTGACATTCGACAAGACGGCGCGTAATCTCCTGTCGAACGCCTGGAGAAGAGAAGGAGAAACCCATGCAGAGACGCGCTTTTCTGAAGGGCTCGGCGGCGGTCGCGGCGGCGCTCGTCGCGGCGAAGGTCCGGGGAGGACCGGCGGGCGGGGCATCTGCCGCCGCGGCGGCGGCCTCGAGCGGACGGCTCGTCCCTCCGGGTAAGGGACGGATCCCGGTCGCCGTGACCATCTCGAGCGGCGTCACCGTCATCGACTTCTCGGGTCCGTGGGAGGTCTTTCAGGACGTCTCCATTCCCGAGCGAGGAGACCAGGACGGTCAGGCCTTCGAGCTCTACACCGTCGCCGAGACGCTCGCGCCGCTGCGGGGCTCGGCCGGTCTGCAGCTCGTCCCCGATTACACCTTCGCGACGGCGCCGGCTCCGCGCGTCGTGGTGATCCCGGCGCAGACGGGAAGCGCGGCGCTCCACGAGTGGCTGCGCAAGACGAGCAAGACGGCGGACGTGACCATGTCCGTGTGCACCGGCGCGTTCCAGCTCGCGAAGGCGAGCCTTCTCTCGGGCCTCGAAGCGACGACCCACCATGAGTTCCTGGACCAGCTGGCCCGGCAGTACCCGGACGTGCGCGTGCGCAGGGGCCTGCGGTTCGTCGAGGGACCGAAGATCTCCACCGCCGGAGGATTGACCTCGGGAATCGACCTCGCGCTCCGAGTCGTCGAACGCTACTTCGGGCGGCCAGCCGCCGAGAGGACGGCCGCGTACATGGAGTACCAGAGCCGAGGCTGGGTCGTCTAAGGGAAGGTCTGGAGACGGGAGCGAGGCTCGGCGAGATCCTCGCCATCAC
>JBBQNC010000233.1:0-6013 GCA_038329555.1 Thermoanaerobaculia bacterium
ATGCTCGTTAACATCACTTCGCGGACGGAACACTAGACGCTTGGGAGTGGGAGGGAGATCTACCAAGACCCCACGGATCGCGCACCGGCGACCTTCCGGCGGACATGCCGTGGTCCCGCGCGTCGAAGTTCTTGACCTTCAGGGAAGCAACGGCTCGAGTGATCCACCTCGGCGAACACACGGCGATTTCGACAGGGAAAGGGAGCGCCAAGGGGGGAGAGCCGAGTCCGTACGCGAAACGGTTTCGGCAGGGAGCGACCATGACTCCGCGGAGCATCTATTTCGTGAACCTTCGGGACTCGGAGGTCTCAGAACCCAACGGCATCTATTGGGCCGAAACTGACCCCGAGCAAGCAAAGGAAGCGAAACCGCAGTATCGGGACATCAATCTGAGCGGACAGATCGAAGGGCGTTTTTTGTTCAAGACTGCCCTGTCGAAGCACGTTCTTCCGTTTGTCTTACGAGACCTGCCCACGGTCGTTCTTCCGATCCTCGACGAGGATCGAAGGCTTCGTCAGCTGAGTTCGGTCGAGCTGCGGGCTCTGGGCTTCCGCGAGATCGGAAAGTGGATGTCGAGCGCCGAACGAATATGGGACGACCGGCGCGGAGAGAAAGCGGACCGACAGACTCTCGGTGAGCGCCTCGACTACCAGAAGGAGCTGACGAACCAGAGACTCAGCGATCGCTTCCTGCCTAGCCCTTCGTCAGCTCTCGCCTGCTTCTCCGACACCTTGGCGCTCGCCCTTCCCGTTTTCGCGAAGGGGCGCTGTCCGGAAGGTGCTCTGTTCGAGTCTACACGGCTCACCACCCCGCCGCTCGAAGTGCGGTCCCATCGGAATAGGATTCCGCTCGCGTGAGCCTTCCACCGGGGTCCCGGCTCGGCCCCTACGAGATCCTCGCGCCGCTCGGTGCGGGCGGCATGGGGGAGGTCTATCGCGCTCTCGACACGCGGTTGAAGCGAGAGGTGGCGGTCAAAGTCCTTTCGGCGTCGTTCGCAAACGACGCGGATCGGGAGCGGCGGTTCGAACAGGAAGCGCGGGCCGCGAGCGCTCTCAATCACCCGAACATCCTGGCGATCTACGACATCGGGACGGAGGACGGCTCACCCTTCATCGTCTCGGAGCTGCTCGACGGGGAGACGCTCCGCTCCCGGCTCTCCCGTGGCGCCCTGTCCCTGCGCGAAGCGCTCGGCCTTGGGTTGCAGATCGCTCAAGGCCTTTCGGCAGCGCACTCGAAAGGCGTGATCCATCGCGACCTGAAGCCCGAGAACCTGTTCCTAACGGCGGGCCGCATCGTGAAGATCCTCGACTTCGGGCTCGCCCGCATCGTGCCTCCGCAGATCGCCGGTTCGCTCGAAGGGGACTCCCCGACGCTCGCCACTGTGACGGAGCCGGGCATGGTGATGGGCACAGTCGGTTATATGTCCCCCGAACAGCTGCGCGGGCGGATGGTCGACGCGCGCTCGGACATCTTCAGCTTCGGCGCTGTGCTGTACGAGATGCTGACCGGGCGGCGCGCCTTTCACGCGGAGTCGGCGATCGAGATCATGATCGCCATCATCCGCGAGGAGCCGCCGGCGATTTTTCTGCCGGGACACGCGGAACCCTCCGTCGAACGCGTCGTGCGCCGCTGCCTTCAGAAAAGACAGCAGGAACGGTTCCAATCCGCCCGGGACCTCGCCTATGCCCTCGAGGACCTTCTCGCCGCGTCCGGCGAGCTTCCCGTCGATGCGCGGCTTTCGCCCTCGGAGGAGATCGCCCGCGGCGAGGCCTCGCACCTCGCCGGGGGGATCGATGGAGCGGCCTTTTCGCTGATCGTCGGCGACCGAGAGATCCCCCTTCCGGCAGGCCCCGTGATTCTCGGTCGCGGGCGCGACGCGACGATCCGTCTCCGGGGAAAGAGCGTGTCCCGGCATCACGCCCGGATCCTCGTTCGAAGCGACGGAGCCACGCTCGAGAACCTGGGAAGCAAGAACGGGACGTATCTGCGGGGAGAGCGCATCGAGGCGCCGACCGCCCTCGCGGACGGAGACGAGATCCGGGTGGGCGACTTGTCGATGGTCCTTCGGATCACCCCGCCGCCGGCGACGACTCAGACGCAGGCGACGCGATCCTAGGAACCCGCATTACGGGACGAGGCGTCCCGCTCGATCAGGGTAGCGTCGCTCCGAATATGCTCAGACCCTCGTTGTAGCCGGCATCGCGCCACGTCTGCATGTCGGGTTGAAGAAACTGTCCGTTATCCCAACCCAAACGCGCCGAGGGAACCGCCTCGATCAAGACGGGCGGCGGCCCGTTGATCGAGAGACCGGTCACATCCGCAACGGTCGCCGACGAGACACCCTGCTGGAGCAATGCCAGAGCGGCGCGAGCGAGACGGATGTCCTTCGTCGCGTTCCCCTCCGACAGGAGCGTGTCGAACCTCAGCCCGACCTTCAGAAAGTTCGGTTTGGTCGGGAAAGCCGGTCCGCTCGCGTCGATTCCCGGGAAGAACGGGAAGGAGGAGATGGCGATCACATGGGTCAGGCTGATCGCCGGAGTCTCGGCGGCGACGTCGAAGAGAGCGCCGAAGGGGATCTCGGAGCAGACCCCTCCGTCGAAGTGCACCGTCTTGCCGGTCGTGACGCCTCCGGGCAGGAGCGAGATCGGGGGCCCGATCAAAGGGGTCATGGCGGAGGCCACGATTCCGTCGTACAGGCGCGACGAATAGGGGTC
Organism: Thermoanaerobaculia bacterium; assembly: GCA_038329555.1. GTDB lineage: Bacteria > Acidobacteriota > Thermoanaerobaculia > UBA5066 > Gp7-AA6 > JALYUA01. The sequence continues at coordinate 2,715 of JBBQNC010000233.1, forward strand.
CCCGCTTGGATTCCCGACCGAGATGTCCTGGGGCCAGTTCCGCACGACGTCGAGCTCGCCTGAGCCGAAATCGACACTGGCGATCGCGAGCCGCTTGCCGGGCCAGGCCGCCGCGCATTTTCCTAGCGTGTCGAGCGAGTGCTCCTTGAGGGACGTCTTGTAATTCTGGTAGTAGCGGTGAGGATTGGATGGTCCCGGGTAGCCGAAGTCGAGGATGCTCGACTCGATGAGAAAGAATCCGACCGCTGGAATCAGGAGAACGCTCGGCCTAAGACCGAAGATGTCGTCGTTGCCGACCTGCTGGTACCAGTTGTCGACCTGTTCGAGATGCGCCCGGGTGAGCAGGGCGAAGGGCGCGATCACGGCTCCGGTGCTGGTCCCCGCGACCACCTTGATCGGAGGAATCTCGCCCGGGTGTTTCATCGCCCAGACATCCCAGAGCGCCAGCAGAGCGCCGATCTCCCATGCTCCGAACGACCCACCGCCGCTCAGGGCGATCCCAAGGGAGTAAGGGCTGACCGACTTGTTCCGCTTCTTCTTCGGCTTCGTCTTCGTCTCCCTCTTCCTGGCTCTCATTTCGCCTCCATTCCCTTCTCGAAGCGGCCCGGCGCGAGCATCCCGGCGAGGGCGTCGGGCCGGACGATCCTCTGTTCCGCCATCCATCGGAGGGCTCGGTTCGTGAAGCCTCCGCCGTTCCCGGGCCCCGCGATCTCTCCGCGGCGCAGCCGCGCGACCGCGGCGAAGAGGGCCATGTCCGCAGCGTCGAACCCGCGTTCGGCCGCGGAGAGCCGCTCGTCGGCTTCGTCGGTGTTCCCATGGAGACCGGCTATCCCGGCGCGGATGAGCGAAGCGAGCGCGTCCGCCCAACCGACGCCCTCCGCTTCGATCCGGAGCACGTCCTCCATCGCGGAGGCCAGGCTCTCCTCGGCTTCGCTGCCGGTGGTGTGGACGGCCAACGCGAGCCGGCTCCGCGCTCGCTGGTGCAGCCACTCGATCCGGAGGTGATGCACGCGGAGCAATCTCGACGCCAGGAGCGCCGGCGTGCGCTCGCGCAGGATCCGGAGGGCCTCGCGCGGCTCGTTCGCGTACAACGCGACGTCCGTCTCCGCGAGGAACGCATAGTAGTGCTGCATGTAGAAGGCGCGGTTCGACCAGCCGGCGATCGCATCTCGGATCTCTTCCCGCGCTCCGGCGGGGTCGTCCTCTCTCAGGTGCGCGACGTATCCGTGTCGGGCCCGCAGGCTCGTCTCGGCGAAACGGTCGTCGCGTGCCCGGGCGTCCCGGACGAGGACCGGCAGCCGGTCGCAGAGCTCCGCGATCTCTCCGAGGTAGAAAAGCGCCCGAAGCGAGTAGATGTGCGTCGTGTCGAGCTCCCACGTGACGCCTGTGCATCGCTCCCGAAGGATGGTCTCCGCGCGCCGGGCGCGTTCCCACGACGTCTTCCAGCGCCCTTCGGCGAACGCGGTGATTCCGACCGCGACCTGGGTGATGCCGATCGCCTGCGGATGGCCCACTTTCTCCGCGAGGCTCGTGGCGCGCTCGAGGAGCTCCGCCGTGTGCCGCGCGTGCCTGGGGCCTCGGGTCGCCGAATAGCCCGCCTCGTTCGCGATCGCGCGCGATATGCGGTACGGCTCGCCCGCGGCCAGGGCGAGCAGCAGGTGGCGTCCCTGGAAGTCGCGGCCCCGAAGCGTGTCGATCATGCTCAGACCGAGCGAGACGGACCAGCAGGTGTCGATCCTGAAGAGCTGTTCGGGCGGTAGTTGAGAGGCATCCCGTTCCTTGAAGCTCAGCCCGCGCAACCGGATCCACAGGCGATGGAAGAGAAACGCAAAGACGGAGCCCAGGGACGTCTCGGGGTATCGGAACCCGACCCTTTCGAGAACGCGCCGCAGGAGAGGGAGGCCTTCCTCGATGTGACCGGTGCGGACGAGCTGCTCGGCGGCACGCCGCTGGAGCTCGAGCGCCTCCGCCGTGGGGGCGACCTCGGCTGCGGCGAGGTACGCGCTCGCCGCCTCTCCGCCGCGGCCGGCGTTCGCGAGAGCGTCTCCGAGGCTGACGCGGAGCTTGCGGCGGAAATCGGGCTCCCGCGACGGCGTGAGGTCGAGGCCCAGAGAATAGAGCCTGGCCGCACGGTCGAAGGCGAGTGTCTCGACTGCCTGCGCCGCCGCCGCGATGGCATAGTCGGCGGCGCGTTCCAGGTCTCCCGCCTCCTTCCAGTGAAGGGCGAGCCACTCCGGGTCCGCGTCGCCGGAGGCGTCGAGCGCGATCGCGAGCCGGCGGTGGTATGCCAGGGAGTCTTCCGCCGAGAGCCCCGCGACGACGGCCTCTCGGATCCGGTCGTGGTAAGCCTCGATTTCCTCCTTCGTCCCGACCTCCCGGGTGCGGATCAGGTGGCCGATGCGGAGCACCTCGATGACGTTTTCCTTCGGGTCGGGGTCGGCGGCCTGTTTCGCGACCGCGTAGCGGATGGGTCTTCCGGCGACGGCCACGATCTCGAGAAACCGTCTCGGCCCCGGAGCCAGGCGCGCGACACGAGCGCGGATGACATCGTCCAGCGTCACCGCCGCGTCGCTCTCGCCGGCGGCGCCGCCGATCGAGAGGGAGCCCTCGCGACGAACGGAGCGCGCGAGCTCCGTGAGGAAAAAGGGATTTCCCGACGACTCGCGAGCCACGGCCGACGCCAACGCGTCGGACCGCCTCGGCGAGTCGGCGAGCAACGAGAGGGCGAGGTCCCGCGCCTCCCGCTCCCCGAGAGGATCGACGCGGATCTCGCGCCAGGGCTCCGAGCCGAAATCCGCCGGGAGGAGCCGCCGCAAAAAGGGGCTCGTCGCCGCGTCCTCGGAGCGGTAGGCCAGAACGAGGAGGAGGGGAGGCGGATCGGGAGGACGCGTCAGTTCCTCGAGCAGGGCGGCGCTGTCGACGTCGCCCCAGTGGACGTCGTCGATGAAGAGAATGAGCGAACCCGCGTCGGCGACGCGCCCCATCAGATCCCGAAACGCGTCGAACGCGCGGCGCCGCAGCTCGTGGACGTCGCGGATCTCGAGAACCCGGCGCCGGGCGCCCGCCACCGCTTCCACACGTCTGAGCACCGGGAAGACGCGCGCTAGCGCGAGGACCTCCCGCGGCATGAGAGCGTCGACGCGGGTGGCCGGCAGCGACTTCAAATGCCGGCTCAGGTTATCCATGAGACTGTCGAGAGCCTTGTAAGGAACGGACTCGCGCTCGAAGCAGCGTCCGGCGAGCACCGTCACGCCGTCACGGGACCGCACGTCGTCGAGGAACTGCCGGACGAGGGCGGA
>JBBQNC010000234.1:0-6004 GCA_038329555.1 Thermoanaerobaculia bacterium
CGCGTTCTCTTCGTCGACGAGAACACCGGCATCTCCGACCTCGCGATGGATCCCTCCAATCCCCGAATTCTCCTCGCCGGCGCCTGGCAGATCGACATCAAGACGTGGGGAAGAAAGAGCGGAGGATCCGGCAGCGGCGTCTTCGTGTCCCGCGACGGCGGCTCGACGTGGAAGCGGCTCACCGGCCACGGTCTCCCGGACCCGCCGCTCGGCAAGATCGCCGTGTCCATCGCGCCGTCCGACTCCCAGCGGGTGTATGCCCTGATCGAGACGGGCGCGCGGGGCTCCCTGTGGCGCTCGGACGACGGCGGCGAGGCGTGGAAGCTCGTCAACCACAGCCGCCTCTTGAACGAGCGGCCTCACTACTACACGCGGATGCTCGTGATGCCGGACAACGCCAACGAGGTCTACTTCCCGTCCAACATGATGGGCGTGACCTACGACGGGGGCGAGACGGCCGACCAGATCCGCTGGGGCGGCGACAACCACGACATGTGGGCCGACCCGAAGATGCCGTCCCGCATCATGATCGGCAACGACCTGGGCGTCATGATCACGACGACGCGCGGCAAGCAGTGGAGCGCCGTGCGCCTGCCCGTCGGGCAGATCTACCACGTCGCCACGGACAACCGGATCCCCTACCGCGTCTACGGCCAGATGCAGGACGACGGCTCGATGCGCGGGCCGAGCCAGGTGCCGGGCGCGTTCGGCATTCACCCCGGTCTCTGGACGACGACGGCGGGCTGCGAGACGGGGTGGACCACGCCCGATCCCGTCGATCCGGACATTGTGTGGGGCGGCTGCTACGCGGGCGTTCTCGAGCGCTTCGACGCGAAGACCGGGATGGCGCGCACGGTGAGCATCTGGCCCGAGCGGACGATGGGCGCCAACGCGGGGCAGGTCAAGCTCCGCATGAATTGGACCTTTCCGATCGCGATCTCGCCGCACGACCACAACACCGTCTACGCCGGCAGCCAGTACGTGCACGCGACGTCCGACGGCGGCCAGACCTGGCGCGCCATCAGCCCGGACCTGACGACCAACGACCCGTCGATGATGGGGGACTCGGGCGGCCTGACGGTCGACAACCTCTCCGTCGAGTACGCGGGCGTGGTCTTTTCGATCGCGGAATCGCCCCTCGAGAAGGGACTGATCTGGGCGGGGACGAACGACGGCGTCGTGCAGATGACCCGCGACGGCGGCCAGCACTGGTCGAACGTCACGCCGGCCGCAGCCGGCCTCCCGCGCAAGGGGACGGTGGACAGCGTCGAGCCGTCCCGCTTCGACGCGGGAACCTGCTACGTCAGCCTCGACCTCCACCAGGTCGACAACCGCGACCCCTGGATCTTCAAGACCACGGACTACGGCCGCACGTGGAAGGCCATCGCGTCGGACATCCCGAAGTCGCCGCTCTCCTACGTGCACGTCGTCCGCGAGGATCCCTTCCGGCGCGGCATGCTCTACGCCGGCACGGAGAACGCCCTCTACGTGTCCTTCGACGACGGCGGGCACTGGCATCCGCTGCAGGCCAAGCTGCCCCACGCTCCCGTCTACTGGCTGACCGTGCAGGAGCACTTCCACGACCTCGTGGTCGGCACCTACGGCCGTGGCTTCTGGATCCTGGACGACCTGACCGCGCTCGAACAGCTCACGGACGCCGCTCGCGGGGAGGACGTCCATCTCTTCGAGCCGCGCCCGGCCTACCGGTTCCGCGCCGTCTCGTCCCCGGCGCTCGCTCCGGCGGGGACCTCACGCGGCCAGAACCCGCCGTACGGCGCGTCGATCCAGTACTGGCTGAAGAGACCGGTCGCGGGCGCGGAAAAGGCGAGCGCCCCGCCGCCGGGCGCGGCCGCCCAGCCCGGCGCGCGGATCGAGGGCATGACGGAGGCGGAAGCACCGCCGCCGGAGAAATCGGAGGGCGAGGAGCCCGAGGCGGGCGAGATGAAGAAGAAGCCGCCGATCGAGATCACGATCTACGACGCAGCCGGCCAGCGCGTCCGCGGAATCTTCCCGAGCAACAAGATGGGCATCAACCGGGTCTGGTGGGACCTCCGGTACGAGCCGACCGCGGAGGTCCGCCTGCGCACCACGCCATCGGGAAACCGTCACATCTGGGAGGAGAAGCGCTTCCGCGGCAAGGACCGCAGAAACATCTACTACTACGGGGTCGATGCCCCGCGCCGGGGTCCGCTCGCCGCGCCCGGGACGTACACGGTGAAGCTCGTCGTCGGCGGAAAGGAGTCCGTGCAGAAGCTCGTCGTCCGGAAGGACCCGAACTCCGGAGCGAGCGATGCGGACGTCGCCGCGTCGACGAAGCTGTCTCTCTCGCTGGCCCGCGACATCGACGCGGCCGCGCGGATGCTGAACGAGATCGAGTGGACCGGCAAACAGCTCGAGGACTTTCGCAAGATGGCGGCCGCCTCGCGCGCCGACCGGACCGCGGTCTCCTCCGCCGACGAGCTCGAGCGGCACATCCGCACGCTCCAGGACAAGCTGATGCAGCCGACGCTCGCCGAGGCCGACCTGAAGTCGTTTCGCGGCCCGCTCGGCCTCTACCTGAAGCTCGTCTGGCTGCAGGCGGAGTCGAACACGGGAGGCGGCGACGTGTCGGGCAACTCCGACTTCGCGCCGACGCAGTCGCAGCTCCAGGTCTACGAGCTCCTCTCCGCGGGCCTCGCCGAGGCACGCCGGAGCTTCGAGGATCTCTACGCCACGGAGATCCCGCAGTTCAACGAGCGGATGCGCTCCGCCGGGCTCGCCCAGCTCATGAGGGTGCGGGAGCCCGAGGAACCGCGTCCACCGAAGAAGCCCGAGGCCGACGAGGACGACGAGGACGCCGCGGACTGAGATCCGCCGGGAGCCGGACGAGGCAACGAAGTCAGCGGGCGGCGCGAGCGACGGCCGGGCGGCGGCGGCGGGCCGCGTCCGCGAGGAACGCGCACACCGCGACGAGCGCCGCGGCGGTCAAGGCCGTTCCGAGTGGTCCGGAGACGCGGGGGGCCATCGCGCGCGGAGCCACGCCCGCCGCGACGAGGCCGGCCACCAGCACGCCCGCGAGTCCCTCCCCGGCCACGAGCCCGGATGCGGCGAGGATGCCGGGGTCTCCCTCGGGCGGCGCGAGGCCGCTCGCGGCCCGCCGCTTCTCGACCCATCCGCGCACGCACCCGCCCACGTAGATCGGCGCCATCGACGCGAGCGGCAGGTAGACGCCGATCGCAAACGCGAGCCCCGAGGCGCCGCAGAGCATCGCCGAGATCGCGAGCCCGCCGCCCGTGAGCACCAGGCCCCAGGGAAGCTGCCCGGCGAGCACGCCTTCGATGATCGTCTTCATCAGAGTCGCCTGCGGCGCCGGGATCTCCTTCGACCCGAACGTGTAGGCCTGGCCGAGCAGCAGGATCGTGCCGGCGACCGCCCAGCACGCCACCGCGGCGCCGACGAGCTGGCCGAGCTGCTGCCGCGCGGGCGTCGCGCCGACCAGGTAGCCCGTCTTCAGGTCCTGCGAGATGTCGCCGGCCTTCGACGCCGCGATCGCGACGATCGTTCCCACCGTCAGGACCGCCGCGCGGGCGCCGGGGTCCGTCCACCCCGCGGCCGCGAAGATCGAGGCGACCCCGAGCAAGGTCACGAGGGTGATCCCCGACGTCGGCTGCGACGAGACTCCGACGATCCCCACGATCCGCGAGGCGACCGTCACGAAGAGGATTCCGAACACGCCGACTCCCGCCGCGCAGACGGCCCGCTGCAGAGGATTCATCCCGCCCGCGAAGACGCCCGGAACGAGGGCGGCCACCGCGATCACGAGCACGATCGCGCCGACGACGAACCCCCCGGGCAGATCGCGGTCCGTGGACGGCACCGGACCTTCCGCGTCGCGGCCCTTCCGCCTCAGGCCCCGGATCACGCCGGCGAAGGCGCCCGTCATCGTCGGAAGGTTCTTCGCGACGGTGAGGATGCCGGCGACCGCCACGGCGCCGGCCCCGATGTAGCGGACGTAGCGGGACCAGATGTCCGATGCGCCCATGGATGAGATCGGGCGCGTCGCTTCGGGGAAGAGCGGCGCCGGAAGCCCGGATCCGACCCACGTGATCAGCGGAATCAGGACGAGCGACGAAACGAGAGATCCGGCCACGAGCACTCCCGACTGCCGATAACCCAGGATGTAGCCGACCGCAATGAGCGCCGGCGCGAGCTCCAGCGCGAGCACACCGTTCGGGAGGACGGGAAGTCTTGCCGTCAGCTCGCTCGGGAAGAGAAAGGCCAGGGCGAGCAGGAGCTTCACCCCGGCGCCGAGCGCGATGCCCCGGAAGATCCACGTCCCCGAGCCGGACGCCCGCGACGTCGCTTCGAGGACGACGGCGCACGCCGTTCCCTCCGGGTAAGGGAGCTCGTCGCGCGAATCGACGATGAGAAGGCGCCGGAGCGGAATCATCGCCGCAAGGCCGAGAAGTCCTCCGAGGAAGCAGAGCGCCACGACCTGGAGGTAGGGCGGCGCCATGCCCCAGAGAAAGAGGGCGGGGATCGTGAAGATCGCGCCCGACGCCAGCGACGTGGACGCGGAGCCCACCGTTTGGGCCATGTTCGCTTCGAGAATCGTGCCTCGGCGGCCGAGCAGCGAGAAAAAGGCGACGGCCATCACGGCCGCGGGGATCGACGCGGAGACCGTGAGACCGACGCGCAGGCCGAGGTAGGCGTTCGACGCGCCGAAGACGACGCCGAGCAGGACGCCGATGACGACCGCCCGGACGGTGAACTCCGCCGTCTCGCCATGCGAAGGTGCGGACCCGGTCGAACGCATCCGCGAATCCTATTGCGGATCCCGGGAGGCGCCGTCCTGCCGAGGATGGCCTCGAGAGCGTCATACAATCGGCCTAGCGATTCGCATCCATAACTTTTCGAGGAACTGACGCCATGAGCATCTCTCCCGGGGCACGGCTCGGCCCCTACGAGATCGTCGAAGCCATCGGTGCGGGCGGCATGGGAGAGGTGTACAAGGCGCTCGACACGCGGCTCGAGAGGACGGTCGCCATCAAGGTGGTGCCGGAACACCTCTCCAAGGACGAGGACGTCCGCCAGCGCTTCGAACGCGAGGCGAAAACGATCTCCTCCCTCTCGCATCCCCACATCTGCGCGCTCTACGACGTCGGAAGCCAGGACGGCGTCGAGTTCCTGGTCATGGAGTATCTCGAAGGCGAGACCCTGACCGAGCGGCTCTCGAAGGGCCCGCTCCCGGTGGAGCAGTTGCTCCGGTTCGCGATCGAGATCGCCGACGCCCTCGAGAAGGCGCACCGGCAGGGGATCATCCACCGGGACCTGAAGCCGGCCAACGTCATGCTCACGAAGTCCGGCGTGAAACTGCTCGACTTCGGCCTCGCCAAGGCGATCGCCGCCGTGAACCCGAATTCTTCCATGACCGCGCTCCCCACGGTCGCGCCCAACCTCACGCAAGCCGGGACGATCCTCGGGACCTTCCAGTACATGTCGCCGGAGCAGCTCGAAGGCAAGGAGGCAGACGCGCGCAGCGACATCTTCGCGTTCGGCGCCGTGCTCTACGAGATGGCGACCGGGCGCAAGGCGTTCGAGGGCAAGAGCCAGGCGTCTCTCATCGGGTCGATCCTCCGCGACGAGCCCGCCGCGATCTCCGTCGTGCAGCCGATGACGCCGCCGGCGCTCGACCGCGTCGTCAAGACGTGCCTGGCGAAGGACCCGGAGGACCGCTGGCAGACGGCCCGCGACGTCCTCCTCCAGCTCAAGTGGATCCAGGAGGGCGGATCGCTCGCCGGTTTGCCGGCGCCCGTCGCCGCGCGGCGCAAGAACCGCGAGCGGATCGCGTGGGGAGTCGCGGCGGCGCTCGGACTCGCGGCGGCCTTCTTCGGATTCGCGTTCGCGCGCCGCGCTCCCATTCCGCTTCGCACGGTCCGGTTCGAGATCGGCACGCCCGAAGAGGTGACGTCGGTCGACGCCCCCCGGATCTCGCCGGACGGACGGCTCATCGCTTTCAACGCCG
>JBBQNC010000235.1:0-5978 GCA_038329555.1 Thermoanaerobaculia bacterium
TCCTGTGAGAGGTGTCGCGTGTCAGCAGACGTCCGCGGTCTGCCGTCACCTGTCACCTGTAACCTGTCACCTAGCTCCCGAAGAGCTTCTTCAGCCCGTGCCGGGTCGTGTCGCGAAACATCTCCGCGATCGCCGTCGTGAGCGGAATCGACTTCGGGCACGCGCGCACGCAGTTCTGTGCGTTGCCGCAGTCGTCGACCCCTCCCTCGGCCATCAGGGCCTCGAGCCTCTCCGCCGCGTTCATGGCGCCGGTCGGGTGACTATTGAAGAGGCGAGCCTGCGCGATCGCGGCGGCCCCGATGAAGTTCGAGCGGTCGTTGACCTGCGGGCAGACGTCGAGGCAGTTTCCGCACGTGATGCACTTCGAGTATTCGTACGCCTGCTGTCGCTCGGGCTCCGGCATCCGGGGGCCGGGGCCGAGATCGTAGGTGCCGTCGATGGGAATCCACGCCTTGACCCGCTTCAAGGACTCGAACATCACCTGCCTGTCGACGGCGAGGTCGCGGCGCACGGGGAACTTCGCCATCGGCTCGAGGCGGATAGGCTGCTCGAGCGAGTCGATCAGCGCCGTGCAAGCCATCCGCGAAACGCCGTTGACCCGCATCGCGCAGGATCCGCAGACCTCCTCGAGGCACGCGCGGTCGTACACCACCGGGGACGTGCGCTTCCCGTCCACGGTCTTCGGGTCCTTCGCCATCTCCATGAGGACCGAGATCACGTTCTGCCGGGGCCGGTAAGGGGTCTCGTACTCCTCCCAGTAAGGGTTGGACGTCGGCGTGTCCTGGCGGCGGACGCGAAGCCGGATGGTCGAGCTCATCGGTTTCTCCCGTCGATTATCAATACTTCCTCGACCGCGGCGGGATCAGGCTCGTATCCACGGGCAGGTAGCTGATCGCGGGCCCCTCAGGAGTATGGTCCGCGATGGTCGTCTTCAGGAAATTCGCGTCGTCGCGGGGCAGCGCGTTCTCCTCCGTGAGCCCCTTCGAGAGGTCCCGTACCTTGTAGTGCGCGCCGCGCGACTCGTCGCGCAGGAGCGCCCCGCGCGTCATCACCCGGGCGATCACCAGCATGTTGCGGAGCTGGTTGAGGAACGAGATCTCCCGGTTCGCGAATCCCGCGCGATCGGTCAGACCGACGTTCTTCCATCGTTCGGACAGCTCGACCAGCTTCGCCTCGGTCTCGCGGAGCCTTCCGTTTTCGCGGATGACCGTGACGTTGTCGGTCATCCAGTCCCCCATCTCTTCGGCGAGGACGTGAGGGTTCTCCACGCCGTCGGCCCTCGCGAGGCGCGAGAACTCCGTCTCCCAGCGCTTGCGGGCGTCGGCGAAGGCTCCGTCCGCCGCGGGAAGCTTCGACGCGGTCTCGCGGCCGTAGCGCACCATCGCGGGGCCCCCGATCTTGCCCGCGTAGAGGCAGGAGACGAGGGAGTTCGCTCCCAGGCGGTTCGCGCCGTGGATCGAGAAGTCGACCTCGCCGGACGCGTAGAGGCCGGGCACGTTCGTCGACTGGTTCTTCACCGAGGTTTCGTCGAGCATGCCCGTCTTCTCGTCCTTGGCGAACTGCACCCAGAGGCCCCCCATCGAATAGTGCATGCCGGGAAAGACCTTCATCGGCGTCACGCGCGGGTCGTCGCCCACGAACTTCTCGTAGATCTCGAGGATCCCGCCGAGCTTGACGTCCAGGTCCTTGCGGGGAAGATGGGTCAGGTCCAGATAGACCTCCCGGCGTCCTCCGATGCCGTAACCCGTCAGGCAGACCTGAAAGATCTCGCGGGTCGCGATGTCGCGCGGGACGAGATTTCCGTAAGCGGGGTATTTGTCCTCGAGAAAGTACCAGCGCTCGCCTTCCGGAATCGCCTTCGGATCCCGCTTGTCGCCCTGCGTGCGGGGAACCCAGATGCGGCCGCCCTCTCCCCGCGCCGACTCGGACATGAGCCGGAGCTTGTCGGTCCCGGGTATCGAGGTCGGGTGCACCTGGATGAACTCGCCGTTGGCGTAGCGCGCGCCGTCCTGGTACGCGGCGGAGGCCGCCGTCCCGGTGTTGATGACGGAGTTCGTGGAGCGGCCGAAGACGATTCCGGGCCCGCCGGTCGCGAGCATGACGGACGAGGCCGGGAAGGCCTCGATCTTCATCGAATACCAGTCGAGGGCGACGATCCCGCGGCAACGGCCGTCCGCGTCGCGGACGAGGCCGAGAAACTCCCACGCCTCGTACTTGCGCACGAGTCCCGCCACCTCGTAGCGGCGCACCTGCTCGTCGAGCGCATACAGGAGCTGCTGTCCGGTCGTCGCTCCCGCGAACGCGGTCCGGTGAAACTTGGTCCCCCCGAAACGGCGGAAATCGAGAAGGCCCTCAGGGGTCCGGTTGAACATCACCCCCATCCGGTCGAGGAGATTGATGATCCCCGGCGCCGCGTAACACATCGCCTTGACCGGCGGCTGGTCGGCGAGAAAGTCGCCGCCGTACACCGTGTCGTCGAAGTGAAGATCGACCGAGTCGCCCTCCCCCTTCGTGTTCACGGCCCCGTTGATTCCTCCCTGCGCACAGACCGAGTGGCTGCGCTTGACGGGAACGATCGAGAAGAGATCGACCGGAACTCCGAGCTCCGCGGCCCGGACCGCCGTCATGAGGCCCGCGAGGCCGCCTCCGACGACGATGATCCGTTCGCTCTCCATCGTTCCGCTTCTTTTCCTCTCTAGCCTCTCGCCGTCGCGTTTCAGAGCCGGAACGCGGAGATCGAGCGCACTCCGAGGAAGGAAAGCGCCAGAAAGACCGCGATCGAAATGTACATCATGCGCTGCTGAGCCCGTGGTCCGACGGAGAGTCCCCACACGATCGAGAACGACCAGATGCCGTTGGCGAGATGAAACGTCGCCGAGAGGATCCCCGCGATGTAGAACGCGTAGATCCACGGATTGCCGACCGCCGCCTGGACCTGGCGGAAGAGGTCGAGGCTCTCGTGGTCTCGAATCTGCACGAGCCGCGTCGTCCAGTAGTGGAACAGGATGAAGGCGAAGACGATCACGCCCGTCGCGCGCTGTAGGAAGTACATGACGTTGCGGACGTAGGGGTTCGAGATCACGTTCGGCTTAGCGGTCCCCGTGATGAAGAGGCCGTAGATCCCGTGAAAGAGAAGGGGCACGGCGATGATCAGGATCTCCATCGCCACCGCGAACGGCATCGTCTGGAGCCTGTGGGTCATCTCGTTGTATGCGTCGGGCCCTCGGGTGGCCTGATAGTTCTCGTAGAGGTGAAACGCGAGGAAGCCGCCGATCGGAACGATGCCCGAAAGGGAGTGGAGCCGGCGGATCCAGAAGTGGCGGTCGGCGGTCATACCTTGAGGATTCGGAACAGCTCTCGCACCGCTTCCGCGGATTTCTCGAGGGCCGCCTTCTCCTCATCGAGCAGCCGGATCTCGACGATCTGCTCAACGCCCCGCCGGCCGAGCTTCACCGGCACCCCGAGGTAGACGTCGCGCATTGCATACTCCCCCTGCAAATACGCGGCGCAGGGAAGGATCTTCTTCTTGTCTTTCAGGACCGCGTCGACCATCTCGACGACCGCGGCCGAAGGAGCGTAGTACGCGGAGCCCGTCTTGTAATAGTTGACGATCTCCGCCCCGCCATCCCGCGTGCGCTGCACGATCGCCTCGATCTTTTCCGGGGGCAGCAGCTCGGGAATGGGAATCCCGGCGACTGTCGAGTAACGCGGGAGCGGGACCATGGTGTCTCCGTGGCCGCCGAGGACGAACGCATGCGTGCTCTCGACGGAGACGCCGAGGGCCTCGGCGATGAACCAGCGCATCCGGGCCGAGTCGAGGATCCCGGCCATGCCGAAGACGCGCTCCCGCGGGAAGCCCGACACGCGCCGGGCGACCTCACACATGGCGTCGAGCGGATTGGAGACGACGATCAGGATCGAGTTCGGAGATCGGCGGGCGACCTCACGCACGACGCCTCCGACGATCTCGCTGTTCTTGTTGACGAGGTCGTCGCGGGTCATTCCCGGCTTGCGTGCGAGGCCCGCCGTGATGACGACGACGTCCGATCCTTCCGTCCCGTCGTATCCGTTCGAGCCGGAGATCTTCGCGTCGAACCGCTCGACCGGTGCGGACTCCATCATGTCGAGCGCCTTGCCCTGGGGGATTCCCTCCAGGATGTCCACCAGCACGACGTCGGCGATTTCCTTCTCGACGAGCCTCTGGGCGGCCATCGCTCCGACGTTGCCGGCGCCCACGACGGTCACTTTCTGCTGCATGACGCGGGGGATCTTATCCGCATCTCGCCGCGCGATAAACCGCCGCGAATGAAATCCCGCGGGGCCCGCCTCTCGCCGTTACAATCCGCGCGTGAACCCGCGCCCGTCCTACAAGGATCATCCGTTGTGGAACGAGGCGATGGCCCTGACCCGGGAGGTGTACGCGATGGCCGAACGCCTGATGTCTTTCGACCCCGACCTCGCCCGCCGGCTGAAAAAAACGGCCGTCACGGTCCCCGCCCGGGTCGCCGGAGCGGCGGGGACGTCGGGGCCCGAGAGACTCGAGCACGTCGCGGCCGCAAGAACGGCGCTGGCGGAGCTCTCGCGAAACGCGCTCGACACGGGTGAGGCGGGAGACGCCGCGCTCGCCCGGCGCGCGAACGCCCTCGATCGGGCCGTGCTCTTCGAGTTCGGCACCCACGGATCCTTCTCGTGAGCCGCGTCCCCGCGTCCGAGCCGGCGGAGCAGGCCAGGCCGGAAGCGACCGGGCAACGGAACCGATCGCGCGGACCTCGATCCGAAAGGTGCCGACCCACGTGATGACCCGGCCGACCCCGGGAGGTGAGCCATCCATCCGCGTCGTCATGATGCCCAAGGACACAAACGCGCACGGAACCATCTTCGGCGGAGTCATCCTGTCGTACATCGATCAGGCGGCGGCCGTCGAGGCAAAGCGCCACGGGGCCGCGCTCATCGTGACCGTCGCGATGCGCGAGGTCGTCTTCCACCAGCCCGTCAACGTCGGTGACCTGGTGTCGTTCTACACGCGGCTCGTTCGGATCGGGCGCACCTCGATCACCGTCGCGGTGGAGGTGTTCTCGCAGACCGGCGAGGGTTCGGGTGACCAGGTCCGAGTGACGGAAGCGGAAGTCACGTTCGTCAACCTCGACGCGAACCGCAACCCGGTCCCGATCCCGCGAAACGCCTGATCGGGAGGCCCGACTTCGGGACCGTGCCGGAGGTCCTCGGCCCGAAATAGAGAAGGTCCCGATTTCTCGGGACCTTCTCGTCCGACAAAGCCGGACAAGAGTCCGGCAATATCCGCTGGCTACCGAAATCTTACCACTCGGTCTCCTCGCCGGGTTTGGAGGGTGGAGTCTCGTCCTCTTCTTCCTCTTCCTCTTCGCCGAGCGAGTCCGCCGCCTCGTGAGCGAGAGCGGCGACGTCGTGGGTCGCGGAGAATTCTTTGATCCCCTGGCGGTACTCTTCGTCCGCCTTCCAGTTGCCCTCGCCGTACATCTCGCCCGAGCGGCCGGTGGCGCTCGCGGCACCGGATTTCCTGGCCGGAGAGCCCGTCTTTGCGGCAACCGGACGCGCCGTGGAACGGGAAGCGCCCGAAGACCTCGGCATCGCCTTCGCCGCCTTCGCGCGGGCGCCGGCACCCCGGGACGAGCGGGAGGCACCGGACGATTTCGCCGAAGCGGAGCGGCTCGACGCCGAGGTCGACTTCGCCTTCTTCGCCTTGGGTCTCGCGCTCGATTTCGCGGCCGGCCTCGAGCTGGATCTCGAGCCGCGCGCGGTCGATCCGCGCGAGCTGCGGCCCTTGCTCGATGCGCCGCGCGCCTTTGCGCCCGACCGGGAACCGGACGCCTTCTTCTTCGCGCTCCCGGAGCTCTTCCGCTTCCCTCTGCTCGCGGCCTTTCGAGCCGCCTGCTTCTTCTTTTTGGCCACTCCGCTCCTCCCTCTCCGGGCGTTCGCCGGAGCCCGGATCATACAATTCC
>JBBQNC010000236.1:0-5956 GCA_038329555.1 Thermoanaerobaculia bacterium
TCCGGATCTATTGCGAGACGAAGCAGAGCGTCGATGACCTCGCGAAGCGGATCGAGGCGAAGGGCGGCAGCCTGGACCAGGGACCGACCGATGAGCCCTGGGGCGTGCGCGACATCTCGCTGACGGATCCCGACGGGTTCAAGATCACGATCGCCCGCAAGAAGCGCTGAGCCTCGCCGGGAAGAATGGGTCGGAGGAATGGGGTCAGACCCTAAATCCTGATTCGGGCGACTGACGTTAACAACTCACACGATCATGCGGCGGGGAGGAGCGTCTGAAATGCGCCCTGCGAGCGTGAAGAACTCGAACGAGCACCTGATCGCTTCAGAGGTTGGAAATCCAAAAGCGAAATCTGGATTTCGGGTCTGACCCCGCCGCCCGCCACTGAATCGCTGCGGTCGCGAGCTGCACTCTGACCGAATCGACAAGGCCGCCGGGTCTAGGCGTCCTAAGCAAGACTCCGGAAGTCGGACCTCGCGCACGACCTTGACGCCACGCCCTCGAGGACCGGGCGCCGAGGTAGAAGCCTAGGCCGAGTCCAGCGCAACCGCGAGAAGAAGAATGGGAAGAATGGGGTCAACGATGAATTGCTGAATTGCCGTGTTTCATCTTGTCCTGACAGTTCGCCAGGAAGGCTCATTCACGCAGACATTCAGCGCTGACCCCGGAAGGAACGACGACCACGCCGATCGACGTCGCGACGAGGGCTTCGCGCACCCGTTCCCGCCTATGCCAGGCGACCGTGGACGGCTGCGGCCAAGAAGAGAGCCCGAGTCATCCTAGGGCAACGAGTTCCCACGGTGCCGAGGGAAAGGTGACCGCAGTTACTGGGTCGCCTTGACGTGTCCGATCCTCCCGTGATCGGCGACCAGTGCGAGGAACGGATCTTCCACTTGCCCGCTTCCTTGACGAATACCTGGGTTACTCTCGTCAAGTAGTGGCCCACCGCGTGGGGCGAACGGCCTCCCTATTACACTCCGAGGCTCGTGGCATAGGAGAAACTCATGTCGAGACGGAACAAAAGCGTCCGCGCGGTTTTCGAGAGGTTTGCCAAGCAGGCGACACGGCGAACGGGGAGTCCGGTCGCCTTCGCTATTGCGTTGGGGGTTGTCCTGGTCTGGGGCCTGACCGGGCCGATCTTTGGGTTCTCTGATACCTGGCAGCTCGTCATCAACACGTCAACCACGATCGTGACCTTCCTGATGGTCTTCCTGATCCAGCACACCCAGAACAAAGATACGCAGGCGATCGAACTGAAGTTGAACGAAATCGTGGCCGCGATCGAGGGGGCGAGCAACCGGCTGATCGACGTGGAGGAATTGACCAGCGCGGAGCTGGCCACGCTTCATTCGCATTATCAGAAGCTCGCCACTCTGGCCCAGAAAGACGGCTCAATAACGAAATCGCACTCGATCGAGGAGGCTGAAACTCGTCACCGAAAGAAGACGAAAAAGACGGCCTAGCTGACGACGCCGCCCAAACTCCCGACGTGATCCCGCCCGGCTAGATGGAGTCCTGCCAACAAGGTCGCCGGGAGGAGAAAAGATTTGGGGTCAGTCTTAATTTGAACGACTTCCCTATCGGACGGTCTTGCGCGGAGAGGACACGAGCGAATGCCCGCTCAAAATGTAGCGGTATCGGCGACGCTGAAGTGGAGCGGGCGGATTGCCCAGGGTCGCGGCGGGCTCGAGGCGCATGGGAGCGCGCAGGGATTCAGACAGGAAGAATGGGGTCAGGACCCGAAATCCTGATTTCGCATAACGCCCCCCTGAATCCTGTTTTCGGCTCTGACCCCACCGCTTCCGGTCCGTCCGGCGCAGCTAGTCGCCTTTCCTCGCAAGCTGCTCGAGGCGGAGGACTGTCCAATCGTCCTCCAGAGTCGCCGACGTCGCTGCGCGGACAGCCTCGATGAGGTTGTCGACCATGCTTCCGTCGCGTCTCGCTGCGGCGCCTACGGCTTGCGCGAGGGCTTCGTACCCGAATGGGTCGCCCCCCGGTGTGGTGGCTTCCGGCAGTCCGTCCGTCACGAAGAGAGCGAAGTCATCGGCCGACAGAGTCACGGTGGCCGATTGGTACTCGATCGAGGAGCGAACGCCGAGAGGAAACCGGGGGCCGGGGACGCTCCAGGCCTCGACCGCGCCGTTGCGGACGAGGTACGGGTCCGGCAGCCCTGCGTTGGCGATCTCCAGGCGGCCCGTGCGCGGGTCGTGTCTCGCGAAGCAGAGGGCTACGAACTCCCGCGCGGCGAGCTCGGCGTTCAGCTTTCGATTGAGCTCGGACAGAGTCTCCGCCGCCGTGCGGCCGACGGAGAGGAACGGCACGACGGCCTTGACGGACGCCATGATGAGGCTCGCCCCGATCCCCTTGCCGAGGACGTCCGCGACGACGATCCCGAGGGTGCCGTCCCGCTCACGGAAGAAGTCGTAGAAGTCGCCTGCGACGAAACGCGCGGGGAGAGTTCTCGCCGAGATTCGGAAGAATTCCTCCTCGAGCTCGCCGGGCGGAAGGAGGCGTTTCTGGATCAGGCGCGCGAGCTCCAGCTCCTTCTCCGCAAACTCTGCCTCCTTCAGTTTCTCGACGCTCTCCTCCAGCCGGCGGCGCATGAGCCCGAACGTGTAAAAGACGAGCCCGGTGGCGGCGCCGAGCGACCCGCCGATGGCGAGCGCGAGGACCAGGTCGCCGCTCTCGAGATGAAAGCGCGTCAGGCCGGTGAGCTGGGAGACGAGCGTCGCGACCGTCCATCCCAGGAGCCCGCCGACGAAGAAGACGGTCGCCGCGACCACGGGACGCGGCAACACCTCGCGCCGGTTGAGCGGCTCCCCCACCAGCGAGTAGAGGAGCCGGCAGCAGACGAAGATCGAGAGACCGATGAGCGCGCCGTAGCCGGTCAGCCGCCAGCTGAATTGCTGGGCCCGGCCGAAGAACATGAGGAACACAACGGCCACGCCGATCGACGTCGCGACGAGGGCTTCGCGCACGTGCTCGCGCCGGGAGGAAACCACGGCTCATCCTAGGGCAACTGGCCCTAGAAAAGTCTTGAACGCTTATACGCCGCTGGCGTATGATTACCCGTGTGGTTATCGTTGAAACCACGGGATTCACAAAGCGAATCCGGGAACCCTGGGAGGATGAAAACCTATCGGGAATTTCAAAATCATCTGGTGAGCCATCCCCCCGCTGGAGTTGTCATTCCTGGGGCTGGCGGTTTGCGAAAACTGCGATGGTCGGGATCGGATCGAGGAAAGAGGGGCGGCACCAGGATTATCTATTTTTCACATCCTCCGACGAGTCGACTATTGATGCCGTTCGTGTTCGGAAAGAACGAACGTGATGATCTCACCGCCGATCAAAAGAAGATGCTACGAAAGATTATTCAGTTGGAGTACCCATGAAGAAAGACCTTTTTGAGGAGCTTCTACAGAGCGTGCGTGAGGGAGCCGCGATCCTTCGTGGCAACTCCAAGGCATCCCGTGCCTTCACCATCGGCGAACCAGACGTCCGGCAGGTACGCGCTAAGTATCATTTGAGCCAACCCAAATTCGCGGCGCTGATGGGGATCAGCCCCGCGACTCTGCGCAATTGGGAGCAAGGGCGCAGAAAACCACCTGGCAGCGCTCGAATTCTCTTGAGGGTCGTCGCCCGCCATCCGGAGGCCGTGCTCGACGTCGTGCGGCCTGCGCGCCCACGGAAGGCGGGATAGCCGGGAACAGTTTGAGGCACCCGGTTTTGACACCCTCGGATCGAGCTCGTTTTTTCTTGCGTATGATGCCATTTGGCAGTATTATGTCTGCCATATGGCAGTAACGAGCGCAATCGTAGCCGTGCTTGGCGGGCGGAAATCCTTCTCAGGAAAAGTTAATTCGTGGCTCGACCTCCACCGCAGTATCGAGAAAGGATTGCGATATCACGCGGTCGACGCCCTCTCCCTCCGATACGGCCTCGCCTTCGATGAGATCACCTTGCTCCTCGCGGTCCCGATCCGAACCCTTGCCCGGCGAAAACAGGAGGGCCGCTTTCGACCGGAGGAATCGGACCGCCTCGTGAGACTCGGTCGGATCGGAGCCCTGGCCGAGGAGACCCTTGGGAACTCAACCAAGGCCTCGGCCTGGTTACAGCGACCGAACCGGGCTCTCGCCAACGAGACGCCACTTCGACAACTCGATACTGACATCGGCGCTCGACAGGTGGAAAGCCTGCTCCTGCGGATCGCTCACGGCGTCTACAGTTGAAGGTCTGGCGCCTCTGCAAGAAGGGGCACGCCGCATTTGATGGCGAGGGAGCCCGGCTCGCCGGCGGACGCTGGAATCGAAAGGGTACCGCGATGATCTATACGTCGGCTACTCTTTCGCTCGCGGCGCAAGAACTCTTCGTTCACCTCTCTGCGGATGACGCGCCAAACGACCTTGTGGCGGTTCCGGCCGACATTCCGGATGACATTTCTGTCATCTCGCTTGGAGAGGGCGACTTGCCAGGGCAGTGGCGACGCTTTCCCGCGCCTGAGACACTTGCCGAGATCGGAACGAAATGGGTTCAGACCATGGAATCGGCAGTGCTCGGGGTTCCGTCCGCGGTCATCCCCCAGGAAAGTAATTTTCTCCTCAACCCGGGCCACCCCGATTTTTCGAAGATCAAAATCGGATCGCCAGCCCCATTCACCTTCGATCCAAGGATGTGGAGAAAAGCGACGAAGTTGTCGGGAGCCTAAAGTCTTCCCTCCGCCGCGAGCACCGCCTTCAGGCCGCGCTCGATGACCGCCGCCCGGCTGAGGCCCAGATCTTTGGCAAGGCTGTCCGAGCGCGAGAGCAGCTCCTTCTCCACACTCACGGAAATAACCCTGGCACCCTTTCCACGCTTGGGGCGGCCGGGCTTTCGTCGAGCTTTCTTCCAGCGCGCAGCCGCCGCGGCCGTAAGGGGCTTGAACTCATCGATGACCATCTCGCGTCCGTAGGACGCCGTGGCCTCAGAAAGCATCGAAGGCGTCATCGTCTCCAATCCCTTCCTTCGCGAGGATTTCTTCTTCACTTCTTCCTCCGTCGATATCGTTTCTTTTCTGCGTCCGTCAACGGCCTGCCGTGAATGACGAAAATCGAGCTCTCCGGGTCGATAACAAACACGACCTGAAGCAGGCGACCTTCTTCGGTCGGACCCCACACCAGATATTTCTCTTCAGCCTGTACCAACGGAAACGGCGCTCGTGCGCCGAGCACGACCTCTTCGGCCTCCGCCCGGCTCACGGCGTGATTCGCCAAGTGCTCCTCGTTCCAGGCGTTCCACCGAAACTGCAATAGATCCCCCTAGTGAATTAATTATATAACTAATTGTGGGCGGAATTCACTAACCCAGCCCCAAAGCCCTGGAGAGCCGGGAGCACGCCCCTTACCGGCCTCTCCCGCCGGAAACACGTCGCGTGAGCTGCGTCCCCGCTCCCGCGGACCGGAGCTGGACTTCCCCTCACCCCGCCCTCTCCCGCGGGGAGAGCAGGGCTGCTTCGCCGGCGCGGGCTGGCTCGGTTCAGAAATGCTGATTTCGTGTCGCCTTCAGTCCGCTACGATCACGGCGAGGGTTGTGGACCATGAAGAAACGTGTCGTCACCAGACAGAGCGGTTCGGCGGGCAAGGGCAAGAACCAGAAACAGACGGGGAAGCAGAGCAAGAGCTCCGATCCGCGTCGAGAGACGGGGGCCGAGCGGCGCGGTGAGACGGCGCGGCCTGAAGCCAAGCCCGACAAGCACGGCGGTACCGGTGCCGGGCGCCAGCAGGGCGGATCTGGGCCGACCCGGGAACACGACTAACCGCCGGGTTCGGCGGGGAATCCGGGGCTCCCCCCTCACCCTGCCCTCTCCCGCCGCTACCCTTCCAGGGCCGGATCGGAGGCGACCCACTTGCCCGCCGCGACCGCGGTTACTGGGTCGTCTGAGACGTGCCCGTCCCTCCCGTGATCGGCGACCAGTGCGAGG
>JBBQNC010000237.1:0-5896 GCA_038329555.1 Thermoanaerobaculia bacterium
CCTTCGCAATGGCCGCGCGCCCCTGCCTGGTCGCCCCCTGCTGGGGATGAAGGTTGCATGTCGGCGGACCCGACAACGCCGTGGATGCAAACGCGGCGAGAATCAATATGAGATATCTGGTCAGTTTCATTTAATTTTTCCTTCGACCTCGACCTCCCCGCTCGACAGACTTCGACGGACCGGCTGCCCGCTCGCCGCAGGACGGGCCGAAGCTCAGAGAACGCGTCCAGCCGGGAAGTCTAAGGCGTTCAGCGGCGGCTCCTCGACGCGCCCGGAAGCCAGCAGGGTCAGTCTTGATTCGATGTCCCGGTGGCTGGATGCATCAAATCAAGGCTGACATCGGGGAGTCACCATTTCTTCGCCGCAGCGGCCTCGGCGAGAGTGCCATAGTCGTAGGACCATTTGTTGAGGGTGGTGCGAGAAAACCGAGCAACTCGCCAGGAGTGATTGCAGGTCGCCCTGACGACGTGGAGGAGATCGGACGCGTCCTCGTACCGTCCCTCGCCGATGGCCCTGGCGGACCGAAAGTACGCGGTCTCACAGCGCACGTCCGCGCCTTGTGCCGGAGCCGCAGGGGCGGTCTCCTCTCCCAACCCGAGAATCGAACGGGCAAGACTGCCGCGGGAGTCGTTGGTGGCGCTTCCCGAATAGTGCGCCAGGAGCGCTTCCCGCCGAGGGCCCGGACCGGGATTCGCCGCAACCGAAGCCGCCCGGACGAGCCAGCTCCACTCGGTAAGGACCGCGTCGGGAGGGAAAGCGTCCCAGAGATAATCGAAGGCGCGTTCGTCGTAGCAGACTTCGGCAAACGCTTCCCGATGCACGGGCAGCACATTCGCTCGCAGCCAGGTCAGGGCCGCCGGCCGGCCCTTCGCTTTTTCGAGGTACTGCGCCGCGTGAAGCCGCCCTCGTGAGATGTCCCACGTGTGGCGCCGCAGCAGAGCCGCGAGCCTCGTATGCATCTGGAACGCGAGATCGAAGCGTGACTCATCGGCGAACGTGGGAATCAGGTACTCGAGCTGGACGTCCTCGATGCCTTGAGCCCTGAGGGCATCTATGGCTGCGAGCACCTCCGCATCGCTCTTCTCCCGAAACGCGAAGCCGAAGTGTCGAGCCACGAGGCCCGACCACGCGCCCACGGGCTTGTAACCGGCCTCAGGCGGGTCCAGGACGAGTGCCGCTTCGCTGTAACGCTTTTCCCTCCAGAGCTGCTCCGCGAACGCGGCCCGGGACGAGACCTCGTCGGGATAACGTTCGACCAGCTGCCGCCCGATTTTCAACGCCTCGCCCCGGCGGTCGTTGGCGGCCAGGATCTCCATCGCCCAGATGAGAACGCCCGCCTGGAAGCTCGAGACGACGGGCTCGATGATCTTCCAGGCCTCATCGGCATGGCCCCGGAGCAGCCGAAGATGGGCGAGACGCCCGAGGTAGATATCGTGCTCGAGGCCTTCGGAGTCGGAGTGACGCGCCAGCCATTCCCGGACGACCCGCTCGGATTCGGCGAAGTCCCCCTGATAGTCGAGATAGTCGATGTACGGGACGACGACATCCGACGAGTAACCGGTCTCTGCAGCCAGTGATCGATATCGCGACCGGCATTCGAGCCTGGACTTTTGAAACCGCGACAAGGCCCACAGCGCGAACACTCTCGTTCCGGTTCCGTATCGACGGTCGTCCGCGACCGCCTGAAGGGTCTTCGTGTCCCTCGTTGCACGGAGGCAGCGGATCTTCGGTCGAGGATCGTCGTTGGGTTCGAGAAGAAGCCATTGCCGGCACAAGGACTCCGCGAGGCGGAGATCCATCAGCGGGTCGAACGCGACGAGAGTCCATTCCGCGCGCTGCCACGGGCGGCTGTCGAGCCTTCGTACCAGGCTCGCGGAAACCGCGGGAGCGGAATCGTTATTGTCCGGCCAATAGTCTCCCAGCACCTCGAAGAGCCGGTGCGCCGCCGGCGCTCCCAAAGCGTCGAGCGCAGAAAGGTCGCGAAGATGCCTTTCGGTGACCGGCTGACCAGACTTGACCGACGCGAGGTCGGCGTACCACTGCGAGAACTGGGCTCCGCGACCTGGAGGCGCGTCCTTCAGATACTCGGCAAAACCGCGCGTCGCCTCGACCGCCGAGAGAGCGGTTCGGAAGTGTTCGCCCAGAGAGAAAAGACCCGAGTAGAAGAGCCCGCTGTAATACGAGCGGACGGCGTCCGAATCCCAGAACGGACCCTTCTTTCCGGCGGTCTCCTGCACGAGGACGGTCTCGAAAGCGCGGACGACTCCGGGCGCATGACTGCCCGGACGCGCCCGTGACGAGGCGATGAACCGTTGAAGCAGTGCCGTGAACCAGTCGCCCGCAGCGGTCTCGGAGCCCGCGGGATCGGCGACAGGCGGCCGCGTGGCCCCGGCTGGCCGGAGATGGTTTGAGACCTCCGAAACGGCAGAGTAGAGGATCGCTTCAGCGAACCGGGGATTCGTCTCGAACGCGTTGATCTCGAGCCCGGCGCGCAAGATCGGAAGCTCGGAGACGCGCCCCCCGAACAAGGTTCGAGCGAAGCCGTCCCACTCCGCGCGCTCCTTCGATGTGGCCCAGCTCCGGTGTGTCGCTCCCTGTCTCCCGGAAGCCAGCGAGCGCAGCGCGAGGTACCGCGTCCGCTCGCCCGTCCCCGGCCCGGCCGCGACTCGCACGAGCGCCGCCGTTTCGCCGGTCACGTAGAGCCGGGTCGGATCCGTCGCCGGGAGCGTGGACGCCATTTTCGCGGCGTCCGCGCCATAGCCCAACAGGTACGCGAGCAGAGCCTCGTCGGAGGGCCGGCGTGGCGCGCCCGTCACCTGCGCCAGGGTCTGCGCGGCGAGCGTGCGCCCTGCGAGCCCGTCCGCGACCTCGAGGCTGTCCAAACCCTCCAGCTCGAGAAGAAGCAACGAACGGGCGGCGAGGTCGAGGAGTCCGCAGTCGGCACGCCTCGGCTGCCAGAGCCGATCGAGCCCTTCGAGCGCGACGAATGGCCCGGGAGGATAGAAGGAGTCGAGCGCCTTCTGGATCGGCGCGAGTTGGTTCGAATCGATCTCTCGGCAGGGAACGGGCGGGACCTCGCGAAGAAGGTCTCGACTCCAGGAGGCGAGAACGGCGATCATCTCCGGATAGGCGAGCTCCGCCGTGAACGTTCCGACTCGACGGGTCCCCGAAGAGACGGCCCAACGACCGTCACGAACCTCGAGGCGGAGGCGGACCGTCTTCGCGCCGGTCACGAGCCTCTCGATCGCGGCGGCGGCATGGAGGAATCTACGGTCCGGCAGCAGACTGTAAGTGTCTGTGAAAAGCCTGCGGAATTCGCTCGGCGCGGCCTTGGCCAGGTCCGTGACCGCGGGCCGCGCGTCGACAATCTCCAGGCCGAATGGCCGCTCGACGATTTCCTTCGTCGTTTCGCCCCCTCCGGTCCGCTCGTCGCGATGACACGCCAATCCCGCGACCGCCAACAACCCGCAAAGAAGCACCGCGGTGGTCCCGCACGAATTGGCCGCCGGCGCAGGCTCCCCCATCGAAGGTTGCCCGATTCGTCCCCGGCTTCTTCTCATGGTTACAGCCACGAAACGAGCTCTCAGAGCATGCGAAAACGGCGATGGATCGGGGTCAGTCCAAAAATCCTGATTTCGAGCGGCGGCCGCCGAAGTGAAATCCTCTTTTCTGGTCTGACCCCACATCCCCGGATCTCGAAGTGGTGGATCACGCCACAAAACGACGACGCTTGCCGCCACGAGGACAGCGGAGAACAGCCAGTTCCGCTCCGTCTCCGTAAGCCGCCGGGGAACCGAGCCAGGGCCCGGAGCCCGGGGAACCAGGTGGACGACGTCATGATTGTCCTTCCGCGAAAAGGTGCGGGAAGACTATCGGAAGAAATTTCCGGTCGAAAGTCCGATTTTGTGAGCCCGCGAAAAGGGTGTGCGCCGGGCGGGATTCCGGTGCCGAGTGCGGATGCCGTGCGCTCAATCTCGGGCGTTCCCCCCGCCGGAGACGGCTCCCGAATTCGCGCGCTGCGACGCGGATTGCCCCAGGGCCGTAGACTCAATGGATGTCGCCGCCGAGGGTCTTTCCCACGCTGATCCTTGCCTGTCTCCTGTCGGCGTTCCCCAGCTCGGCGCGTGGACAGCGGGTTGACGAGTTTCCCGCTCTCAACGGCGCTTCCGGAATCGTTCGAGGCCCCGACGGCGCGCTCTGGTTCGTCGAGTTGGGCGGCAGCTCGATCGGCAGGCTCACCATCGCCGGTGAGGTTTCTCGCGTCGTGTCCCTCGGAGATCTCGGCCGGATCGCGTGGGGACCGGACGGCAACCTTTGGTTTACACAGTCGCGACCCCGGTTCTTCGGGTCCCCGGCGCTCGCCGCCGTGGGGCGAATGACTCCCGCCGGCGTCGTGACACGGTATCTCTTACCCGTTCAGTCCAGCTCTCCTTATGCGATTGCGGCGGGACCGGACGGCAACATGTGGTTCACGGAGCAGAACGCGATCGGACGAATCACTCCGGATGGCCGACTGACGGAGTTCGTTCTAAATTTCCGAGGCTCTCCATTCGACATCATCGGCGGACCAGACGGAAACGTGTGGTTCGCTGCCGATGGGATCGGCCGGATCACTCCTTCGGGGGAGTTCACCGAGTTCCCGCTGCCCGCACCCGCCACCTACGCGAATTCTCTGACTCAAGGGCCCGACGGGAACATCTGGTTCACGGGTGGAAACCGCGACCTGAGCGGTTTCGTCGGCCGCATCACGATGGAGGGAGTGATCTTCACGGTTCCATACCCGGATCTTCCCTCCGGTATCGACCTCGGTCCCGACGGAAACCTCTGGTTCACGGCGAACCTGGCGCTCCCGGGCCTCCCGGAAAGCAGTATTGGCCGCGTCACTCCCGCCGGGGTCATCTCCAAGGTCCTGACATTGGATGGCAGAGATCTCGGAAAGATCGTTGCCGGACCGGACCGCAACCTGTGGTTTACAGAGGGGAATCGGGGGATCGGGCGCCTGGCGATCCAGACGAGCGGGAGTTGCGTTCCCGACTCCACGACTCTCTGCCTATCCGGCGACAGATTTCGTGCGGCCGTCGCCTTCCGAACGGCCGCGCTCCCGCCGGCGCCCGGAACGGGCTACGCGGTTCCCCTCAGTCCCGACGCAGGCGCTTTCTGGTTCTTTTCGAGCGGAAATCTCGAGGTCGTCGTGAAGGTGGTGGATGGACGCCCGGTCAACGAGCGGTTCTGGGCCTTCGTCGCAGGACTCACGGACGTCGAGTACGAGCTGACGGTGACCGACACATTCACTGGCGCCATTTGGACTCACCGCAGCCGCCCGGGTACGCTCGCCAGCTTCGCGGACACGGGAGCTTTCGGTCGCTGACCCCACGGCGTTCTTTGTCGGGGAAGTTTGGTCAGGACGCCGGGATTCGAACCGCAGAGAAATCGCAAGATTCCTGCGAAAAACGACCCCGTGTCCGTGCCTGTGTCCGTGTTCCGCGCATCGGTCTAGTTGATGCTCGCGACGTTGGACCCCTGGACCGTGCTCTCCTCGGTGTAGGCCCGTGCAGCCTCGAGTGCCTTCAGCCGGTCCCGGTTGTCGGTGATGTCGTAGCGCCGGAACATCGAATCCGTCTGGTGTCCGGTGATGTCCATCGCGACCGTCTGCGGGACACCGGCGCGGACCATGTTCCGAGGGCGGTACGTCGGAGATCGTGGAACAGCTTGCAGGGAACGCCGGCTGCCGCACAGGCCCTGCGCCACTGCTTGCCGAAGACGGTCTTGTTCAACGGCTTGCCGCCTCGGTGGAAGACGAAGGCTGAGAGCGCCGGCTCGCTGGGGGTGACGAAGTCGCGCGCCCCACGGCGACGTTCGATGATCTCTCCGAGCTCCGCGTCCAGCGGAAGCGACC
>JBBQNC010000238.1:0-5852 GCA_038329555.1 Thermoanaerobaculia bacterium
CGGCGAGCGAAGGCGCGGCGGCGGTCAACTGGCCCGCCAGGCCCCGCGCTTGTTCCTCCTCGCCCTCGACCTCGATCCAAACGCCGTCCGTGTCGTTGCGAACGAAGCCGTCCAGGCCGCGTTCCCGCGCGATGCGATAGACGAAGGGTCGGAACCCGACGCCCTGCACGACCCCGCGGACTCGGATCCCCAGCCGGATCCGCGCGCCCGTTTCCGCCGCCGTAGCCATCAGGCGTCCCGGAACTTTTCCACGACGCCGGCGATCGCGCGCACTACGGCGGAATCGGGGCTCGCGTCGAGAACGGCGCGCCCGCTCCGCTCCGCCGCGAGGACCGCTTCGTCGTAAGGCACCCAGCCCGCGATGGGGATCCCGCGCGTCTCGCAGAACTCGCGGACGGCGATCTCGTCCTCGGGCGTCCGCGCCTTGTTCGCAATGGCCTCGACCCTCGGAATCCCGAGCTCTCGGCCGAGCTCGACCGCGCGCGCGCCCGTCTCGAGCGCCCGGAAGTAGGGCTCCATGACGACCAGAAGCGCATCGGCGTGGCGTGGCGTTCCGCGGCTGAAATTTTCGAGCCCGGCCTCCATGTCCGCGACGGCGGGTCCGGTGGAAGTTCCGACGAGCTCCGCGAGCAGGCTACGCACGGTAGCGTGATTGCGGCACATTCAACCGGTCCCGGCATGTCCGACGCGTCCGAGGATCAGGAGCCGGACACCGTCGGGTGCCTCGATCCCATAGCGCCTCACGATCTCCTCAGGGGAAGACGCCAGCATGAGCTTCTCTTCGCCGTCGATGTCTTTGCGGCGCTCCATCACGTTGCGGGGCACCGTCGGGAGGCTCATCGCATCCGACTGGGGAAGCCCCAGCGCGACCGCCAGGTTGGGATTGGAGTCGCCGTCCACGGCGAGAGCTCCCCCCTCGCGTCTTCCGAGCAGGCGAGTGAGGGTCGCCGCGATCGTCGTCTTTCCGACGCCGCCCTTCCCGCCGATTGCGATTCTCATGGCTTCCTCCCGTCCTCGTCTTCTCGCGTCTCGTGCTCGTGGTCCTGCTGGCAGGAGAACCCGCACTCGCCGTGTCCTTCCGCCAGCATCTCCCGAAAATCGTCGACGAACCGCCGTCGCGCCTCGGGAAGACCCGATTCGGTCAGAGCGTATCTTCCCTCGGGCCGCAGCTCGACGGCGCCGAGCGCTTCGAGCGTCTGAAGTGTCGCCGCGATCTCCGGCTCGGGGTAGACGAGGAACCCGGCGAGGTCCCGGGCGGAAAGCTGCTCACCGAAGCCCTGTCCCCTCATCCAGAACAGAAGTTCCAGGACCTCGTCCCGCCTCGCGATTTCTTTCACCGCCGCCCCGTCGGGGATATTCGCGGTCACAGCGCCACCATGACGGCCGTGTCGTCGACGCGGACCGGGAGAAGCTCGAGCACGAGCTCAGGCCGATCCACGCAACGGCCGTCGGAGAGATCGAAACGGTGCCCGTGGCAGGCGCACGTGATCACCCGGCCGTCCCGGCGCCATCCCTCGAAGGCGAGCCCCTCGGGCGGGCATCGATCGCGGAACGCGTAGACCTCGCCCTCGAAGTCGCAGGTGAGCACCGCGTCGTCGAACATGTCGATCCTGCGCAGCTCTCCATCCTCGAGCTCGAAGCGATGGACGAGCGGCAGCCACTTGCGCCGCTTCTCGGCGTACGCCATGTTGACCGCCGACGTCACCTTGACGGAGTGGTCGGGAAGCTCGTCACGCAGAGCCTTCTCGATCTCGGACGTCAAGGTTTCCAACGCGACCTCCGGGTCGAGTGGCCGGATGAGGTGAATGCTCACGGAGTCGGACGAGACCTCCATCAGCTTCGCCGCGGTGCGGTCTTTCTCGAGAAGAGGCTTCAGGCGTTCGAGAGCCGCCTCGACCTGGAGGGCGATATTCGTCTCGATGAGGCCGTAGCCCTCGAGGATCCCCGACACCACGGGATCCTGGCGGAGCCGTTCGAGCAGACCCTTGTCCGTGGCGCCGGCGATCTCGAGTGTCCGGGCGAAGGCTTCCCGGTGCAATTCGAGAACCGCGCCGAGCGCTTCCACGATCCGGTTGCGTCCGTCGTCGTAGGAGTACATCTCGAGCACATGGAGGAGCTCCTCCAGCTTGTCTTCAGGCATGCCCCGCCTCCCCTCGCGCCGGCTTGCCCGCCAGGACTTCGCGCACGCGGACGGCGGCCCTGTCCACTGCCGCCCGTACCGCCGGAGAAAGCGTCAGATCGAGATCGCAACGCTCCGGCTCGCAGCCGACGATGGTCACGTCGGCGGGAAGGTAGCCGAGCGTCTTCGCGACCTTCATCGCTCGCGTCGGTTCCGCGAAGTGCGGATCGATCCCCGGTTCGGGGCCGATGGCGAGATCCGCCTCGCTCGGCTCGAAAACGTAAATGGTGCCGGGCGGATGCCCGCGTCGGACCGCGTCCACGATGACGAGCCGGCCACAGCCGTTCATCAATCCGAAGATGAGCTCCATCCCGCCGATGCCGACTTCGAGAAGCTCCGCTCCGTCGGGCAGCGGATCCCTAGCCAGCCGGCGCACGACCTCGACACCGAAGCCGTCGTCTCCCAGGAGAAGGTTCCCGAAGCCGGCCACGAGCGATCGCCCGGACGTCATGACGGCAGCAATCCCGCGATGGAGCGGCGGATCTCCTCGATCACCCGGGGGACCGCCCGTTCGACTTCCGGGGAGAATTCCTCGCCCCAGTCTTCGTCGAGGGCTTCGACTTCGATCACGACGACGTCCCGTGGAAGCTTGTCGAAGTAGGTGGCGATGATGAGAAGGTTGTCGAGGCTGATGACGCCGGTCACCGCCTCAGCCACCCGGGCCTGGATCTCGTCCGCATCGGGGAGCTGGCGGCGCCACGTGTAGCGGAGGACGTCTCCCGGGGGACGCCCCCGCTTGACGGCCCCGACGAGGACGATCCGGTCGTAGGGAGGCCGCGCGTCCAGGTTGTGCATGATGCCGATGGGCCCGTAACTCAGGTCCTCGATCTCGACGCCCTCCGGCCACTTGTCTCCCGCGAGCCGATCCATGAGAAGCGGACCGAAGGAGAGATCGCGCAGGAGCCGATACCCGACGCCCCCTACGAGAAGGCGCGGGGGCTTCGAGGACGTGAGCTCCGCAGGCAGGCCGGAATCGTCCGGATCGGGAGCGCCGAGGCTCCGCGAGCTCTCAATCGTCGGCCCCGCAGGCACAGGTGTTCACCTCGCACGTGATGTGCTGGTCCCCCGCATAGATATGCGTCGTGCACGGCATGCACGGGTCGAAGCTGCGGATGGCTCGCAGGATGTCGATCCCGCGGAATTTCTCGGGGCTGTCGAACTCTTCGAGAATCGGAGTGGCCATGACGGCCTCTTCGTAGGGGCCCGGATTGCCCCAGGGATCCTTCGGTCCGGCGTTGAAGGTGGACGGAGTGACGATCTGGTAGTTGACGATCGCTCCCTTGTCGAGCTCCAGATGGTGCGAGAGCCAACCTCGGCCTGCGCCCCAGAATCCGACTCCCATCCGATGATCTTTCGGGACGGTAAAAGGAGTCGAAGTCCGGTAATCGCCCGTCTTCAAAATGTCCATCCCGATCAGCCAGTTGTCGTACGCGACGACGCACTGGTACGCGATCGAGTACGCCCGCGCGCGATTGCGCTCGAACGCGTTGAAGACCGGCGGGATCTTCCACTCGACTTGAACTTCCGGATCCAGGTATTTCGGAATCAGGATCTTCATGCTGTCGGGCGTCAAATCCAGGAATCGGCGGTGCGGGAGCTTCCCGGCGAGCACCGTGATCCAGGGCCGGGCATAAGTCCCCGCTTCCACCGCGACCCGGTCCCACCGGGGGGCCGTGGCCCAGCTGTACTTCTCGCGCCAGTTGGTGCCACCCGGTTTCGGCTTCGTTTCCTTGTTCCACGGGTGGTAGGGCGAAAGGGGCGATCCCAGCGGATCGGTCTTGTGCGGCTGACCCGTCCACTGCTCGTAGTAGGAGTGCTCGATGAATTCCTCGATGCCCAGGTTGATCTGCTGGAGCTTCGTCGTCACGAGCTTCCCATCGAGGATCACGCCGGGCGTCGCCCACCGGCGCTCCCCCCAGGCGTCGCAGTTCTTGTACGTCGCGTCGTACGCGTTCGGGTCGTCCCAGATTCCGAGATCGGCCATGTTGACCGGCCGCGTGCCGCACTCCTTGTACTTTTCGTTGGCGTCGTAGAAGAAGTCGGCAATGTCGTTCCAGATCGCGATGGCGCGCTTCGCGAAGTCGAAGGTCTTCATCAAGCGGGTCAAGTACACGTTGAAGCTCTGAATGGTGACCGTGTGGCTGACACCGCCGGGGACAATCGTCTCGGGGTGCGGGTACTTGCTCATCAGGGTCACGTACCCCTCGCGGGCCATGCGGGAGAGCTCCAGTCCCTCGAGGTACAGCTTGCCGACGAGCGGATTCATGTCGTGGAAGAGGTCGCTCATCTTGGAATACCCGTGGATGCTTCCCCAGCGCGTCTCCGTGCGCGTCGCCTTGTCCCAGAGCGTCGGCTCCGTCTTCTTGATCATCGCCTCGGAGTAATCGGGCCCCGCCAGCATGAAGAGATGCATGCTGTTGTCCCAGATGAACTCCATCGAGAGAGCGAGGTTCCGGATGACGACGGCCAGGGGCGGGGGGCAGATCCCGAACGCCATCTCGATGGCGAGCGCCGAGCAGGTCGAGTGCACGCCGCCACACACGCCGCACGCCCGGCTGCTGATGAAGATGGCGTCGCGCGGGTCGCGGCCCTTCAGGATCACCTCGTAGCCGCGAAACAGCGTCGCGATCGAGCTCGCTTCGAGGACCTTGCGAGTTTTCAGATCCACGACGCTGTGGAAGCCGAGCGCTCCGGCGACACGCGTGACCGGGTCGTAGTCGACGGCCTTGACGTAGCCGTTCTTCGCGAGGAGCTTCTTGATGTCGTCGCGGTCGATCGCCTTCGTTTTGTAGCCGAACGGGTCTACCCCGCCCCGGAGCGTCGCGGCGCCTTGCGCGTCGAAATCGATGGGAAGATTACGGAAACACATTGTGATCGGCTTTCAGCTGTCAGCACTCGGCTGTCAGCGTATGGGGGCGCGCCTCAGGCGGGGGGTCCACCTTCGGTCCCAGCGGTGACGGTCTCCCTGGCGTGCTCGCGAACCTCGGGATCCCGCGAGCGCAACTCGCGTTCGATCTTCGCCCGCCGCCGGGCGTATCCCCATTTCATCTCGCCCTCTTCGGGGTGCTTCTCCCGAGCGTCATGGACCAGCTTGCCTTTGACTTCGTACCCGTCCCGGAACTTCGTCTCCGGCTCCCCGCGACCCGGCTTGACCGCCTGGTAGAACTGCATCTTCCGGTAGAAGAAATCGGCGAGGCGCCCGAAGAAGGGGTCGCCGTGCTTTTCGAGAGCCCAGCCGCTCGGGGTCTCCTGCAGGTCGTCCCAGAGGTGTTCCCGATTCTGGTGGTCCTGAGAGAGACGGCGCAGGGCTCGAATGACGCGTCCGACGTTCTTGGACGTGTGCGTCGACACCATCGCTCCCGGCGGCGTCTTGTAGAAGGGAGTGAACTTGTCGGGGAACCCCGGCATCGTGCACCCGATGCAGATGCCGCCCTGGTTCATGCACCCGCCGTGGTGCCGGATCGCGCCGCGCTCGACGATGTTGCACTGAACGACGGGTCCCCAGCACCCGAGCTCGACCAGACACTCCGGGTCGCCGAACTTCTTCGCGAACACGCCGCCCTCGTAATAGCCACCCCGGACGCAGCGCTCGTGGACCGTGTGATGGAACTGCCAGGCGGGCCTTCCGAGCTCGTCGAACTCGGGGAGCGGGCCGGTTCCCTGGAGAAAGTGC
>JBBQNC010000239.1:0-5846 GCA_038329555.1 Thermoanaerobaculia bacterium
CTCCGTGATCAAGCCTGTGACGCTGTCCCAGAAGTAGTACGCATGGGGACCGCTCGAGAGCGTCGCCTGGAACACCGCGTTGCCCGGGGTGTTGAGGTCGGCGTAGAAGCCCAGCTCCGAGATCGTCTCTCCGGTCGGGGCCACTCCGCTGCGGGTTCCGATGTCGTCGCCGCCGCTCGCGACGACCGTGAAGGTCGACGGCGGCGTCCAGCGGATCAGCTTGTTGATGCCTCCGACCGCCGCCAGGAAGAGCACCTGGTCCGACGCGTTGAGCACTGTCCGCGAGAAGATCCGTCCGAACGTCCCGCCCGGTCCCGCGCCCCCGGTCCGCGCCACCTGCGTGAAGGTCAGGGGACCGGTCAGCAGGTAGACCGCGTTGTCGGAATTCGACAGCCTCACCGCGACGGAGGCGTGCCCGGCCGGGTTCAGGAAGCCGTCGATGTTCTCGTAATTGCAGCCGCCGGTACAGAGGCCCGTCAGGATATCGAAGTTGTCGTTTCCGAAGCCGGACACGGTCGCGCCGCCGACGTTGGTTCCGACGGCCATCAGCAGCTCGTTCCCCGTTCCGGGTGTGAACCGCGTCATCCCGTGGGCGTCCTCGTCGCATCGCCCTCTGTTCGAAAGCCATGTAATCGTTCCGTCGACGACGGTCGTGTTGATCGTCGTCGGCCAGACAGGTTCGACGCCGCCGCTCGTGCCCCCAACCTGGGCCACGAACTCGAGGCCGGTCGGGACGGTCGGTCTCACGCGCGCATTCACCCCAAACGCGGTGCTCGCCGTCCATGCCGGGGTGGTGGAGACGTACGCGTCGAAGAGCACCTGCCCGGCGTCGTTGTTGCCGACCATCGCGCTGAACCCGCATGCGAATCGGCCCGCGACGTTCGTGTTCGACGCCGCGTTTTCGGCGAGCGTGCCCGCGCCCGGACCTGCCGTGAAGATCCCCGATCCGCTCTCGTCGTCTTCCGTGAGCCGTCCCTCGATGACAGTCCGGAACGCCGCCTGGCCGGCGTTGTTCAGGGCGTAGAACTCCGCCCAGCCGCTCATGTTTGCGCCGGCTCCGCCGACGGGCTGTCCCTCGGTGGCCAGCACCGTTTCGGAGCCGCCCGACGCCCGCAGAACGAGCTGCATCGGATCGCAACCTGCGAAGCTTCCCGGGAAGTACCCGATCGCTTTCCAGATCACCGTGTTGTCGGCGACGGTCGCGCCGATCGTGGTCGGCCACTTCGGCTCGGTCGCGCCGGTCGTGCCCGCCTGGGTCACCTGAAAGTTGAAGCCGAAGGTCGAGGAGGTGGGTCGTACGACGGCGCCGACCGGAAGAGTCCGGCCCGCCGTCCATTGCCTGTCCGTCGCCTGCCACGTGATCGTCCCGTCGACGATCGTCGCCCCGAAGACGACCGGCCAAACCGGCTCCGTCGCGCCGCTCGTTCCCGCGTTGGTCGCTCGGAAGTCGAACCCGCCGCCGCCCGTCAGGGGAATCGCGACGTCATTCGCGGCATAGGCGGTGGAAGGACGCCAGTTGGACGCGCTGCCGGGGTCGGGCTCGCAGGCTGAGCCCGCGAACTGTTTCGTATAGAGCACGGAGCCGGCGTCGTTGATCTCGAGCGACGGGCGGCCGATCGACGGTGAGCCGCCGAACACCTGTTGCGACTCGATGCCCTTTCCTCCCGCGCGCGCGCGGCGGCCCTGCTTCCAGGCCTCCAGGAGCGTCTTGCGCTCCGCCTTGTCCTTGTCGCTCAACGCCCTCGAGCTGGGATTTCGATCCGCGCGTCCGGGCGCGTGCCCGCGCCCCTGCGCGCGCACCGACGAGCTCGCGAATATGGCTGCCAGCAGAAGCAAGGCCGAGACCCAAAGGACATTGCGGCGGGAAACCCGGTCAATTCGCATGACGCCTCCTCAAAAACGGAGCGACCACCAAGCCGGGATGGAAACCACCTGGGATGTCTGAGGTCGAGACTACTGGGGGTCCAGAACCTCTTTGCCGCCTACTTTAACGAACAAACACCCTTCAAAGCCAGAATCAAATCAATGTTCCGCGACGCCGACGTCCGGCGCCGCACCCTGAAAGGTCACTCCCGGAAGGGGACGGCCGGCGTCGACCGGCGAGAACCCGTCGACGTGCGCCAGGTCCCGCCCCGCCAGCTCCATTCGCGGCACCACACGGACGCTCGTCCCCAGTGAGGCAGGATCGACCGAGCGGTTGCCGATCCGGCCCCGGGCGCCGCCCGGGCCCCCGAAGACGACGCCGTCGAGCCGCACCAGCGAATCGGCCGCGGGAACCTCGAACGCCGTCTTCGGCGCGACGAACAGGCTGTTGACGACCGAGAGGGCACCCGATCCCCCGCGCTCGACTCGAAAGCCTTCCGCGTAGCGGTCGACGACGTTGTGGGCGAAGAGGACCCGCTCCCCCCCTTCGACGAGCAACGCCACCCCGTCGTCCGTCAGATGGTTGTCGAAATAGTTGCGAAGAATCACGACGCCGGACGCCCGGCGCCCCTCCTCGGCGGCACCGATCCGGATTCCGATCGAGGCCTCCAGAATGGTGTTCTCCTCGAGGCGGACGTCCTCGGCGCCGGGGCCGATCCAGAACGCCTCGCCCCGCCGGTCCTCACCGGGCCCCTCCTCGTCCGGACGATAGTTCGACAGCTTGTTCCGCGTGGCCCGCACGCGCGAGCAGTTTGAGAGGGACAGGCCCGGACCGCGGTCGTTGTGGAGCCGGTTGCCGACGATGGTGATCCCGCGAGCGGGATCCCGGGAGCCGCCCTGGCCGACCGTGACCGAGGCGGCGCGGTTGTGGTGGATGTGATTTCCGATCAGCGACACGTCCGAGGTGCCCGCGTCGACGCGGACTCCGGTCGACTGATGGATGTGGCAGTTCGAGAGCGTGACGCGCGAGCTCCCCGCTCCCAGCCGGACAGCGGGCCCCTTGCCCTCGTAGACGTGGCTCTGATCGAGCGCGATGTCGTGGGCCTCCGGTCCCGAGGTGACGAATCCCGCCGACTCGGAGTCGAGCAGTGCGATCTGCACCTCCCAGAACTGCCAGTGGGGTTTCTCGACCGTCAGGACATCGCCCGGTCCGGCGGGCTTCAGGAATGCGTGCCGCGCGAAGACCTGGATCGGCGCTTCGGGCGTGCCCGCGCGGCACGCGCCGCCCACCCGGAAGGATCCCGCGTAGATACCCGCGGCGAGAACGAGCCGGTCTCCGGGCTCGAGGCCGCACAGAGCCTGCTGGAGGTCGTTCCAGGGCTTCTCGTTGGTGCCGTCGCCGCCGCGCGCCGCGTCGGCCGCGACGTACCGCGTGCGGCGGGCCTCCGGGAACTTCGGGTCGTACGTGGTTTTCTCGGGGAAGGGATGGCCGTCGAGAAAAACCGCGGTCTCGACGGTCAGGAGCTGCGGTTCCCGCGGGTCGTTCGCGGCGCGCTTCTCGTCCTCTTCCGACTGCTGAGGCGGAGGAAACTTGGACTCGGGTTGGGGCGGAGTGGGGCGCAGGGGCATGCGGGCGCGAACGTCCGGCGGATTCTCGACCGCGCGGACGGGCGCCGGCGCCGGCGTCCGCGCCTCGGACGGCGCCGGGGCCGCCGCGCCCGCCCCAGGCGCGGGATTGCGGGCCGCGCACGACGCGGCTCCGAGGGCTGACGTCAGCGTCAGCGTCAGCGTTAGCGCCCGGGAACGGGAAAGGGCAGGGCCGGGACAGGCGATCGGTCGGCGCACAGAACCTCCTATTGCTCGGAGACGCCGAGGTCCGGCGCCTTTCCGCGGAACGTCACCCCGGTGACCGAGACTCCCGCGTCCCGCGTGTCGACCCCTTCGATGCGTCCGAGGTCCTTGTGAATCATGCGGGCTCCGGGGATCAACCGCGTCTCTCTCATGCGGCCCGTGGCTAGGAACTTCGCGAGGTCCATCGAGCGGCCGCCGACTTCGACGGCGACGCCTTCGGAGGACCCGCGGGGGCTGAACACGTTGCGATCGAAGAGCTTCGCGGAGGACGGGTCGTCCATCCGGAACGCGGTCCCGGACACGCTCAGGACGAGGTTGTTGGCGACGACGACCGATTCCGTCCGGGGCGGCGCGCCGAACAGGAGGATGGCGTCGGCGACGTCGTGGAACACGTTGTTGCACACGCGCACGTTCAAACCCGATTCGACGTCGATCCCCGCTGCGTCACGCGCCCCCGGGCTCTCGAAGAAGTTTCGGACGACGAGCACGTCGACAGGACGCGAGTATTTCGTTCCCGGCGGCTCGGCCCAGCCCACCTGAATCGCGAGCGACGAATTCGCCACGTGGTTTCCTTCGACCACGGCATCGGCGGCCCACTCGATGACGATGCCCCGCCCGGCGGGCAGCGGGACCGCCTCGGCGCGGGAGATCGTGTTGGCCCGGATCTGGATTCCGGAAGCGCGCGAGACCCGGATCGCGGGAGCGCGGTTGTCGAACAGGGTGTTTCCCGACACGATCACGCGCAGCGGAGGCGCGATCTCCGGAGGCGCCTCGCCGCCGCCGGCGCCGCCGATCCGGACGGCGCCGTCCGGCCGGCCGGTGACCAGGTTTCCGATCACCAGGATGTCCCGGGTGCCGTCCCCGATCTCGATGCCGGAGCCGTCGCCGGCGAAGCGGCGCCGCGGCGACGGGAACAGGCTGGAGTTCGCGACGGTGACGCGGGAGGCGCCCGCGCCGATCCGGATGGCGGCTCCGCTGCCGTCCACGATGCGCGCGCGGTCGAGCGTGATGCCTCGCGCACCCGCCCCCTCGGCCACGAAAGCCGGAGCGGCGGCGTCCCCCAGCTCGGCCGCGAACCCCTCGAAACGCCAGAAGGACCTGGAGACCGTGAGGACGGGCGTCGCCGCCGGGGACGGCTTGAAGACGGCCTTCTCGAAGACGACCTGGATGGGAGCCGCCTCGGTTCCCGCGGGGCATCGGTCGTCGATCCTCAAGCCTCCCGGATACTCCCCCTCCGAGACGACGAGCCGGTCGCCCGGGGAGAGCGACCGCAGGGCGGAATCCAGGTCCTTCCAGGGGCGCGACGCACTGCCGTCGCCCGCGTCCGCGGCGCGGGCCGAGACGTGAAACGTCCGCGCCGGCGGCGGGAGGTCGCTCGAGAAGACCGGCCGCTCCGGGAATGGCCGGCCGTTCAGGAAGACCGCCTGCGAGATCGTCGCCGCGGGGGGCGAGGAGGCAGCCGGCGCCGCCTGCGGGCGCCCCGTCCTGCAGCCGGCGGCGGCCGCGCACGACGAGCCGAGGGCGAGCGCCAGCGCCCGAGCGAAAGCCCTGGACCGGATGGGCGTCATCGCGAGGGCGAGGCCGTCACACGTTCGGTGTCTTCGGCTCGACGCGCTTCAGCACCTCGAAGGAGTAGTCGACGCGCAGAATGTAGACCCAGGCGAGGAGCAGGGTGCCGGAGATGTATCGGATCAGGTTGTCGAGCACCGCGATCGTGACGCACTCCGGGAATCCGACGCCTCCCAGGTACAGGCCTGCGGCGAATCCCCATTCGTATTGGCCGATGCCGCCGGGCGTGACCGGAATCAGGCGCGCAATGTACCCGCCGACGATCGCCATGAGCAGGATCGAGAAGTTCACGTTCAGGATGACGTGAGTCGAGGTGAACGCCATCGCGATGACGTAGGCGGCGATGTCCTCGAGGCCGAATGCGATGAGAGACAGGATGCAGAAGCCGGCGAGCTGCCTCGGGTGGCGGGCCAGGGCGCGGACCATCTCCTTGGTCTCGGACCACGACCCCTGCAGGATGGAGCGCTGCGGGAAGGCGCGATTCGGGCGCGCGATCGCCCAGCACACCCCGAGGATCACGAGCGACCAGAAGATCTGGGCGAGCCACACCGACCAGCCGAGGG
>JBBQNC010000240.1:0-5834 GCA_038329555.1 Thermoanaerobaculia bacterium
GGGCGGCCATCGGCTGCTCACCGAGCGTGAAGAGTTCGGAGAACTCACTGGCAGTCTGCCGGTGCGGGTTGACGGTAGAGTCGGTGGCGAATCCGATCGGAATACCCGCGGCGAGCGCGCGACGGAAGCCGGCGTAGCCCGTGGCGCGGATCTGCCGTGCGCGCGCGCGCTCGCTCTCCGGGAAGGGGTTGTCCCCTCCGACCCGATCGATCGCGACATACGTGTAGAGCGTGGGCACGTAAAACACCTGCCGGTTGGAGGCCTTCAGCAGGCCGACTGCCTCGTCGTCCAGGAACGACCCGTGGTCGACGGTGCGCACTCCGGCGCGAATCGACGCCTTGATGCCATCGGCGCCGTGCGCGTGTGCGGCGACCCACTTGCCCCAGCGGCGCGCCTCCACGACTGCCGCCCGGATCTCCGCATCAGAATACTGCTGCGCCCCCGGCGCAATGCCTTTGGAAAGCATCGCGCCAGTCGCCAGAATCTTGATGAAGTCGGCGCCGTTCTTGAGGTTCGTGCGAACGGCCTTCGTCACCTCGTCGGCGCCATCGGCAAGCGTCCGAACGAGCGGAACCTCGACATAGATCGAGAACTGCCGCGCGTCCCCGGCGCCACCCGTCGACGAGATGTAGTTGCCCGCGACCATCATCCGCGGCCCCGGCACGGCATCGTCGTCGATGGCGCGGCGCAGTTCGACATCGACGTAGGGCCAGTTCGGCCCCATGTCTCGGACGGATGTGAAGCCCGCCAGCAGAGTGATTCGCGCGTTGCGGGCTCCCCAGAGCGCGTCCCGCGGCGGCGTCGATTTCACCAGCGCGTCTTCCCAGTGCACGCGTTCGTCGCCGGTGAGGTGTGTGTGGAGATCGATGAGACCGGGGAGCAAGGTGGCGTCGCCCAGATCGACCATGCGGGCACCCGGTGGAATGCGCACGATGGTTCCAACCTCGGCGATGCGGTCACCCTCGATTCGGATCATCGCCGGGGCGACGGGCGCCGCGCCGGTCCCGTCGATCATTCGCGCGGCCCGCAGTACGGTGATCTGTGCACGAGGAGTCTGGGCGGCCAGCGGCGCGGCGCACACGGCCAGAGCGATCGCCAAAATGAGAACAGCACGTCCGGGATCGCATCTGTGCCGCGGCGACGGCATGTCAGGTGCCGCGCTCATCGCTTCGATTCCAGAGTCTTCGGACCAGGGATGAGCCATGCTCTGGCTATCTTGCCACCCTGTATCTCGTAGATCAGCACAGCATCCTGAGTGCCCTGGCCTTCCGAAAAGGTCCTCGTGACCCTCTCGTGATCGATCACCGTATTACCCATGACGATTCGCTTCACGACGACGGCGTTTAGGTTGGGTTCCTTGAACCGAGCGGTATAACGCTCGCGCATTTCAGCCTGGCCACTCGCCAGCAACTTCGCCGGATGCTCGAAGATCTGCGCATCGTCGGCATAGGTCGCGAGGAACGCGGCTATGTCGTGGGCGTTGTACGCCTCGAGCTGAGCCTGCACAACCGCTTCGGAACGTGTCGGCAGAAGCGGCTGATCCGAGATCGCGATGTCGGGTAGAGCCACGAGAACCGCTGTAAGGAGAACTCCGCCAAGTCCGTTGATCATCCTCGAACCTCCAGGTTCTGCGCTTGTGCCAGTCTGCTTCAATGCCGTGTCGGCGGCGTGGGCTTCCGGCCGTGCATCACCTTGGGCCGCCGGGTTCGTAGACCGTTCGACGAAGCGATTCGAGCCCGAGCTTCTCGAGGAGTCGGGTCGCCTCTGTCGCGGACAACCGGCGACCGGGCGCCGCCGCAGCATCGGCGAGCCGGTAGGCCGTCGTCGCCATGACCGCCGTGTCCAGCGCGAGCATTCGCGGATCGACCTTGTCCAGGGTGTCGGACACGGCGTGATGGTGCGTGTCGTACTCGCCGTCATCGACCCAGAGCGTAAAGACCGGAACCCCTTCCGCGAGGAAGGGCCCATGGTCCATGTCGAAGCTGGCGTCGAGGCCCACTCCCGACGCGCCCAGCGAGGACAACGGAGCCAGGACGGTTCGCGCGGAGGCCTCGACGTCCGATCGTCCGTGGATCTTGAATCCGCGCGGCGTCTGCGCACCCGAGTCCATGATCACCGCGGCACGCAGCCCGTCGAGCTCGCTGCGGTGCTCCTCGATGTAGGCTCGTGATCCGAGAAGCCCCTGTTCCTCGCCGCTGAAGAAGACGAAGCGAATCGTTCGGCGCGGCTTGATGGCCACCGACTTCAGGATTCTTGCCGCCTCCAGGACCGCCGCCACGCCCACACCGTCGTCCTGGGCGCCCTGGCCGAGATCCCACGAGTCGAAGTGGGCACCCAGGAGCACCACCTCGCCGGGCGTCGTCCCCCGGATCTCGGCCACGACGTTGCGCTCCCGGGCAGGGGTCGTATCGATCGTGTTCCCAGCGTCCAGCGTCACGCGAACCGGTCCGCTCGCCAGAAGCCGCCGCAGGAAGAGCACATCCTCCCTGGCGACCGACAGGATCGGGAGCGGGGCCCCGGGGTAAAACCCGAAGGCCGACGTGTAGAGCATGCGATGCGGTTTGTCCGAGGGGATCAGCATGACTGCAGCCCCGGCCCGGGCGAGCTTACGGGCCAGGTTGGCGCGCATGACCTGGGCCGGAGCGTCTTTCATTCCGTATGGCTCGACGATCACCGCCGCGCCACGAACCCGGTCCGCGGATACGGCGGAATCGTCGTTTGGCGGCGCGCCCAGGTCCACGAGCGAAGCCGTCACCTCACCCATCGTTCCCGGCACCCAGCCATAGGAACCGAGGGCCAGCGGACGGGTCACCGGGCTGACGACGCGCCCGATCGCTCGTCCCCGCTGCCAGCGTGAGGCGAGCGCGTACTCCTCGAAGTGGGCGTCTTCGAAGCCCGCCCCGCGCAGCGTGCGAAGCAACAGATCCGCCGTCGCCCGGGACTCGGCGCTTCCCGTCACCCGGCCTCCGACCGAATCGGTCAGCCTTTGGAGAAAGGCATAGGCTCCCCCCTGCGCCATCGCCTTTCCGACGATGCGGTCGACGCGGTCATCCGCTTCCACGGACGCCTGCGGCGACGCGGCACCGGAGCCCAGGGACAGCGCGACCGCCGCCGCGACGAAGACCCGATGAACCTTCATCTGATGGACCTCCTGTGAGGGACCGTCCGCGGGGGTATGACGAACGTTTCGGGTGACGCCTCGATCTTATGCCGGCCGCCGGAACACAATCCGAACCGGACTCGCCTCCGAGCTGTGCCTCCTAACTACCTGGCTCAGCTTCGCCGGTGCGCCGGAGGAAACAACTTCCGAAACACAGCGGGCGAGACGGCGCTGTAGATCGTACTGTGCTTCTCGTCAGGCCAGGCTTCGAAATACCACGTCAGACCCTTCTTCGGCGCGGCCTCGAGAGCTGCCGTCAAGTCTCTTGCGGATGCCTCGAGTCCGTCGTCCCCGGCGGTGGCAAAGTACACCGTCACGGCGGGCCGTGGCCGCGCTTTCAACCGCTCGGCCGCGCCCCGGACCAGCGCGCCGGCGTTCCACCAGAGGCTCGGGCTCAGGGCGATGTAGGTGTCGAAGAGCGCGGGCTGCTCCAGAAACGTCTCGAGGACGAAGAGCGCCGCAAGGGACTCCCCGACGATGGCCGTCTCTCCGTTTCCGCGGAAGCGCTCCCGGACGACGGGCATCAGCTCGTCGCGGATGAAGCCGCGGAATCGGGCGGAGCCGCCCACCCGCGGCGCGATCTTCCTGTCCGACGCGACTTCGGTCGGTCCCGTCATGTCGCGGCGACGCTCGGTGTTCTCGATGCCGACCACGATCATCGGCCGCATCTCGCCCGCGCGGATCGCCGTGTCGACGTCGCGCGCGACGTGCGGGAAGTCCTCCTCCAGGCCGCCATCGGGCATGTACAGGACCGGATAGCGGAGCCGCGGGCTGCGGTCGTACCCGGGTGGCAGGTACACGTGGACGCGCCGTGTCTCTTCCAGCACCTTGGAGTCGATCGTCAACGTCTGGTGGGGCGGGACCGGGGGCTGCGGATGAACGCCCTCGGCGGATGCGCTGCGCGAAGCGGCTGCGAAGATCGCGACAGCGGCCAGAACAGTCAGCCAGCCCGCCGGGTGAAGCCCCGGGATCGAGGCGCCTCCGCCGGTTCCGGTCAGCATCAGCGCGCGACCCACCGGGGCATCTTATGGCTTCCGCGGAGAATCTTCCGTTCTTCAGATCCTGGAGCCGGCGGATCCATCCCGATGGGGAAGGGACGTCCGACCTTTGACCAGAGCGGCGGCTGGAGGGAGGCTCGGAAGCGTCCCTCGATGAAAGGGGCTAGGCCTCTTCACTGGATCGTGGGGACCGAGGCTGGAAGAGATCCCAAAGGTTTCCGTAGAGGTCCTGGAAAACAGCCACCGTTCCGTAGGGCTCTTCCTTGGGCTCGCGAACGAACGTGACGCCCCTGGCCTTGTACGTCTGATAGTCGCGCTCGAAATTGTCCGTGTAGAGAAACAGGAACACGCGGCCACCGGTTTGATTGCCGATGCGTTGAGCCTGTTCGTCGCTCGACGCGCGTGCCAGGAGAAGACGTGATTCCGTCGAGCCGGGCGGGGCGACTACGACCCAGCGCTTGGCTTGCTCCGGGACATCCCTGTCCTCGACGAGCGTGAAGCCGAGGGTTCCCACGTAGAAGGCGAGCGCTTCGTCGTACTCGCGCACGACGAGCGACACGAGCCCGAGGTATTGCTTCATCCGGGTGCGGGGCCGGCCACGCCGTACGTCCCGAAGCCCCGGCGGATCCACCGCGGCGCGATACCAGGCAAGCCGAGCCCGATCATGTGCCGCCGATTCGCACGGCGTCCCTCGAGCGACCCGGCCACCGCGATCACCGGGAGGATGGCTCCCCCTTGGCCGACAGACGATCGTATGCTCGAAGCAGGCGCAACAGTCGTGCCCTTTCCAGAACGAG
Organism: Thermoanaerobaculia bacterium; assembly: GCA_038329555.1. GTDB lineage: Bacteria > Acidobacteriota > Thermoanaerobaculia > UBA5066 > Gp7-AA6 > JALYUA01. The sequence continues at coordinate 4,956 of JBBQNC010000240.1, forward strand.
CCGCTTGCTGAGACCCCAGGGGCTTCGACCCCTCTGGTACTTAAAGTCAATCCAGGCCGTGCGAGGGCTCGAATGCCGAAAGGTCTCCCAGAGCATTGGAAGATATTCACCTTCCGGCCCGAGCCCGACGATTCGCTTGATACTGATCTTCTCGGGATCGCCCCGCCGAAAGCGGTACGTGATGCGCAGAGAGTTGCGGTTGCACTGGCACCGGCGAAGCAAGAGACGCTGATCCCAGCCGCTCGGCACCAACTCGTCCCAGATGAAGGCCGCGATGCTGCGAGAATGACAGACCGCCAGCCACGCGGGCCTTTCACCGCACGAGACGCACTGCCACCAGTATTTAGCCATTCTTGCCGCGCTAACCGGCCTTCAGGTCCCGGAGGTCAGCGGGGACCACGCCCGCGGAAACGCCGGGTTGGGCGGCTTTCCGGGACATTCTGTTCTTCATCACGCGCTTTCCATTTTTCCGCTCAGCGGTCTGAGGAACAAGGTCTGTCCGACGGCCAGTCGACCGATGCGAGTGACCGTGCCGTATATTCCCGCGTTGTTCTGGTTCGCACGAACGACCGCCTTCATCACTTCCGGCGCAGAACTTGCCGTGTCGGGGTCGAGGTTCACCATCGAGCATCGAAGGTCCCGCATCGTGACGGTGACGGCGGGGGCGTCGTCCCCCTCGCCGAATGAGAGCACGCCGCCCAACCACTCGTCCTCCTGGAACGGAACCGATTGCAGCAAACGAACCGCGACATTGGGGCGAAACCGTCGAATGTCCAGGCTCCGCCCTGCGAATCGTCCGATCTCGCGCACGGTGTCGAAGGCGATCACGGAAATGGTCGCTTCGTCGAAGATGCCGTGCTTCAGCTGCATCATCTCCAC
>JBBQNC010000241.1:0-5821 GCA_038329555.1 Thermoanaerobaculia bacterium
TGAGCGGCTGGCATACCTGCCAGCGGAGAAGGAGCCGGTGCACTTCGGGGTCCATGGCGCCGTAGCGGCGCACTATGGCGTCCCACCGGATGTTTCCGAGCCGCACGCGACGACGCTCGACTACGTCGTGGCCGCGGCCGGCGGGTGACTCCTCGGAACCTTCGGGGGCGCGCTGGAGGCGCGCAAGATCGACGCGAGCCACGGGAAGCTCACCGCAGATGTCCGAGGTGAAATCGAGAACGAGGACGGCGTGCTCGTCATCAAGCGCATTCAGGTCCTGTTTCACCTGAAGGCTCCGGCGGCCGTCAGCGAGACCGTCGAGCGCGTCCACGGTTTCTATGCGCAGAAGTGTCCGGTCTATCGATCGATTCGTACGGCCATCGCGATCACCACCGCCTACGAGATCACGGAGGCGTGACGATGAAGAAAAGGGGCCGCCGGCTACGAAGCCAACGCGATGTTCCAGCGATACGACATCCGGCCCCGGCCATGGAAATGTGTCGATGCCCTGATCGCCGAGGCCAGGCGACTTCTGGACAGATCTCCCGAGTACAGGAGTTTCCTCCGCCGGATCGAGCAGCAGGTTCCGGATCGTCCGGCGGTTGACGGAAGCACCGCCAAATGAGCGAGGCGTTGCCCAACGCGGAGGATCTCGAAAGACTCCAGCTGGACGCCGTCGGATACTTCCTCCGAGCTGGGAACCCGGACAACGGGCTGATTGCCGACAGCTCGCGTCCCGCTGACTTCCTCACCATACAACCTCTCTGGGCGACTCGGAGGTCTCCGCTGGTGTCTCGCACCCCTGCCGGACGGAGGAGTAAAGCGAGACGAGGAAAGGAACCACAAACATCAGCAGCCAGCGCAGCACTGTCGGCCCAGAGGGTCCCTTTCTCTGGCGGCAACTCCGCGATGATCTCCTCGGCCCGCCGAGCGAGCTCTCGCGTGGCCAGCGCCTCCTCAACGTTGGAGGAAACTGGGGTCTCCTTCCTCGGCGGATCCTTTCTCGGCGGAAACGTTAGAGCTCTGCCCCGACCGCGCAGATACCATGATCCGCGCAAATCTGACGCATGGCGGCGGCGGCGGTATTGAAGGCGAGGATGATCGAGCCGCCCTTTTCCCCTGCCGTCAGGTCACCGGCAAGAAAGAGGCCCGGCACGCTGGTCCGGTGAGACTTCGTGAGACGAGGCTGCGGGCCATCGAACTCGATGCCGGCGGATTTCAAGAAGTTCTCCGGCGTCGTCCCACCGAGCGCGTAGACCACGCGATCGACCTGCGCCGGCGCGAGCGCCGACTCCTGGAAACGAACCCACACCTTCTCCCCGACCGGCTCGAGACTCGAGACGTTGGAAGAGAGGAGGATCGTGAGCTTTCCCTTCCGCTCCAGAGCCAGCACGCTGTCGCGATTGATCGGGTTGGGGCGCGTCAGCGCCTCTCCGCGATAGGAAAGCGTCACGCGATTGCCCTCCTGCGCGAGGAACTGGCAGTACTCCGTCGCCGTGTCGCCGCCTCCGACGACCAGCACGTCCCGGTTGTGGATCTCCTCGCTCGTGACGTCGAAGAAGATCTTCTTCTGGATTTCGCGTGGAACCGGATAGGAGGGCTTGCTGGGCCGGCCGAGGATGCCGATGGCGATGACGATGACGATGACGGGAGCGCGCCTGACGCCGCCGCTCGACTCGACGCGCAGCCTCCCGTCCGACTCGCGGCCGATGCGGTAGACCTCTTCCTGGTAGCGCACGAGCGCGCCTGAGTCGCGGATCGCGCGGTCGAGGTAGGTCAGCGTTTCCTCGCGCGTCAGATCGGGGATGCAGAGCACCCCCTCGCATTTGGCCTCGATCCCCTTGTAGTTGGCGAGGACCGGCTTGGAGGCCGGGTAATACTTGCGGATGATCCAGGAGTGCTCGGGCGCCTTCTCGAGGACGAGGATGCCGTCGGCCGGCACGCCGGCTGAGCGCGCCTCCGCGGCGAGCGCGATGCCCGCAGGCCCCGCACCCACGACGACCAGATCGAAGTCGCGCGTCCCCGGACCCATCACGGCTCCGCTCGCTCCGGCCAGATGCGGCTGCCGGGATGGAAGCGCGCCCAGACGTACCAGTACATTCGCTTCGGCTCGATCACCCCGGCGGGGGAGACGAGGAGCCGACTACCCCGGCGAGACACTTCGACTTCACGTCCTCCCACCCGGAGCGCGCGCGCCTTCCCTCCCACCCGCTCCTCGACGATCCCGACAGTCGCTCCGCCTTCGGCAAAGCCCCAGACCCAGGTCTTTCCGGGCAGGCGCTCGTCGGGATTCTTCGTGCCGAGAACGCCCAGCTTCTCCGGGTTCGCGGAGTAACCCTCGTAAGGGCTGCGGCGCGGCCCGAAATCGGAGCGGAGCACGAGCGTGTCGGGGTGCTCTCTTCTCCATTCCTCCCAGGTCGTCACGACCGATCGCACCTCGGCAAGCCTATGCCCGCGAAGCGGCCCGAAGATCGCCTCTCCCGTGACCTGTGACCAGGAGGACCCGGTCTTCCGGTCGTACATGACGAGCGCGTCGCGGTAGAGCGCTCCCGAGACGCCGAGGTCGATCACCTTCCCACCCTCGAGGCCGCGGGCATAGACCACGCCCGTTCCCGCTAGGGGTCACCAAGTCGCGGCGATCGGCTGGCCGCCGACCGTGTCGTCGACCACCTCGTGACGGTCCAAATCGATCAGCGGATAGGCGTGCGCCTCGTTCCCGATCACGATGCCGAGCACCTTCTCCCCGGGCGCGAGTGACGCCTTCCCGGCCGGGAGAAACCGCGGGTTGTGAATTGCGGGAATCGCGTCGCGTGGGACAACCTGCACGATCGGATCCGGAAGGTGTTCCTGCTTCTGTCCCGCCGCGCCGGCTGGAACCAGTAGCGCCGCCAGGGCGAGAAAACTGGTCAGCAAGCTCGCGCCAAAACGTGGGGAAAACCGCATCGTTCCTCCTCCAGCTCTTCCGACCATTACTGACGCGACAAGAAATCCAAGGCATAGTCTTTCCCGGAAGATCGGGAGGAACCGATGGCCTACATTCGCGACGTTTCCGCGCCCGACTACGAGGCGGAGGTCGCCAGCCGCCGCGGGCGAGTCGCCAACATCCTCAAGGTCCATGGCATCGAGCCGGAGATCGGCCGGGCGCATCTCGCGCTCTACGTTGCGATCCATTTCGGACCGTCGAGGGTCACGCGCGCCGAGCGTGAGACGATCGCCGTCGCCGTCTCCGCCGCCAACGGCTGCCATTACTGAATCACGCACCACGGGGCGGCGCTCCGTGCTCTGACGAAAGACGATCTCGCCGACCGGATCGCGGCGGACCCCGATGGCGCAACCCTCCCAGATCGTTTGCGAGCGATGCTGGACTACGCGCTCCTGCTGACGCGAACGCCGGCGCAGGTTGCTGCGAAAGATGTCGAGTCGCTGCGGCAGGCCGGCCTTTCCGATGAGGAGATCCACCGCGTCGCTGCCGTCGTCGCTTACTTCAGTTTCGTCAACCGGATCGCCGAAGGGCTTGGCGTCGAGCTTGAGCGCGAATTGCTCCGCTGACTTCCTCCGCCGCCTCCGAAGCTACATTTTCATGACCGGCATATTGCGCACGTCTTCCTTGGTCTTGCCGGTCACTTCGCCCTGCCCGGCTTCCCAGCCGCCGTGGCACTCGCGGCACGGTCCCATGCCGGTCTCGACACCGTGGTGACACATGCAGGGGCCCATGTGCACCGCACACCATTCGCACGTGGGCCGGATGCAGCAGGCGTAGCCTTCCTTCCCCGCTTTGGACTTCACGGCCTTCACGTGCGTCTCCAACTTCTTAGATTCTGATGTCTGTTTCATGTCGGTCATCATTTGAGCCTTGTGCTCTTGGCCTTGCGGCGATGCGTTCGCAACGAGCAGGAGCACGGCGAAAACAGCCGCGGCTGCGGCCAGCGTCTTGGACCAGAGTGATCTGGACATAGTTCCTCCTCTTTTTCTTCCTGTCTTCTGAGCCTTTGATCCGTTACAGTTTTGCCCGTTCGCGGATCGTGACAGAGGCATTTTCTTCATTCGAAAGTACGACGTCGCTCGATCTCCGGCGTCCCACCCGGCCGAAAGAGCGGGATCGAGGGCTGAGTCTCTCCGAAAGTTTCGTCTTGCTATCTTTCAGGATCGACCGCGGCGCGAAGATTCGCCATTGCCCGGCGGATCCGTGTTTTTACGGTGCCGAGGGGTTGTTTGAGGGCCCTGGCCATTTCCGTGTGCGACCTTCCCTCGAAATACGCGATCTCGATCAACTGCCTCTGGTCCCGCGGGAGCCTCCGAATCGCGCCACGGAGGATCATTGCAAGCTCGGAGCGGCGATACGCCGCTTCGGGAGTATCGCTGTTGGCCGGGAGATCGACGGGATCCAAAACTAAAGAGCCTCCGAAGCGAGATTCCCGGTGCCTGGCCCGGATCCGGTCGGTCGCGCGGGACCTCGCGATCATCTGGAGCCAGGTGCTTACCGAAGCTCTCGACCTGTCGAACCGCCTCGCCTGGCTCCACATCTGGACGAACACTTCGAGCGTGACGTCCTCGGCCTCCGATGGATCGCGGAGAATCCTCAGCACGACTGCGAACACGATCGGGAAAACCAGCTCGAAAAATCGGGTGAAGGCGTGCTCGTCGCCGAGTCCGGATCGACGAATCAGCTCGGTGAGAGTCGCGTCGAGACCTCGGTCTGCATGGATCGACGGCATGGCAGGCAGTCCCGCCGCCTCCCGCTTCGTTACAGTGAGGAGGTCCGTCCGTGACGATTCTCTGCTCTCTAAGCCTTGCGCGTGACCCCGACCGGTTCGCCAACCGAGCTTTGCCGCCGGAGCCACACAAAAGCGGTACCCAGGATGAGGCCGTACAGGATAGGCCCCATCAGACTCCCCATCGCGACGGGGCGCATGGGCGCCATCGCCAGCGGAGCGAAAGCGGGCATTCCCAGAAGAACCGGCATCAGAATCAGAGCGCCAAGAACCCACCAGACGACTCCATACAGCGCTCCCCAGCCCGCCCCGGCCGGATATCGTGCCGACCGATCGCCGAGAATCCAACCGAAGATGGCGCCGATGAGCGCACTGTTGAAGAGATGGTAGATCCAGCCCACGAAAAGGCTGTCGGCCTTCACGACCTTGGCCACCATAGCCATCATCGGCATCCGAGCGCCCTCGGGGGTCGGCGCCGTAATCATCGTCATCATGATTCCGAATACGACTCCGGCAATGAGTCCTGCCACGATACCGGCTCTCGCTTTAGAACGCATCAGAATGACTCCTTTCTCGCTGGCTTGCTGTGGATCCTGGCATCGTTTTTCGCAGAATGTCGGAGACAGGGCAGCGCCGCGGCGCCGCAGATAGCCTTGGGATTTCCTGAATAGTAGACAGGGAAGCGTCCCGTCGAGTCCTCCCTCGCCTGATAGCAGACGATGAAAGCGGCCCGCTCCTATGTCCGTCAATGAATGCAGGCACGGCGAGCAGTCTCGCCGCCTCCCTGTTCGTTACACCGGAAGCTTCCGATTCAAGCTGGGCTATGCTCCGCCAGCCGGCGGAAGTCCGGGCAAGAGAGAGGACAACCGATTCCGCGCCAGAAGTTCGTCGCACCCGACGAGGATTCGGAGCTTCTCAAACGGTTGCTCGACGGCGACGAGCGTGCGTTTGCGGTGCTGGTCGACACTCATCACGGCAGTCTGATCCGGCTCGCGCGGGTGTACGTCGGGGATTCCTCGGTTGCGCAAGAAGTCGTTCAGGAGACCTGGCTCGCGGTGCTGCGGGGGCTCGGGCAGTTCCAGCGGCGCTCGACCCTGAAGACGTGGATC
>JBBQNC010000242.1:0-5819 GCA_038329555.1 Thermoanaerobaculia bacterium
GGGCGGCCCGGCACCCGGATGGTCTCCACGACCTCGTTCTCGGGCTCGGAGATCTGACGGTCGAAGAGATCCGCCGGCGGTCCGATCCGCCGGAAGCCGTGACGGAGTGGCTCGAGGCGCTTTCGCGGGATCGGCGGGCGATCCGCCTGGCGATCGCGGGCGACCACCGCTGGGCCGCCGCCGAGGATGCGGCTCGTTTTCGCGATGCTCTCGGAGTCGTTCTGCCGCGGGGACTTCCCGAAGCCTTCCTCGAGCCGGTCGCGGACCCCCTGGGTGATCTCGTCTCCCGCTGGGCTCGGACCCACGGGCCGTTCCGCGCCGAGATCCTGGCCTCGCGGTTCGACCTTCCGATCGCGTCCGTCGCCGCCGCGCTCGAGAGGCTCGCCGCGGCGGGACGCGTGGTCGAAGGCGACTTCCTTCCGGGCGGGCGGACGCGGGAGTGGTGCGACGCCGAGGTCCTCCGGTCTCTCAAACGCCGCTCCCTGGCGAAGCTGCGAAGCGAGGTCGAGCCCGTGGAGCCGGCGGCGCTCGGGCGCTTCTTCGCGGAGTGGCAGAGCGTGCTGACGCCTCGCCCGGGCCTGGATGCCCTGCTCTCCGCCGTCGAGCAGCTGCAGGGCTGTCCGATACCGGCGTCGGTTCTCGAGAGTGAAGTCCTCCCGGCCCGCGTCGCCGGCTACAAGCCCGCCGATCTCGACGTGCTGTGCGCGGCCGGAGAGGTCATCTGGCGGGGACTCGAACCGCTCGGACCGTCGGACGGCCGCCTCGCTCTCTACCTGCCCGACCGCTACGACCTCCTCGCGCCTCCCGCGAGCCCCGCGGAGGGAGATCTCGCCGCGCGAGTTCGGGAGATCCTCCGCAGTCGAGGCGCTCTCTTCTTCTCCGATCTCGCGAGGGAGACCGGCGCGTTCGCGGGCGATCTGGTCCGCACGCTCTGGGACATGGTCTGGGCCGGCGAGCTGACGAACGACACGCTCGCTCCGCTTCGCTCCTTCCTGGCCGGAGGAAGCGCCGACGCGCGCCGGACGTTCCGCGGGCGCTCGTTCCGGACGCGGCGCACCGGCCCGAGGGGAAGCGAAGGGCGATGGTCGCTGCTGCGGCCCGCGGACGAAAAGGGCCGCCCGTCGGAAACGGAGCGACGCACGGCTCTCGCGGGGGCGCTTCTGGAGCGATACGGCGTCGTCACGCGCGAGGCCGTCCACGCCGAAGGCGTCGCCGGCGGCTTCTCCGCGGTCTACGAGGTCTACAAGGCGATGGAGGAAGCGGGACGCGTCCGGCGCGGCTACTTCGTCGCGGGGCTCGGCGCGACTCAGTTCGCGTTGCCCGGCGCCGACGATCGTCTCCGCGGCACGCGCGAGCCGTTGTCGCCTTCGCGCACGTGGACGCTCGCGGCGGCCGACCCGGCCAACCCGTGGGGCGCCGCGATCCCCTGGCCCGAAGGCCCCGAGGGCGCGCGGCCCCAGCGCGCCGCCGGCGCACGGGTGATCCTCCTCGAGGGCGACCTCCTGGCGGCGACGGGGCGCGGCGATCGCAGCCTCGTCACGTTTCTTCCGAAAGACGAGCCCGCCCGGACGGAGGGGGCTCGGGCTCTGGCGGCCGCCCTGGCCTCGCCCGTCGACGACGGGAGGCGCCGCGCGGTGCTCATCTCGCGGATCGACGGCGAGGATCCCGGCAGCTCGCCGACCGCGCCGTTTCTCGCGGCCGCGGGCTTCGTACGAGGCAGCCGCGGCTGGCTGAAGCGGGCGACTCCCGGCCGGCCCGCGCCGGCGCAGAGAGGGCTCTCCGACCGCGCGTCGCCCGATGCCTGAAGGCGACACGATCCTTCGCGCGGCGCGGACGCTCTCCCGCGCGCTCGAGGGCCGGCCCGTCCTCCGATTCCGATCCACCGCGGTCGCCGCCGATCTGACGGGGCGAGCGGTCGCGCGGGTCGAGGCCCGCGGCAAGCATCTGCTGATCCATTTCGACGACGGCCGCGTGCTGCACACGCACATGCGGATGTCGGGCTCCTGGCATATTTACCGTCCGGGGGAGCGCTGGAGGAAACCCGAGCGCTTCGCGCGCGCCGTGCTCGAGACGGACGCCTTCGTCGCCGTCTGCTTCAGCGCTCCGGTGGTCGAGCTTCTCTCGGCGGCCGAGCTCGCCCGCCATCCGTCGTTGGCGAGGCTGGGCCCGGACCTGCTGCGTCCCGAGTTCGATGTCGGGGTGGCGGCGTCCCGCCTGCGCGGTCGGGGAAGCTCGACGATCGGAGAGGCGCTCCTCGACCAGGGCTCGGTCGCCGGCATCGGGAACATCTACAAATCGGAGTCCCTGTTCGTCTGCCGCGTGAACCCGTTCCTTCCCGTGGAGCGGGTCCCGCCGGCGGATCTCGACCGCCTCCTGGCGGAGGCGAGGCGCCTCATGACGGCGAGCGTCGAGGGAACGGCACGCCGCACGCGGGGCGGCGTCGCCGGCCCGCGCTACTGGGTGTACCGGCGATCGGGGCGACCGTGCCTCGCGTGCGGCGAGACGATCCGGATGCGCCGGCAGGGCGACGCCGGCCGCTCGACGTACTGGTGTCCGGGATGCCAGGGAACGGCGCCGCCTGCCGGCGGCGAGGAGAGTTCCTAGAAGGTCACTGGATCGCGACGGCGCGCGGAGGGGCGGTCGACGGGGCCGAGCTCTCCGCGGGCGGTTGCACGGAGGTCTCCCGCGTGCGGCGGGCGTTGGCCAGCCACCATCTCCGGGCTCGCTCGTCCGTCCAGGGCTGCTCGAGCGGCACCGCGGAGAGCAGCCGGGCGAGATCCTGCATCGTCTGCGGGCGGTTGGCCGCGTCCTTCTGAAGACACGACAGGATGATCTGCTCGAGGGCCGGCGGGATCCGGTTGTCGGTTCGCTGAGAGGGCGGCACCGGCGCCTTCTGGATGTGGTCCATGATGATCTGCATCGGCGGACGCCTGGGGTCGAACACGGTCTGACCCGTCAACAGCCAGTAGCCCACCGCCCCGAGCGCGTAGATGTCCGCGCGCCAGTCGAGATCCGGCGAGCCGAGGCCCATTTCCGGCGCCATGTAGCCCGGGGTCCCGGCGAGAACGCCCGCCAGGGTCAGCTGCCGGTCCTGACTGGCGGTCGTCGTGTTCTTGACGAGTCCGAAGTCGAGCAGCTTCACGAAGTCCCACTCGAGACCGTAGCGGCAGACGTAGATGTTCGCCGGCTTCACGTCGCGATGGATGAGGCCTCCCTGATGCGCCTCGGCGAGGGACTGGCACGCCTGGATCAGGATGTAGACGGTCCGCTCCGCGGGTAGAGGGCCGAACTGCTCGACGAGCGTCTCGAGATCGAAGCCCTCGAGAAGCTCCATGACGTAATAGAAGGTGCCGTCCTCGGTCGTGCCGAAGTCGTAGATGTCCACGGTGTGCGGCGACTGGAGACCCGCCGCGGCCTGGACCTCGCGCTCGAAGCGCTTGATCGATTCGCGTCCGTCGCTTCCGGAGGAATCCGGGCGGATCAGCTTGATCGCCGCGGATCGCGCGAGAAGCCGGTGGCTCGCCTTCCAGACTTCGCCCATCCCGCCGCTCCCGAGAAGCTCCTCGAGATGGTAGCTGCCCATCTCGTGCCCCTTTTCCGCTTCCACGTTCATCTGATAAACGATGCCGGAGACCACGATCGCGACCGTGGCGGAAACCACCGTGGGCAGGAACATCAGCCACTGCGCGCCTTGCGGGGGCGGCAGACCGGCGGCGATCTGGATCATGAGGCCGAGAGGATCCATCAACGCGGTCGCGATCGTCGCGAGGATCACCTTGCCGCGGGTCGCGGGAACGATCAGCGGATACGCGAGCACCCAGACGGCAACCGCCGACCAGCCTCGCGGCACCACGCCGTCGCGAAGCGCCACCGAGTGGAAGTCGATCGACAGGAAAAGTCCCATCAGCACCTCGTACGCGAGGGCGGCGTCGAGGAGAGCGGTCGGGCCGAGCATGCTGCGCCCGGCGATCCAGGCCATCGCGAGGGACACCGCGATCGCTCCTCCGACCCCCACGAGCCAGAGCGCGGAGGCGGCGGGGCCTGGCGGCAGGGACCCGAAGCTCCGGTCGATGAACGCGAAGACGGAAAGCGTGGCGGCCGCGATCAACGCCATGCGCGTGATTCGCCCGCCCGCCGCGGCGACGAGCTCGGCCGGGAGAACGGCGGAGGCCGGAGCGCCGCGCGACGACTCGCGTTCGGTCGGGCTCGACTTGCCCTCGCCTTTTTTCCAAATCCGGAAGCTCATGTTCGGGGACGCACGATTTTATCCCTCAGGGATAGATACGCTTGTCGTGCGCGGACGATTCCGAACGCGGCGCGTGAAGACACCTCATGCGGCGCCGGATGAAGAGTTCCCTCGGGCGGGATGCCGGCGGCTCAGGGCTTTGGAGGGTCGTCCTCCCGATCGGGCTCGTCCGCTCCCGGCGCGTCGATTGCGACAGTGATCTCGCGTCCGTAGAGATCCTCGACGTTCGAGAACGAGCCCGGCGAGGCGCGCCGGCGGCCATCCGCGCACCGCGCCCAGAGCAACCACTCCCCGCCCTCGGGAAGCGCGACCCGTGCAACGCCCTTCGGGTCGATGCGGGATTCGAGCAGGGTCGGAAGGCTGGTGGCCCCGATCGGGCCCGCGAGGATGAGAACGCCATCGACGCATCCTGACCCGTGAACGCGCGCGAGAAACTCTCCCGCGCCCGAAAGGACGAGATCGCCCAGATCCGTGTTCGCCGGGCCGACCTCCGAGACGACGACGTCGCGGCGGGCCGTCCCGAGCGAAGACGCCCGGGCCTCCAGGAAAAACTTGCCGGGCGCGGGCGGCGAGATCTCGAAGCGTCCGGAGGCGTCGGACTCGGCGTCTGACTCCGGAGGAATCAGGAGCAGCTGGTCTCCCGCCCGCTCGTACTGTTCGAGGGTCGGGAGAAAACGCAGATGCGCGGCCGCCTGCGGCACGCCGGCCTGGGACACGACGCGACCCGTGAAGCGCCACCTGGGCCGGATTGCAATGTCGAGCGAGGCGGAGGAAGGCGACGACGGGACCGCTACGTCGGCACACCCGGCCCCCGCATGGCACGCGCGGATGAGCCGCGCCTGCGGGTCGAGCTCCGCGAACGACCACGCGCCCTGATCGTCCGCGAGAGTCTGGTCGAGAAAGATCGGTCCGGCGGCCGCCTCCGGCCTGCCACGGTGGCGGCGCGGCTCGAGCGCGAGAACGGACGCGCGCGGCAGGAGACGTCCCTCTCCATCCGTGACTCGTCCGCGCAGCGATCGCGCTTCCGTCAGAGCGATCCGAGCCTCCTCGCCGCAGCCGGCCGCGAGCACCTCGTCGAGAGCAATCGCGCCGGCCCGGCGCCCCAGGCGCACGGCGATCCGGGACTCGGGAACGAGCTTCCCGTGGAGGAAGAAAGAAGAGGGGGCCAGCCCGATCGGCACGAGAGGCGTTCGGTCGAGGGTCTGGCCTCCCGCGTTCCCGGGGCTTTCCAGAGTGAACGAAGCGGCCGCTGCGGCCGCCGCGGCGGCCGCCGGATCGGCCGGCGTGGCCGTCGCCCCTCCGGCGACGTCGAGCGAAACGGCCGCGCTCCAGCCGGCGCCGCCTTCGTCGAGGCGAATCGTCCCCGGACCGTCCGGCCGGACTCTCGCGAATCGCCGTTGCCCGGGCGAGCAGAGGAGCAGCACGCCCTCGAAGTGCGCGGGGACTCCCGGGCATTGCCATCGCTCTCTCCGGTCGACTTCGCAGAGTGGGTCGGAGGGAGGACCGGGAAGCAATCGGAGAGATCCACCCGGGCCGATCGGCGTCGCCGTCCCCGCGAGCGTGCGCGCGGCGC
>JBBQNC010000243.1:0-5769 GCA_038329555.1 Thermoanaerobaculia bacterium
CAGCGCAACGGGCCGACCGGCGACTTTCCCCTCGTCTTTCTCGCCGACCACATGACCTTCGCGAACTACGCGGGCGGTCCGGCGGCGGAGCCGTTCCAGTAGGGTGTCGCGCCCGACCCGGGCGATCGTCGATCTCGACGCGATTGCCGGAAATTTCCGGGCGCTCGCGGAGCGCGCGGGCGGGTCGGAGCGGGTCTTCCCCGTCCTCAAGGCAAACGCCTACGGGCATGGCGCCGTCCCGGTCGCGCGGCGCCTCGTCCGGGAAGGCGCGGTCCGCTTCGCCGTCGCTCTGCTCGAGGAGGGAATCGAGCTCCGCGAGGCGGGGATCGAGGGGGAGATCCTCCTCCTCTCCTCGGACGACCGCGTCGATGCGGCGGTTCTCGCCGCGCATCGGCTGACCCCGACGCTCCACGACGTCGAGCAGGCGCGCGCCGTGGCGGCCTCGGCCGCGGCCCTCGCGGAGCCCCTGCCGGTGCACCTCGAGATCGACACGGGGATGGGGCGCCTCGGTGTCCGGCCCGAGAACCTGTCGCGGATGATCGGCGCCCTCCGCCGGAGCCCGACGCTGCGGCTCGCCGGGACGTTCACCCATTTCGCGAGAGCGGACGAGACGGGATCGGATTCGACGGCCCGGCAGATCCAAGACTTCTCCGACGCGCTCTCCAGGATCCGTTCCGCCGGCCTCGAGCCCGGCCTCGTCCACGCGGCGAATTCCGCGGGAGCCCTCGCCGTCCCCGAGGCGCACTTCGACGCCATCCGCCCGGGAATCGCTCTCTTCGGCGTCGCCCCCTCGGAGCGGGTGGGCGACCCGGCGCTCAGGCCGGCGCTCACGCTCGAAACGTCGATTCTCGCGATCAAGCGCGTCCCCGCGGGAACGCCCCTCGGGTACGGCGGGACTTTCATGACCGCCCGGCCGACGGACGTGGCCACGCTGCCGATCGGCTATCATGACGGCCTCCGACGATCCTTTTCCGGGCGGTTGCCGGTTCTACTTCGAGGGGGAAGAGCGCCGATCGTCGGCGCCGTGAGCATGGACCTGACGATGGTGGACGCGACGGATTGCGGGGGCGCACCCGGAGACAGGGTCGTGGTGATGGGCCGCTTCGGCTCCGAGGAGCTCGGCGCCTGGGACCTCGCCCGCGCCGCCGGGACGATCGCCTACGAGATCCTGTGCGGGATCGGCAGCCGGGTTCCGCGTTCGTACGTGCCATGAAGTTCTTCGAGGCGATCGGCATCCGAGTCCTCCGCACCCTCGAGGAGTTCGGCCGGGTGTTTCAGATGCTCGGGCGCGTGATCGGCTGGGCGATCCGGCCGCCGTACGACGTCCCCGAGTTCTTCCGGCAGATGGTGCGCGTGGGCGTCGACTCGGTCCCCGTCGTTTTCCTGACGACGCTCTTCACGGGAATGGTCATGGCCCTTCAGACGGTGAACGGTTTCGCGAGGTTCCACGCGGAGAGCCTCGTCGGAAGCGTGGTGGCCCTCTCCCTGACGCGGGAGCTGTCGCCCGTCCTGACGGCGCTGATGGTGACCGGCCGCGTCGGAAGCTCCATGGCCGCCGAGCTCGGCTCGATGCGGGTGACGGAGCAGATCGACGCGCTCACCGCACTCGGAACGGAGCCCGTTCAGTATCTCGTCGTTCCGCGCGTCGCCGCCTCGATCATCATGATGCCGCTCCTCGTCATCATGGGAGACGCCGTGGGCATCTGGGGGGGCTACCTCGTCGCCGTGAAGCTTCTGGGCGTCAACCCGGTCCGCTACATCGAGAACTCCTTCCAGTTTCTCCACGTGGGCGACGACATCGTCTCCGGAATGATCAAGGCGGCGTGCTTCGGCCTGATCTTTTCCCTGATCGCGTGCGTCCGCGGGTACTACACGACGGGCGGCGCGGAGGGGGTCGGCATCTCGACGACCCGGGCGGTCGTGAGCGGCAGCCTCTCGGTCCTCTGTGCCGACCTCTTCCTGACGAAGCTCCTCTTCTGATGGAGGCCCGCAGAAGAGAGCCTGTCGCGGCGGCGGGACCCCAGGCGAAGATCCGCGTCGAGAACCTCCACAAGGCCTTCGACTCGCGCGTGGTCCTGGACGGTCTCTCCTTCTCGGTGAACGACGGGGAGTCGCTCGTCATCGTCGGCCCCTCCGGTACCGGAAAGAGCGTGTTGTTGAAGCATCTGATCGGGCTGATCCGTCCCGACTCCGGGAAGGTTTTCGTAGATGGAAAGGACGTCTGGGAGCTCTCCGAGCGGGAGCGCAACGAGCTGCGCAAGGAGTTCGGGATGTCCTTCCAGGAGGGTGCGCTCTTCGATTCGATGACCGTGTACGACAACGTGGCTTTCCCGCTCCGGCGTTCCGGCCGCCCCGCCCGCGAGATTCGCCACCGCGTCCGGGAATGCCTCGAGATCGTGCATCTGCCGAACGTCGACGACAAGCGGCCGTCGGAGCTCTCGGGAGGGATGCGGCGGCGCGTCGGCTTCGCGCGCGCGATCGCCCACCAGCCGGACATCCTCCTCTTCGACGAGCCGAACACGGGGCTCGACCCGATCATGACGGACGTGATCGACGAGTCCATCCTGAGCATGCGCGAAAATTTGAACGCTACGATCGTCACGATCACGCATCACATGCCCAGCGCTCGAAAGATCGGCGACCGGATCGCGCTCCTGTACGGAGGAAAGATCCTGTTCGAAGCACCGCCGGACGAGTTTCTCCGGTCGGAGGATCCCGCCGTCCGTCAGTTCGTCGAGGGCAGCGCGGAGGGTCCGTTGACCGGTGAAGGGGACGTCGTCGTGGGACGCAAGAAGAAATCGGAGGGCGCATGAACGCCGCGGCCAAAGTCGGAGCCTTTTTCGTCGTGGTCCTGATCCTCGCCGGGATCCTGATCTGGCAGATCCAGGGCCTGCGGTTCGGACGATCCGCCGGCCAGAAGGTCTCCGTGGAATTTCCCGACATCTCGGGCTTGAACGAGAAGTCGACGGTGCGCATCTCGGGGGTCCCCGTCGGCAAGGTCGACAAGATCCACCTCGGCAAGAACGGCAAGGGGGCGATCGTCGACCTCCAGATCGACAACCCGGACGTCGATCTCCGGCTCGGGGCCTCGGCCGCCGTGGCGAATCTCGGTCTCCTGGGCGAAAAGTACGTCGAGTTGGTGCCGGGGCCCGTCGGAGCCAGTCCGCTGCCGAACGGGTCGACGATTCAAGGAGAAGTCCCCGTCACGTTCGACCAGATCACAAAGCTCGCGCGGGACATCGAAGTCGACGTCAAGGACATCAGCCGCAACCTGAACCAGTCGCTCGGTGGACCGCAGGGAGAGGAGCGGTTGCGGACGATCGTCGAGAACGTCCGCATCATCTCGGACGACCTTCGGCTGATGATCGCGGCGAACCGCGGAAACCTCGACGCCACGGTCGGCAATTTCCGGGAGTTCTCGACGATGATGACCAAGCTGGTCGAGCGGATCGACCGCCTCGTCGCGTCGAACGAGTCAAACGTGTCCGGCAGCCTCGCGAGCATCCGCGACGTCTCGCACAAGCTCGAGACGACGGCGGACAACCTGAACGAGATCACCGGCCGGATCAAGGGCGGGGAGGGGACAGTGGGCAAGCTCGTTCAGAGCGAGGAGACCCACAAGAACCTGAACGACGCGCTGGTCGCGGTCAAGGAGGGCGTGGGAGGCCTCAACAAGGCCCTCGGCGCCGCGTCGCGGATCAAGCTCGACCTCGGCCTGCGCTCGGAGTACCTCGCCAGGGCGAGCTCGGCCAAGGGATATGTGACTTTAAACGTGCTGAAGGAGAACTCGCCGCAGTTCTACCAGCTCGAGCTTTCGACGACGCCGCTCGGACGCCGCGTCTCGACTGTGACGCAGAACACGGTCACGTTCCCGGACGGACACCGCGAGGTGTACACGATCGAGAAGCAGGAGTACAAGGACGAGTTCCTGGTCAGCGCCCTGTTCGGATACACCCTCGGGAACCTGACGGGGCGCGCGGGAATCATCGAGTCGCGCGGGGGCGCGGCGCTCGACTACCGGACCCTGAAGGACCGCCTGCGCTTCAGCGGCGAGCTCTACGACTTCAACCGCCCCGATCTGGCCGCCCACGGCAAGGTGACCGCGCGGTACTACTTCTCTCCGTCGGTGTACGTGACCGGCGGCTGGGACGACTTCCTGAACCGCTCGCGGAAAGTCGACTCGCTCTTTCTCGGCGCCGGGATCCGTTGGAGCGACGACGACATCAAGTACCTGATGGGTTCTATCCCGAGGCCGTGATCGGCGCGCTCGTTCCAGGTCCCGCGCTCCTCTCCCGCTGATGGCGCGCTCGCGGACCACGACGGTCTTCGCCTGCCAGTCGTGCGGGGCCGTCTCCCCGAAGTGGCTGGGGCGATGCCCGGACTGCTCCGAGTGGAACAGCTACGTCGAGGAGGTCCGCGGGGAGCGGGTCGAAGCGCCCGCCGTCTCCGCGTCGAGCCCGCTCTCGGCCTCCTCCGCGCCGTCCGAGCCGCGGATCGAGACCGCTCTCGCCGGGTTCGACCGCGTCCTCGGAGGCGGGATCGTCCCCGGGTCGGTCGTCCTCCTCGGGGGCGAGCCGGGCATCGGCAAGTCGACCCTGCTCCTCCAGGTGGCCCGGGGCATCGCACGGAGAGGGGGGGAGGTGCTGTACGTCTCCGGCGAGGAGTCCGCGTCCCAGGTGCGCCTGCGCGGCGAGCGGCTCGGCATCCGCGAGGAGCGGCTCCTCGTCCTCGCGGAGACCGACGTGACGCGCGTCGTCGCGGAATGCGAAGCGCGGCCGCCCGCGGTCGTCGTCGTCGACTCGATCCAGGCGGTGAGGGATCCCGCTCTCTCCTCGGCCCCCGGCACCGTCTCCCAGGTGAGGGAATCCGCGTCCGCGCTGCTGCGGTGGGCCAAGAGCCGGACCGTGCCCATTTTTCTGATCGGGCACGTCACCAAGGACGGCAGCCTCGCGGGTCCCAAGTCTCTGGAGCACCTGGTGGACGCCGTGGTCACGATCGAAGGGGAGCGCGGCTCGTCCCGGCGCATCGTCCGGGCCACGAAGAACCGGTTCGGCCCGGTCGAGGAGCTGGCGCTGTACGAGATGACGGGCGAGGGCCTGTCCGAGATCGCGAATCCGTCCGCCGCGCTTCTCGCAGAACGGCGCGGCGGAGTGCCCGGCAGCGCTGTCACGGCCGCGCGGGAGGGATCGCGCTCGGTGCTCGTCGAGATTCAGGCGCTCGTGGGCCCGCCGACTGCCGGCTCACCGCGCCGCGTCGCCCTCGGCATCGACCCCGGTCGGCTCGCCCTGCTTCTCGCCGTGCTCGAGGGCGCGGGCTTCTCTCTCTCCTCCCGCGAAGTCTTCGCGTCGTGCGCCGGAGGGCTCGACGTCCGGGAGCCGGCCTGCGATCTCGCGATCGTCGCCGCGATCGTCTCCTCGGCCCGCGGCGTCCCCGTCCCCGAGGGAGCGGTCACGTTCGGGGAAATCGGGCTCCTGGGAGAAGTGCGAACGGTCCCCGCGGCCGGATCCCGCATCCGCGAGGCGGCGGCGCTGGGATTCTCGACCGTCTTCCTGCCCTCCGGCAACACGGCCGACGTGTCGGGGTTTCCCGACATGTCGATCCGTCCGGTCGCCCGCGTGGCGGACTTCGCAGAGGAGATCGGGAAGGGAGCCGGCGTCGTGCCCGAGCGGAGGAGCGGGACCTAAGCCGGGCGCGAGGTCCGTGCGCCTGGGTCTGGACGCGTCGGTCGGGAGGCCAGGTCTGGACGCCTAGGTCTGTTCCAGGACGACG
>JBBQNC010000244.1:0-5746 GCA_038329555.1 Thermoanaerobaculia bacterium
CTGACAACCGACGCCCCGCAAGAAAACCCCTGAGAGGCACCCGCTAAGGCGTGGGTCGTGAGGGCTCTCAGTCGTCGGTTTTCAGTCCGGGCGGCCTCGGGCCTCCCTTTCGGTTTTCAAACTCATGACTGACAACCGAAAACTGACAACCGACAACGCTAGGGCGTGGGTGTCGGGACAGGGACCGTCGGCGTCGGGACAGGGACCGTCGGCGTCGGGACGGGGACCGTCGGCGTCGGGACCGGGACCGTCGGCGTCGAGACCGGGACCGTCGGCGTCGGTGCGGGGACGGTCGGGGTCGCAAGGGGCGGCGTCGGCGTCGAAAATGGCGGCGTCGGCGTACCGAAGGTCAGCGGCGTGATCGTCGGAACCGGCGTAATCGTCGGGACCGGCGTGAAAAGAGGCGTCGCGGTCGGCCCCGTAGGTGTCGGCGTCAGCGGCGTCGTGGTGGCCGCCGGGGTCGTCGTGGGAGGCGTCGGTGTCGCCGTGAGCGCTCCCGGCGGGAGAGGCGTCGGGCCGCCCGGCGTCACGGTCGGGCCGCCGATGGACGTCGGCACCGGAATGGGCGTGCCGTTCGACCCGATCGGCGTCGGGGTCGGCCCGCTCGGAAGGGGCGTCGGGTTCGGGCCCGTGATCGATCGGTCGTTCGTGCAGGCGAACGCCGCGGCGAGCAGGGACGAGGCGAGCAGAAGCCCCGAGAGAGCGTAGATGCGGCGTACGCCAGGATCATGCATGGGGACCCTCCCTGCAAAAACGAAACCGTCCCGTCAATCCCGCAGCTCTCGAAGCACCCGGAACCCGAAATCCGAGTAACGGTAGCCGGGCGGCAGGCTGCTTCGCGCCGACGGCCGCGACCACCGGACCCGGTGCCGCCACGATCCGCCGCGGCTCGCGCGCCGGATCGCCGGAGCCGGAGACTCGGGAGAAACGCGGTGGGGCGCGAGGGGCCCGACTCGGTCCAGGCACCACTCGTGCACGATCGTTCCCGCGTCGAGGAGTCCGAACGCATTCGGCGTGCCGCGCCCCGTCTCCCAGGGCGCCGCGAGGGGTCCCTCCGGGATCTCGCCCTCCGGAACGGATCCTCCCCAGGCCGTGGCCGGCTCGACGAGGCCTCCGGAGACCGCAAGCTCCCATTGCGCTTCCGACGGAAGCCGCCACGACCCGCCGGCCATCCGCCCGATCCACCGGCAGTAGGCGACCGCTTCGTCCCAGGTCACACCAACCACCGGCTGGCGAGGCGAATCGAAGGCGGGATCCCCCCACCAGGGAGGCTCGGCGGCGCCGCCGTCCTGCAGGAAGGGGGCGTACTCCGCGTTGGTCACCGGTGTGCGGCCGATGCGGAAGGCGCAGACGTCGAGAAAACCCGCCGCGATTCCCTCGTCCCGCATCGCGACGCGACCGGCCGGAACCGCCACGGTCTCGGGAAGCAGGACGCGGTCCGCGGGCGATGCGCGCACAATTTGAATCCTGCCACGATCCGGCCCCGGGCGGCGTGCGTCGAGACAGCGCGCCTCGACTCGGTAGACTGCGGCCATGGTGACGGCGATGGTGATGACCGGGCCGGGACGCCCGATCGAACGGCGGCAGTACCCCGAGCCTCGTCCGAAACCAGGAGGCGCGGTTCTCGAGACGATCGCGAGCGAGGTCTGCGGGACGGACGTTCACCTGCACCACGGGCGTCTCGCCGGCGTGCCCTTTCCGATCATTCCCGGACACGTCAACTGCGGACGGGTCCTCGAGACCGGCGGCGCGCTCTTCGACGTCGAGGGGCGCCAGATCGAGACCGGCGCAATCGTCACATTCTTCGACGTGTACGGGACGTGCGGCGCGTGCTGGCACTGCCTCGTCGCCATGGCGGGAACGCGCTGCCCGAACCGCCGCGTGTACGGCATCACGACGTCGGCCGACGAGGGCCTGCTCGGAGGATGGGCGGAGCGCATCGAGATCCTGCCGGGCGTGCGCATTCTGCCTCTGCCCGAGGGCATCGGGGCGGAAGACTTCATGGGCGGCGGTTGCGGGCTGCCGACGGGCTTCCACGCCGTCGAGCGCGCGGGAATCCGCCTGGGGGACACCGTGGTCGTCCAGGGAAGCGGTCCCGTTGGGCTGAACGCTCTCATCTTCGCCCAGCTCTCGGGCGCCCTCGCCGTCTACGTGGTCGGCGCCCCGAAGGTGCGGCTCAAGACCGCGACCCGGCTCGGGGCTCGGGAGGTTCTCGACATCGGGGATGTCCCCGACGCGAGCGATCGAGCGGAATGGGTGCGCGCGCGCACGGGCGGACGCGGCGCGGACGTCGTCATCGAGGCGTCGGGCAACCCGGCGGCCGTCCCGGAAGGGCTCGAGATGCTGCGGGACGCCGGCCGCTACGTCGTCGTCGGCCAGTACACCGACGCGGGCGATGCGGCCATCAACCCGCACCGCCAGATCAATCGCCGCCACGCGACGATCCTCGGCTGCTGGGGCTACGAGTTCACTCACCTCCATCGCTCCCTCGCCCTGATGGCGCGCCACAACGACCGCTTTCGCTGGCGGGACTTGGTGACCCGGGAGTACCCCCTCGAGGAGGCCGAACGCGCTCTCGCCGACATGGAGAAGCTCGCCGTCGTGAAGGCGGTCCTCCGCCCTTAGATTCGGGAAGCACCGGGGCCGCATCGCCCCGGGGTTCGGGCGCTCGGGGGCAGCCTGACAGACTGCTAGTTTTCGAAACCCGCCGAGCGGGGCAGCATCCAATCCACGAGGTGATGACCTGACCGTCGAGAAAGGCGAAACGCGCGCGATCCCGGAATGGCTGGAGGCCGACGGCCGGGGCGGGTTTGCGTCCGGGACGGCCGATCTCATTCGAACGCGCCGGTACCACGCGCTGCTCCTGACCGCCGCGAGCCCTCCCGCGGGCCGGTTCGCGCTCGTCTCCGGCGTCGAGGCGGCCGTCTCGACGCCGGCCGGCCGTTACCCGATCTCCGCGCAGGTGTACAAGGGGGATGTGCAGTGGCCCGACCTGGGCCGCCGCGTCGTCCGGTTCGACCCGCAGCCGTGGCCGCGGTGGACCTTCCGTCTGGAGGACGGTACGGAGATCGAGCACGAGGTGTTCGTCTCGCGCGGGAGCGGCGCGACCGTTCTCGCCTGGCGCGCGCGGGGCAACCCGCCGGGCGTCTCGCTCGAAGTGCGCCCGCTCCTCTCGGGCCGCGACTTCCACTCCCTCCATCACGAGAATCCGGACTTCCGGTTTCAGGCGGAGACGCGCGGGGCGGCGAACACCTGGAGCGTCTACGACGGCGTTCCGGAGATCACGATCGAGAGCAACGGCGAGTATCGGCACGATCCCCTCTGGTATCGCGATTTTCTGTACACGGAGGAGCGCGCGCGCGGGCTCGACGCGCTGGAAGATCTCGTGTCGCCGGGCGAGTACCGGTTCGACCTGTCGCGCGAGGAGGCCGTTCTGACGCTGGAATCGGGTCGCGGCCCGACGACGGCCGGGGACGGCGGCGCGGCGGGCCGAGGGGCTTCGTTGCGAAACGAGGAGCGAATCCGCCGCGGGGCATTTCCGTCGCGCCTCGAACGCGCCGCCGACGACTACATCGTCGGCCGCCGCGCGGGCAGGACCATCCTGGCGGGATACCCGTGGTTCGGGGACTGGGGCCGTGACACCTTCATCGCGCTGCGCGGGCTCTGCCTGGCGACGGGCCGGCTCGACGATGCGCGCGACATCCTGGTCGAATGGTCCGGGGCGGTCTCGGAGGGCATGCTTCCCAATCGTTTTCCCGACCGCGGCGATACCCCGGAGTACAACGCCGTCGACGCCTCGCTCTGGTACGCGATCGCCGTCCACGGGTACCTGGCGGCGTCGCGGCGCGCCGGACGCCGCGTGCCGGCCGCGGAGAGGGCGGGACTCCTCGCGGCGGTCGACGCGATCCTCGAGGGCTATTCCCGCGGCACGCGCTACGGAATCAGAGCGGACTCGGACGGGCTCCTCGCGGCCGGAGAACCGGGCGTGCAGCTGACCTGGATGGACGCGAAGATCGGCGACCGCGTGGTGACGCCGCGCACGGGCAAGGCCGTGGAGGTCCAGGCGCTCTGGATCAACGCGCTGGCGCTCGCGGCGGCGCGCGCGGCGCGGTGGAGGGAGCCCGCGCGCCGTGCGTCCGCTGCCTTCGAGTCGCGCTTCTGGCGCGAAGAGGAGGGCTGCCTCTACGACGTCGTCGACTGCGACCACGTCGCGGGCGTCGCGGACGCCAGCTTCCGGCCGAACCAGATCTTTGCCGTGGGCGGGCTCCCTTACCCGCTGCTGCCAAAAGACCGCGCGCGGCGGGTCGTGGACGCCGTCGAGCGCCGGCTCTGGACGCCGCTCGGCCTCCGCTCGCTCGCCCCGGGAGAGCCCGGATACGTCGGGCACTATGAGGGCAGCGTCGTGCATCGCGACGAGGCGTACCACGAGGGAACCGTCTGGCCGTGGCTCATCGGACCTTTCGTCGAGGCCTGGGTGCGCGTTCGCGGAGGGGGGGACGGCGTGCGCCGGGAAGCCCGGGAGCGGTTTCTGCCCCCGCTCATGGCGCACCTGGACGAAGCGGGCCTCGGCCACATCTCCGAGGTGGCCGACGGAGACCCGCCGCACCGTCCCGGCGGCTGTCCCTTCCAGGCGTGGTCGGTCGGCGAGGCCCTGCGCCTCGAGAGAGACGTGCTGGCCCCCCCCGCGGAGTCGCGAGAAGCGCCCTCGCGGCCAGCGCGCGCCTTCCCCCGGAACAGGAGATGAGTGTGGCCGCCACCGACGATCCTCCATTCCCCCTCGACGGCGACGGCAACACCGCCGACTTCGGACCTCCCATCGTGGCCGGAGGCCGACTCGTTTTCGTCTATCGCGACGCGACCGCGCGCCGCGTCCGCGTCTCGGGCGAGTTCAACGGCTGGAACCCGGCTCTCGGGCAATTCTCCCGCGCGCCGAACGGGACGTGGCGACTCGACATTCCGGCGCCCCCGCCTGGACGCTATCGGTACAAGTTCCTGATCAACGAGACCCGATGGATCGTGGACCCGACCCACGGAGCCAGGGATCCCGACCCCTTCGGGGGATTCGACTCCGTCCTGGTGGTGGAGGAGACCGGCGGGCCCGCCGAGCCCGAAGGCCACTGACCGCCGCGGCTCGAGGCGTCGAAAGGCGCGTGCCGGCAACCCGGCGCGCGTCGTGGAAATCGTGGAACGATAGGACCATGAGCGATCGCCCCCCGTCCGAAAAACCGCTGTTCATTCCCGTCATCCTCGGCACACCCCGGCAGGGACGGGCGAGCGAGCACGTCGCGCGCTTCGTTTTCCGGCAGTTCGCGGCGATCCCCGGCGTCGAATCGGAGCTCGTCGACGTCCGGGCCCTCTCCCTGTCCGTTTTGGGCGCCGGCGAGGAGATCAAGAACATGGACTTCTCCGAGCTCTGCATGCGCGCCGACGCCCTCGTGATCGTCACGCCGGAGTACAACCACGGATATCCGGGCCTCCTGAAGCACCTGCTCGATTCGAACCTCAAGGAGTACGTCCACAAGGCGGTAGGAATATGCGGTGTGTCGGCCGGAAGCTTCGGAGGAACCCGGGTCATCGAGAACCTGCTGCCTGTCCTGCGGGAGCTCGGCCTCGTGACGATCTTCTGGGACGTCAACTTCGGAGGCGCGCAGAAGCTCTTCGATGCCTCGGGCGCGATTCTCGACAGCTCCTACGTCCGCCGCGTGGACAAGTTCGCAAAGGAGCTCATCTGGATGGCGACGGTGTT
>JBBQNC010000245.1:0-5715 GCA_038329555.1 Thermoanaerobaculia bacterium
TCGCGCGGCGCGCAAGCTCACACCCCGCCTCGAGATCTACGGCCAGGGAACGTACCGGGAGAATCGCTTCTCCGGGATCGACCACCAGTGGGCCGGCGAGGTGGGAGCCGCGTACCAGTTCCTCTCGGGCGACCCGCACTCGCTGAAGGTCGAAGGCGGGCTCGGGTACACCAAGGAGACCCGGATCCTTCCCGCCCCGTTCGGGACGGAGGACCGCAACTTCTCGACCGCCCGCGTCGGGCTCGAGTACAAGTGGAAGTTCTCCAAGACCGGGGAGTTCTCGGAGGAGGCTTCATTCACGGAAGACCTGAAGGACTCGAAGGACTGGCGCTTCGCCGACAAGGTCTCGCTCTCCGCGGGCTTGACGACCCTCCTGTCGGTGAAGCTCTCTTACGCCTGGCTGACGCTGAACGAGCCCGTGCCCGGAAAGGACAAGACCGACACGATCACGTCAGCGGCGCTCGTCGCGAAGTTCTGACGAGGCCTGCTAGTGCGGCCCGCGGCGGGCCTCGCTAGGTCGGGAGCGTCCCCTCGCGCGCGGCCGGCGCGGCCGCGACGGGCGCTTCCCCGGACGTGTCTTCTCCGGTCCCCATCAGCCGCCGCAGGGGCCTCGAGAAGATGAGAAGGATCACTCCGGCCACGCCCGTCACTTTCGCGACGGAGGTGAAAAGCTCGGCGATGCTCATTCCCTCGAAACCGCCCGCCGCGAGGCCGGCGATCAGGTTGCCGAGCGCCGTGCCCATGAACCACGTCCCCATGAGCTGGCCGACGAGACCCTTGGGCGAGAGCTTCGTGACGCTCGAGAGGCCGACGGGAGAGAGGCAGAGCTCGCCCGCTGTGTGGAGGAAGTACGTGACGATGAGCCACATCATGCTGACTCTCGCGCCGTTCACAGCGAATCCCGCCCCGAGGGCGAGCACGAGGAATCCGATCGCGAGAAACACCAGACCGAATCCCATCTTCGCCGGCGTGGACGGCTGGCGCCGGCCGAGT
The DNA here is from genome assembly GCA_038329555.1 of Thermoanaerobaculia bacterium. GTDB lineage: Bacteria > Acidobacteriota > Thermoanaerobaculia > UBA5066 > Gp7-AA6 > JALYUA01. The sequence continues at coordinate 994 of JBBQNC010000245.1, forward strand.
TTGATCCAGAGGGCCCCGAAGAACGGAGCGAGCGCGATCAGGAAGATCGAATTGACGGACTGCAGGAAGGACGCTGGCATCTCCCAGCCCAGGATGATGCGGTTGGTGAGACGTTCCCCGAACAGGTTCATCGACGAGCCCGCCTGTTCGAAGCCCGCCCAGAACAGGACGGCGGCCATGAAGAACACGAAAATGACGACGACGCGCTTCTTCTCCGCGCCGGTGAGCTTGGCGAACAACAGAAGCGAGGCGAAGTAGAGGATCGCGAGACCGAGCATGAAGAATCCCGTGCCCTGCGCGATTCCCCACAGCGTCAGGTGGAGGAGGCCGGCGTACTGCGCCGCGATCGCGAGGACGACCACGGCGACGAAGATCACCACTCCGATCACGAGGTGCCGGAGAGCGCCCCGGTCCGCCGCCCGGGTGCTGTCGGCCGCCCGCCGGAGACCCGCATTGCCGAGATACTTCGCCCCGAACTGGTACTGGACGAGGCCGAGGACCATCCCGATCCCGGCGGCCGAGAATCCCAAATGCCAGTCGACTTTCTCGCCGAGGTAGCCGCAGACGAGCGGGCCGAGGAGCGCACCGACGTTGATCCCGGAGTAGAAGACCGAGAAGCCCGCGTCGCGCCGGGAGCCCCCCTCCGGGTATAGGTCCCCGACCATCGCGGAAACGTTGGGCTTGAGAAGGCCGGTGCCGATCACGATCAGGACGAGGCCGGTATAGAACGTCGCCACCGAGGGGATCGCCATGCAGAAATGGCCCGCGGCGATGATGCATCCGCCGACGAAGACCGCCCGCCGCTGACCAAGGATCCGGTCCGCGACCCAACCGCCCGGAAGGGCCATGAGGTACACGAAACCGACGTAGAGGCCGTAGATTGCTGCGCCCGACCGATCCGTCAGGCCGAAGCCGCCGTTCTGCACGGAGGCCACGAGGAAGAGAAGGAGCAGCCCCCGCATCCCGTAGTAGCTGAACCGCTCCCACATCTCCGTGAAGAAGAGGGTCGACAGGCCCCGCGGGTGTCCGAGCCACTGTTTCTGAGAGGCCGCGGTCGGCTTGAGATTGGGCATCTTGGGCGCGGCTCCTTCGCTCGAGCGTTTCGGAAGAGGCTACCAGAATCGCCTCTGGCGGAGGGAAACGGGCCGGACGGTTTCCTTCTTCCCCTTCTTCCCCTTCCCCCTGCTTCCCTCTAGGGCGCCGCGGCGAACGTTTCCGAGAGCGCCGATTCGATGACGCGCGCGGTCCGGGCGAGCTCGGGCTCTCCATGCGCGGTCGAGACGAACCACGCCTCGAACTGGGCGGGAGGCAGGAAGACGCCGCCGCGCCGCATCGCGTGGAAGAACCGGGCGTAGGCCGCCGTATCGGATCGCTTCACTGCGGCGAAATCGAGCAGCGGCTCCTGAGCGAAGAAGAGCGTCGAGAGCGATCCGACACGCACGTACGAGACCCGGCCCGCGGCGGCCGTGCGCCCGATCGCCGCGCGGACCCGTTCCTCGAGGAACGCTCCCTTCGCCTCGAGATCGGCGTAGGGAGGCCGGCGCGCGATCTCGGACAGCATCGCGATCCCCGCCGACATGGCGAGGGGGTTTCCCGAGAGCGTGCCCGCCTGGTAGACGGGGCCGGCCGGCGCCATCTTCTCCATCAGGTCGCGAGCCCCGCCGTAGGCGCCGACGGGGAGGCCTCCTCCCAGGATCTTGCCCAGCGTCGTCAGGTCCGGCAGCACGCCGTAGAGCCCCTGGGCACCGCCCGGCGCGAGGCGGAAGCCGGAGATGACTTCGTCGAACACGAGGAGCGCCCCGTGGCGCCGCGTCATGTCCCGCAGGCCGGCGAGGTAGCCGGGCGCGGGCGGAACGACTCCCATGTTCGCGGCGAGGGGCTCGACGATGAGCGCGGCGATCTCGCCGGGGAAGCGGCGGAACGCCTCCTCCGCGCCCGCGAGGTCGTTGTAGGAGACGAGCGTGGTCAGCGCGGCGACCTCGGCGGGAACGCCCGGGCTGCCGGCGATGCCGAGCGTGGCGACGCCCGACCCCGCGGAGACCAGGAATCCGTCGGCGTGGCCGTGGTAGCCGCCCTCGACCTTCACGATCCGGCTGCGCCCCGTCGCGCCGCGGGCGAGCCGGACGGCCGACATGGCGGCCTCGGTTCCGGAGCTGACGAAGCGCACCATCTCGACGGAAGGCACCATCGCCACGACGCGCTCGGCCAGGCGGACTTCGAGCTCCGTGGGGGCTCCGAACGACGTGCCGTTGCGGGCGGCCTTCGAGATCGCCCGCCGGACGAAGGGCGCCGCGTGGCCGAAGAGATGCGGGCCGTAGGACTGGACGTAGTCGATGTACGAGCGGCCGTCGGCGTCGCGGACGCGCGCACCCCGCGCCGAGACAACGAAGAAGGGCTCCCCCCCGACGGACGCGAAGGACCGGACGGGCGAGCTGACGCCGCCCGGCATTAGGGTCTTCGCCCGCAGGAAGAGCGCGGCCGACCGGCGCCCGGAGGAGGTGTCGCGCCGCGCGCGCGCGCCCTTGCCGCCCCCAGCCCGGGGCTTCTTCTTTCCGCCGCCCGTCAAGCGCCGCCCGTCAAGCGCCGCCGTTCAAGCGGGCAGCCCGCCCTCGGCGATCCAGCGCGCCGCGTCCCGCGCGTGGTAGGTCAGCACGAAGTCCGCGCCCGCGCGGACGATCCCGGTCAGGATCTCGAGGACGATGCGCCTTTCGTCGATCCATCCGTTCGCCGCGGCCGCCTTCACCATCGCGTATTCCCCGGAGACGTTGTATGCGGCGATCGGGGCGTCGAACCGCTCGCGGGCCTCGCGGATCACGTCGAGGTAGGCGAGCGCGGGCTTGACCATCACGGCGTCGGCGCCCTCCTCGAGGTCCAGGGCGATCTCGCGCATCGCCTCCCTCCGGTTCGCCGGGTCCATTTGGTAGCTGCGGCGGTCTCCGAACTTCGGGGCGGAGTCGGCCGCCTCGCGGAACGGGCCGTAAAAGGCGGACGCCGACTTCGCGGAGTACGCGAGGATCGCGGTCTCGGAGAACCCGGCCTCGTCGAGGCCGGCGCGGATCGCCGCGACGCGGCCGTCCATCATGTCGGAGGGCGCGACGACGTCGGCCCCGGCGCGGGCGTGGGAGAGGGCGCAGCGCGCCAGAAGCGGCAGCGTCGCGTCGTTGTCGACGTCGCCGTCCCGGATCACGCCGCAGTGCCCGTGCGACGTGAACTCGTCGAGGCACACGTCGGTCATCACGACCATCTCGGGAAGCTTTTCCTTGAGCAGGCGGACCGTCGTCTGGACGGCCGCCGTATCCTGCCATCCCTCGCTGCCGGTCTCGTCCTTCTTCTCGGGGATGCCGAAGAGGATCACGGCGCGAACGCCGGCGGACAGGAGCTCCTGCGCGGAGGCCAGCGCCTCGTCCGGAGAGAAGCGGAAGACGCCCGGAAGGGACGAGATTTCCTCGCGCATCGCCTTGCCGTGCCGGACGAAGAGGGGCGCGACGAGCTGGTCCGCCGAGAGCCGGGTCTCCCGCACGAGACGCCGCAGCCCCGCGCTGCGCCGCAGGCGTCGGAGACGCGTCGCCGGAAAGGAGGTCACGGGCGGCGAATCTATGCCGGCGGAGGGGCCGCCGCAAGCGCGAGCCCGCCGAGCTCCCCGAGGGCCGAGGCGAAATTCGGCTCCCGCGCCGCCGCGACGCGGGCGATCCCGTGCGAGTCGAGATACCGGCGGGTGGAACGCCCCAGCACCACGGCGGGCGTCGCGCGAAGCCGGCGCGTCGCCGCTTCGCTCGACGTCTCGAAGAGCCACCGCGCGGCCGCGGGCGACGTCGTGCAGAAGGCGGAGAAGCCACCCGCGGCGATGTCCGCGTCGAGGTCAACGTCCTGCGCCACGGGATCCTTCCGGTAGAGGACCACCGGCGCGACTCGCGCTCCCCGGCGGCGCAGACCCTCCGCGAGCTCCTCCGTCGCGTCTGCGCCGCGAGGAAGGATCACCCGCCATCCGTCGAGTTCCGCGGGGAGCATGTCGAGGACGCTCGCGCCGTATCCCGCCGCCACGATGGCGGGCTCGACGCCGCGCCGTCGAAGGGCCTCGGCGGTCGCGTCGCCCACCGCCGCCACGCGCCCTTCCGCAAGGCATCCGCGGAACCGGAGGGCGCGGGCTGGATCGTCCAGGAGAATCCGCACCGCGATCTGACTCGTGAAGACCGCGAGCTCCGCCGGCTGCTTGAAGTCGGCCGGGGCGGCGTGAAGAGGAAAGATCGAGTGGCTGACCTTCTCGACGACGTCGAAACCGGCGTCCGGCCCGGGCCGCGGAAACGGGGTCCCGCCGGAGCGCACCACGAGGACCCGGGACGTCACGCCCTCGCCTCGCCGATGACCTCCGCGGCGCCCCGCGCCAGGAGGCGCGCGGCGACCCGGTCGGCGACTCCCTCGGGATCGGTGTCCGGCCCCTCGTCGCGTTCGCGCAGCGATCGCCGGCCGTCGGGAGAGAAGACGCCGGCCTCGAGACGGAGGATCCCGTCGCGCGAGATGGCCCGGGCGGCGAGCGGCGCCCGGCATCCGGCCTGGAGGAGGTGGAGCAGCCGCCGCTCCGCGCGGGCCTCCCGGTGAGAGGCCGGATCGTCCAGGGCGCCGAGCGCCCGCGCCGCCGAAGCGTCGTCCGCGCGCGCCACGAGGGCGAGCGCTCCCTGCCCGATCGCCGGAAGCATGATCTCCGCCGGGAACACGTCGCACACC
>JBBQNC010000246.1:0-5709 GCA_038329555.1 Thermoanaerobaculia bacterium
CCAGCAGTCCGTCAAGCGCCTCCCGCTTGGGCCGACAGCTCGCGCTCAAAAGCGTCTCTCCTCCCGACCGCGCCGTCACGTGCCATGACGACTTCGAGATATCCAGACCGAGAAACACCTGACTACCCCGCGCCAACCGCAGCCCCTCTCGCATGGCCGCCCTCCTCGAACTCAGCCTCCCACGCCCCCCCTCCTTCGGGGCAGACTTCCCAGCCACGCCGCGAACATAGCGGTTGATTTGATGACCGGAGCCGACCCCCTCACCCTGCCCTCTCCCCCGGGTGCGGGGGAGAGGAGAAAACGCTCGTTACTTGACCTTCCGCCCCGGCTGATCCTGCCCGTTCTGGTGGAGGACCAGGCTGGTGACGCGGCCGTTTTCCATGACGAACCTGATCTGGGCGTCCACGACGTTCAGGAAGAAATCCGTTTCTGACTCGGCGTAAACGGGGAACTTCTGTTGCCCGGTGGCCTGGATCAAGAGGTCCGGGCCCTCCTGCGTCACAACGATGGAGAAGTCGGGCGTCAGCTGATATTCGCCCACGTAGGTTTCGAGGACCTTCGGATCGACTTTCACTTCCTTCCTCGCCTTGGGGGGCGTCGAGAGCGGGAAGCCGGCGTTGACCAGGTGGAGGCCGATGTCGTCGATGTTTCCGGCGGAGTTGGAGAGGACGACCGCGGCGACGCGCTTCTTCGGGTCGAAGCCGGCCCACGAGTGGTAGCCGCCGGTGCCGCCGTTGTGCCAGACGATCTCGCCGGAGCGGGTGATGACGTGCCAGCCGAGGCCGATCTCGAGGCCGGGCGTGTCTGTGCCGTCGCGCAGGCGGTAGGTCTCGCGGAGGATGGCCGGCAGGGAGTCCGGGCTGCCTCCATCCTGCCTCTGGACGCTCGCCGCCAGGAATTTCAGCATGTCGTTCACGGTGGAGCGCAGCGCTCCGGCGCCCGCGAGCGTCGGGAGGTCCCAGTTGTCGGCCGGCTTTCCGCTCTCGTCGTGGCCTGTCGCCAGGCGCGCGCGCATGGCGGGCGTCAGAGTGATCGCGGTGTCGCGCATCTCGAGGGGCTTCAGGATCCGCGCGGTCACGAGCTCCTCGTACGTCATGCCCGCTTTCCGCACGAGGAGGTGGCCGAGGAGGCCCACGCCGACGTTTGAGTATTCGTACAGCGCTCCCGGGTCGCGCGGGAGCTCGTAGCGGGAGAGGAAGTCGTAGAGCTTCTCGACGGTGTAGTCGGCGTACGGGTTCTCCGGGTTGGCCGGAGCGAGGTTGTCGGGCAGGCGCGGGAGCCCCGACCGCTGCCGGGAGAGATCCACGAGGCGGATCGGCCGGCCGTTGCGCGACGGCGCGCGGACGGTGGCGGGGAGGTATTTGGAGATCGGGTCCTCGAGCGCGACCTCGCCGCGACGGGCCATGTCGGCGAGGAGGGCGCCGGTGAAGACCTTCGTGACGGAGCCGATCTCGAAGACGGTGTCGCCGTCGAGAGGGCGGGAGGTGCCGGAGCTGCCGGCGGCGACGATGTGGCGGGTGCCGTCTTCGTCGATGACGCCGGCGACGATACCGGTCGAGCGCTTCGCGTCGACGCGCTCCTGGAGGATCTTGCGGAGGGAGGCGTCGTCCCGGCTCTTGCAGAGGGCGGTCGTGCTCGTGAGGAGCAGCAGGGCGAGGGCTTTGGGCAATCGGCGGCGGTGATGGATGAGATGGCTTCTCATAGGGGCGTTCTTACCACTGGTAGGAGAGGGGAGAGCCCTCAACCCTCGACCCGCTTGGAGAAGGTAAAAAACGGGATTCAGAATTGCCCTGGCCCTCTTTCATCCTTGGCCATACCAAACCAAGACTATTACAAGCTTGTAATACCCTCACAACGTGATCAGACCGAAACAGCTCAAAGAGGGGCGGGAGGCGGCCCGGCTCACACAGATGGAGGCGGCGAAACGCCTCGACCTGTCTCAGCCCTATCTCTCGCTCCTCGAGACCGGGAAGCGAGCCCTGACTCCCCGCGTGGCGCGCGCGGCTGCGAGGCTCTATTCGCTTCCGCCGACGGTTCTACCCGTTGCACCGCCGCCGGTCCGCCCGACCCAGGGTACAACTCCAGCCGTCCGAAGGTTGGCGGCGCTGGGTTATCCAGGTTACGCGCACGTCAAGCCGGGCTTGCCCGCCAATCCTGCGACAGTCGTTCTCGAGGCGCTCTCAGAATCCGAGCTGGACGGCCGCGTCGCCCTGGCGCTCCCCTGGGTACTCGCTCGATTTCCCGAGCTCGACTGGTCGTGGCTCGTCGATCAGGCGAAGTTGCGAAACATCCAGAACCGGCTCGGCTTCGTCGTCGCGCTCGCTCGAGAGCTCGCGCACAGACACGGAAAGGAGGCGGCTGCCGCCACACTCGGAAACGTCGAACCGCACCTCGAAGCCTCTCGACTCGTCGCGGAAACTACGCTTGGGCGCGAGTCGATGCCGAAATCCGAGCGATCGTGGCTTCGAAAGAATCGACCGCCGGAAGCCCGCCACTGGAATGTGCTGACGAGTCTCACGGCGGATCAGGTGCGACATGCGCCGTGAAGGCGCGTCGGCTCCGCTACACACTCCTTGCTTTGCTCCGCCTTCCGCCGGCTGCGCTTCGCTCCGCCTCCCGCAGCGTGAGCCTCCTCCCTCCCGATCGGTCGGGAGACTTCTTACGCTGCGAGCGGTCATGGGAGGTGACCGTGAGTAGGGTCAACGGGGTGTTTCAGTTCTGCAGGGGGGCCCCCTCACCCTGACCCTCTCCCCCGGGTACGGGAGAGAGGGGAGAGAGCGCGTGCGGGGGAGAGGGAGAAAGCGGTATGGCCGCCGTGGGTCAGGCGCGCTTCTTCGTCTTTTGCCGGTGTCGGATTTCGGCCTCCTCGATCGAGTGCGATTGGGTCAGCGTTGAGTCTTTCTGGGCCAGGACTGCGAGCTTCCGGTAGTGCGAATGGAGCGTCGCCAGCTCGGCGCTGGATAGTTCTTCCACGTCGATCAATCGGTTGCTGGCCCCCTCGATCGCCGCCACGATCTCGTTCAACTTCAGCTCTATGGCCTGCGTGTCCTTGTTCTGGGTGTTCTGGATGAGAAAAACCATCAGGAAAGTCACGATCGTCGTCCCAGTGTTGATGACGAGCTGCCACGTGTCGGAGAAGCCGAAGATCGGCCCCGTCAAGGCCCAGACCACGACGACACCCAGAGCGATGATGAATGCGTGCGGACTTCCGGCTCGCTTCGTGGCCTTCTGAGCCAGGTTCTCGAAGAATCCGAGTTTCTGTCTTTTTGCCATCAGGTTCTCCTTGGAAAGTGAGGATGAGTAGGGACGACCGGGTGTTTTGAGTCGGACAGGGGGGACCCCCTCACCGTGACCCTCTCCCCCGGGTGCGGGGGAGAGGGCGAAGGCAGCGGAGCGGCGGAGAGCCGCGCTATCGCTTCACCGGGCCCAGGTACTTGTCCAGCCAGTCGAGGCTCTCGCGGATGACCTCTTTTCTTGGCGGGGCGTGGCCGGTCTCGTAGACGACGAACTTCTTGTCGGCCTCGGGCGTTCCAAGGAGTTTCAGGAAGGGTTTCTGGGAGGATTCGACCGGGAAGAAGTGGTCGTATCGGCCGTTGATGACGAGCGCCGGGATCCGGACCCGGCTGATGAAGTTGACCTGTTCCGCCTCCGGCAACGCCTTCGAGAAGCTCAACCCGCCGGCGACCAGGATCGCGGCCTTGAAGCGGTTTTCGACGGCGAGCATCACCGCGGCGACCTGGCTTCCCCAGGAGAGCCCCATGTAGGCGAGCGCGTCGTGGCGGATGTCCGGCCGCGTCTCCAGGTAGTCGAGCGTCCGTCCGAGATCCTTCGACCACGCGATCATGTGGTCGCGGTAGTACGCCGTCGCTGCGGGGTTGTCGTCCCGGAACGTGTCGCGCCGTTCGTACGTGCTCTTGAACACGGGAGTCACGAGCGCTCGGCCGCTTCGCGGGACGAAGTCCGCGTACGGCGAGAGGTTGAACTTGTCCGACATGAGCGCTCCCGAGCCGGGAAACAGCACGACGGTCTGGTAGGGACGCGCGGCATTCTTTGGCAGGAAGAGATGCACGATGACGCGCTCTCCGCCGTACGCCGCGTCGAAGGTCACTGTTTCCTGGCGCCAGTCGTCGGCGTTCACCGTCTGCTCGACTCGAGCGTTGAGCTCGGTCTTGTCGTAGGCGTAGGCGCTCTTGTACGCGCGAAAGAGCTCGTCGGACGCCGGTTTCTCCTTCGAAAAGTCCCGGAAGTCCTCCTCGAGCCGGGCCGCCGTCGCGGCCGGAGGAGGAGATGAAAGCTTCACGAGTCGGAATCCGAAATTGGATCGGCGCGACCAGGGAGACTGCGCGTCCTGGTCGATGAACATGTACGTGGGCTCTCCGAACCCGCCCCCCAGGATGAATCGCTTTCCGGAAGCGCCCTCGTTCGCGCACCACTCCTTGACGTTGCCCGCCATGTCGGCGGTTCCGAAGCCGCTGATCCTCTCGGCGCCGTTAGCCACAGGCAGGGTGTCTTCCCCCTGGAAGTTGCTGACGGGCGACACCAGCAGGCTCGCCTCCGTCTGGGCGGCGCGGTTCCAGTGGTAGACGGTCGGCAGGCTCTTTCCGGCGAAGGCGGCGTAGGCGGCGCTCTCGTACCAGCTCACGCCGGCCACGGGATGCTTCTCGAAGCCCTTCCGAAATGAGCCGCTCTCCCAGGTCGACGGCCCCGGCCGGCCGGTCGAGTCCCGAAACGTGCCCACGGCCTCTTCAAACGTAAGCGGAACCGTCTGGCCGTCTCGCGTGAAGGGCGTCTTCCAGAGCTCGGGCTTCTGATACGCGCCCGCGTCGACGAACTTCTTGAAGTCCTCGTTGGTGACCTCGGTCCGGTCGATCCAGAAGGCTTCGAGAACGGCCTCCGACAGCGTGAGACCGGGGATGAACGGCTGGAATTTCCCGCCGGGAACGCGGGCCATGCCGGCCGGGACGCTGCCGGCGGGTTCGAGGCGGCACGCGACCGTGTAGGGGATTCGATGGACGAGCGTCCAGGTGGGCTCGATCTCGTACGCCGGAGCGAAGCCCGCTTTCTGAATGCGCCAGATATAGAAGTCTTTCGGGAGCCGCAGCTTCGTCAGGGGCGTCACGCCGGCGGACGTCCACGTCGTCGAGGCGCCGCGGTAGGGCCGCCAGGAAACGTCGGCTCCGGCGGGAACGCTTTCGACCGAGAACTCGAGGGTCGACTGGATCCAGAGCTTCTCGAGGGTCGGATCTTTCGGCTCGACCGTGCGCGCTTCGCGGATCAGCGCTGCGGCCTTCGGAAACTGTTCGGTGGCGACGAGGCGGGTAATTTCCGGGATCGCCGTCTTCTGCACCCACCGCAGCCGCGCGTTGCGGTGCCAGAGCCAGGCTGACGCAAGCCCGGCGGCGAGAAGGACGACCGCGGCGGCGGCGATCCAGCCGCGGGAGAGCCCTCGCCGGCCCGGTGAGAAGGACTCGCCGATGCGGGCGAGCTCCGCGCGGACGGCGTCGGCGTCGGGGTAGCGCTTCTCGCGGTCCTTCTCGAGGAGCTTCCGGATCGCGTCCTTCAGCCGGTCGGGCACGGGGTTGTCGCCGAACTCGCGCGGCGGGTGGTGGAGGAGCGCGTCCGTCACGGCGACGGGCGTGCTGCCCGCGAAGGGCAGGCGGCCCGTGACCATCTCGTAGAGAACGACGCCGAGCGAGAACAGGTCGCTCC
>JBBQNC010000247.1:0-5658 GCA_038329555.1 Thermoanaerobaculia bacterium
CTCTGAAGCGTGCGCACGCCCTCTCCGCCGACTACCTCCCGGCGATGCAGCAGGACGACGACTTCCCCGACTACACGCTGCTCTCTCCGGAGCTCTCCCGGGACTGGCGCGGGCTGCGCGTCTGGCTGCCCTTGAAGATGCACGGGGTCGGTCCCTTCCGCCGCAACCTGGACGAGAAACTCGACCTCGCCGAATGGGCGGCGGAAGAGCTCGCGTCGATGCCCGGCATGGAGATCCTCGCGGCGCCGCAGCTCTCGGCCCTCGCCTTCCGGTGGACCCGGCCGGGACTCTCCGAGGAAGACACGGACGCGCTCAACCGGGAGCTTCTCCGGTCGACCAACGCGCGGGCGCGGATCTATCTCACGTCGACGAAGCTCGGCGGACGCTTCGCGATCCGCATCTGCGTGCTCTCGTTCCGCACGCACCGCGATCGCATGGAAGAGGGGATGGAAGACCTGCGCGCCGCGATGCGGGAGCTCGCAGCGGGGGCGTGATTCCCCGCGCGAGTCTTCTCAGCCGGGCGGCATCTCGGCATCTCCTCAGCCGGGCAACCGGGGCGGCCGGCTCGAAACCGGAGACGCCGCCGGCGAGCGATCCACGCGATCGAGATCGTCCCGCAACCCGAGGTACTCCCATCGCAGGAGCGCGATCGGGACGTTGCCGTTCTTCCAGAGGAAATCGTGGAACGCGCGGAGCGAGAACTTCTCCTTCCGTTCGCGTCGCGTGTCGGCCAGGAACCGGAGGATCTGCAACTTTCCGATCTGGTAGCTGATCGCCTGGCCGGGAGTCGATGCGAAAGCCGCTGCCTCCTGGCGCGCCGTGGCCGGGTCCATGGGGACGGTGCGCGCGAGATAATCGGCCGCCTGGTCGATCGAGAAGTTCCCGAGAGCGAGCTGCACGTCCACTTCGACGCGGAGCGCGCGCAGCCGCATGAAGTTGGCGACGACCTCCCGGCTCCGCGGTCGATCGTCGAAGAATCCGGTGTCGAGAAGCATCTCCTCGGCGTAGAACCCGATGCCCTCGTTGGATCCCGAGTCGTAATAGTGCCGGCGGATCGGATCCTCATGCCCCCACGAGAGCGCGAGCTGGAACGCGTGGCCGGGGACGCCCTCGTGAACGAGCCCGGGCCGCGGATCGCGGGCCGCGGAGAGGTCGAAGTAGGAAAGATCCGGGCCTGGAACGGGGATGTAGCGCCACGCGTCCTCGGAGACGCGCGACGGCGACGCGAAGTCGTCCATCTCTCCCACGCCGGCCAGTGGCGCCAGGTAGGCGGGCAGCGGGCGCTGGCGGTAGTGGCGGGCGCCCGCGGGCACGGTCAGGATGGCCCGGCGCTCCAGGAACTCCCGAACGAGGGCCTCGTCCTGGTCTCCGCGCGCGGATTGCGCGGCCTGGTCCGGGAAGAGGGGAGGAGCGGGAACGCCCGCGTTGCGCGACTCCTCCAGCGTCTCCCGCGTCACGGCCCTGGCCCACTCCTGACGTCCCATCGCCAGAAGCTCCTCCGGCGTGTAGGGCATCAGAGCCACGTTGCGGAGGTAGTAGAGATACGCCTCGCGCCCCACGGCGGTCTGGGACCGTAGCGTCGGGGCGCGATTGGCGAGCCACTCGCGGTAGCTCTCGAGCGACGCGATGGCCTTCTCCGCGGCCGCGTCGATCCCGCGCGCGCTTTCCGGCGCAAGGAGCGGTTTGAGCTCCGCGACAGTCTGCCGGAGACGAGCGCGCACGTCCGTCAGAGCCTCGATCGCGAGCCGTGCGAAGGGTGCGGCCGCGGGCACGAGGTTTCCCCTCGCGCTCTCGATCGTCGCGGGAATGCTCTCCAGCCGGCGCACGATCCCGGCGCTGCGCGCCTTCGAGAAGGGCGGAGGAGGAAGGAGGTTCTCGAGAAGACCGCCCAGAGCCTGCGTCACGTAGAACGTCGGGTTGCGCTCCCAGCCGCGCTCGACGTCGAGCTCCCAGCGCACGCGGGCGAACGCGGACCGCAGGAGCCGGCGGTCGACTTCCCAGGAGACCGGCATGCCTGAGGCGTCGATCCGCTCCAGCCGCTCCTCGAACGCTCCGAGCTCCCTTCGGCGGCGGTCGATCGAAGCGCGCGTCCACGAAGGGGACCAGTCCGCGGGCCGCTCGATCCGCGGGATGTCGTCGTCCGAAACAGGCTGATGGACGGCGCGCCAGGACCAGAAGTCGCGGTCGAGGTCCCGGAGGTCGTCGGCCGCGCAGGACGCACCGCCGAGAAAAAGGGCGGCGACGGCGGCCGCGAGCCACCGAACCGTCATCCGCCGATCGGGCGACCCGGAGGCGCCGGGATGCGCCGTGGCCGCGTCTTGCGGGTGTCCGGCTGATCGAAGAACTCGTTCAGGTCCCGTTCCGCCTGCCGGATGTGGGCCTCCGCGGCGGGGTCGGCCGAGCGGCGCCTCTTCAGCTCGTGTTCGAGCGACCGCAGTCGCGCGGCCGTGGCGGCCCGCACTTCGGGAGCCACGTCGAGCCGCGCCGCGAGATCGAGCATCGCGTCGAGAACCCCGCGCTGCGCGATCCTTCGCAGCGCGGCCAGGCGGGGGGCGGGGTCCCGCGGGGCGCCCCACGTCGACGCCACGAGCGTCGCGAGGACTGCGTCGAACGTCAGGGCGCCGCGCCCGGCCGCCAGCGTGAGCCGCGCCGCACGCTGGGGGTCGAGCAGCGGCTCGACCACGAGGCCGACGAGAGCTCTCGCCGCGGTGAACGGGCTGAACGCCTCACCCGCCTCCGACGCGAATCGCTCTGGGGTCTCGCGCGTGCCGGAGGGCGCCGGGACGAGCCCCGCCAGGATCCGATCGGGGATGTCGAGGTTCTCCGGTTCGATGGCCGCGAGAAGCAGACCGAGCGCTTCGCGTTGCCTGTCGGGGGGCACCCAGGCCACCGGCGTCTGCCCGTCGCCCGCGACGGCGTTCGTCTGGAACTGGCCGCCCACGAACTGCTGCGCCGCCTGGATGCCGAAGCGGTGGTACAGGTACGCGAGGTTGAAGCGGCTCTGAAGGTCATAGACCCATTCGCCCGGCTTCAGCTGCGCCGGCCCGAACCGGTCGAGGATGACGCGGCGCACGGCCTGCGTCGTCGCGAGCCATCGGACGGGGTCGCCGCCCCAGTCGTACTCCGCCCAGCGCGGGTCCTGGTCGAGCGGGTAGACGATGCCCTTCGCGTACCCCTCCTTCACGATGCGGTCGAGCGCCGACCGGTCCCCCGTCGGCGTGTATCCCCATCGGATCACCAGACGATCGTACGAGCCGACGTCCGTCGGATACGCGTCGGAGAGATCGAGCTTTCCGTTCTTCAGCTGGATGTTCGGCGCGAGATAGTCCATCACCGATCCCCACCCGAACGTCGTCGCGGCCCAGTTGTGCATGAGGCCGATCGTGTGGCCGACCTCGTGCGCGGAGAGGTAGGCGAGGCGCTGCAGGACGAGCGACTCCTCGTCGACGTCGGTACTTCCCGCCGCAAGCGACGATGCGTCGGGCGCGTCGGCAGCGGCGCACGCGCCGGCCCCGGGAGCGGGAGAACGAAGGTTCCGCCACATGCGGGACGTCGTGCGCCGCCTGTGGGAATCGATCCGCGCCACGCCGTGGAGGATCTCGCCCGTCCTCGGATCCGACTGCGAGCCGCCGACGGACCAGCCGCGGTCCATCCGGTTGATCCACTCGATTCCGGAATACCGGGCATCCAGGAACGTGGCTCCGTCCGGCAGGTCGCGAAGGACGAGCGCGTTTCGAAACCCCGCCTCCTCGAACGCGTGGTTCCACCAGAGGGCGCCCTGGCGGATCGCGGAGCGCTCCGGCTCCGGGATCCCGCGATCGAGGTAATACACGATCGGATCCACGGGCTCGGAGATCGCCGCCCCCGGGTCCTTCTTGACGAGTCTCCAGCGCACGGTGAGAAACTTCTCGATCGGCTCGGAGAAGGGCGCCGTGTGGTCGAGGTAGCGCTGCGGGATGAACCCGATCCGCGGGTCGAGCAGACGGGGCGTGAAGCCCGGTTCCGGCAGCTTCAAGAACGTGTGGTGGATGCGGAGGCTCATCGTTCGGCCGTCCGGAAGCACGGCGGCAATCCCCGGAGGGGGCGCGTCGGACGTGAACGTCGCGATCACCTCGATCTCCGTGTTCTTCGGGAACGCGCCCGACCGCTCGAAGTGGAGCGCGGATCGCGCGAGGTCCTGTTTCCAGTCGCCGAGCTTCGCCCGCTTCAGCGCGGGAAGAACCTGGGTGTCCGCGAGAAGGAACGCCGTCGCGTCCAAGAGAACGCGATCGCCGTCTTCCGCGATGACGGGGAAGGATGCGAGAACGGCGGACGGAAACGACTCGGCGACGACCCGCGACCGCTCCGCGTCCGGTACACCGCTGCGATGCGAGACCTGCCTCTGATGAAGGAGCACGCGGGGGCCGACGCGCTCGAATCGACAGAGGGCCAGGTCGCCCTGCTCGCCACGGTCGAGCGAGACGTCGAGGGTCCCCGCGCCGCCCGCCAGCCCCGCTCCGTAGAGAAGCTCCTCGTTCGATCGAGAGATCTCCAGGAGGAGCTCCCCGCGACGCGCGTCCCAGTACCAGGGAACGAAGCCCTCCTGCCGGCGGAGTTCCCTCGTGCGCTCGGAGATCCCAACGGCCTTTTCCGGCGAGCCGCCGGGCGCCGCGGGTCTGCTCCGGGCGAGGGCCTGCCCCGTGCACACGGCCAGAAGCAGGAAAAGAGCCGCGTGGCGCATCCATAACCTCCGGTGCGGAAAGACTTACGCGACCGATCTTAACCCGCCCGATTCCGGCCCCCGGCCACCGCCAGCTGTGATCCAATGTGTCCATCTGCCATCGCGGCCCAGGCGAAAGGAGCCTCTTCATGTCGTCCACACCAGCGCCCCTTCGAGCCCCCGAAGAACAGCCCGTCGAGTCGTCGCATCGCGACGTCAACCAGCGGCTGGAGCTCGGCGAAAAAGAGCAGAAATTTGTCATCAAGCTCTGTACTCCGATCCCGGCCTGAGAGCTAACTCCTGAATCCACAGGAGGCCGCCGTGCGCGGCCTCCGGGTACCGAGCTTGCACACACCTCTTCCGAGATGAACCCGCTTCCGGCGGCCCGACCCGACGACGTATTCCTCGTGCTCGACGAGAGCCTGCCCGTGATCGACGTGGCGCTCGTGCATTTTTATGGCTACGGCCCCGCCGAAGCCGAGGCCTTCAAGGACACTCTCGCCGTCTGGTTTCATCGCGTCGTCCGACGTTCCGCTGGCCGCGCCGCGAACGTCTCGGAGCTGCGCGAGCAGCTTCTGTTCGTCGCCTGCAAGTACGCGAGAGCCTTCCGGCTCGCGCAGGTCCGCACCGGCGGCATCCTGAAGGAGGACGTGAGCTCCGCGATCTCGCGGCCCGCCGAAGAGGTCGCGATGGCCCTTCTCCATCGTATCGAGCCTCGCGGGGCGCGCGTTTGACCGGGGAGCTCGTCCCGTTTCCGTTCGCGGTCCCCGGCATGACGGCGACCGAAGCGCGCGCGGCGGTCGATCGGTATCTCGCGGCGCCGGCCGACGAGCGCGACACGCGGATCGGCGAGTACCAGCTCGCCAACCCCGAGACACTCCTCGCGCTGTGCCATCGCCTCGACGCGGATCTCGAAAGCCGGCCGAACGAGGTCCATGCGGCGGCGGCCGCCGCGTACG
>JBBQNC010000248.1:0-5608 GCA_038329555.1 Thermoanaerobaculia bacterium
TGTCTGGACCGCGATGGACGAGCGTCGATGTCATGCGCTCGATCAGGCGCGCGTCCGCCGGCCGGGAACCGCGAACGTTGACGATTCCGGAAATTCCGCACATCAACGGCCTCGACGGGCAGCGCGCGGGCCGGCAGAAGCCAGAGCGCGCTTCACCGGGGCTTTCGATCGCCGGACGTGAGCGTGGAGACGAGCCGCTCCAGATCTTTCCGACTCAGATTCGCGCGAGGGAAATCCGAAGGTGTGTACGTCGCCGGCACAGACTCGCAATGGGTGATCAGTTCCCGCAGCGCTTCCTCGAAGGATCGGGCGAGACGGGCGATCGTCTCGCGCCGATGGCAGTTTTCGCTGAAGATCCACGAGAAGCGCAGGCGCCCCTCCTGGACCCTTCCCTCGATCGCGAGGAGATACCGGCGCCGGTCCCGGCGGCTGCGGTCGAGGCCCGGCGAGGGAAGGCGCCGGAAGAGCCGGTCGGCGGATGCCGGCGGGTCGATCTGCCCGAGATAGTTGAAGCTCACGTCCGGGTCCGGCATCGAGCGCAGCGTGCCGAAAATCCCGGCGTCGTTCGAGAGATAGCGCAGAACGCCATAACCGACGCCCCTCTGCGGGACCGCGCGCAGCTGCTCCTTGACGGCGACCAGCGCCTCTCCCGGACCGCCGGCCTCCGGCAGCTCGAGCGTCAAGGGGAACCGCGCCGTGAACCAACCGACCGTCCTCGAGAGGTCGAGGCCGGGAGCGATCTCCTCCCGCCCGTGTCCCTCGAGCGCGATGCGGACGGAGCGGGCTCCGGTCGTCCGGGCGAAGGCTTCCGCCAGAGCCGCGAGGAGGGCGTCGTTGATCTGCGTCCGGTAGACGGAGGGAACCTTCTGAAGGAGCGTCGCGGTCTCCTCCTCGGAGAAAACGGATTCGACGCTCCGCGCCGACTCGATCGTATTCGGGCCGCCGGCGTCCGGCGGCAGGGCCGCGGGCGGGAGGGTGCCGCCCCCGAGCCAGTATCCCGCCTCGGCCGCGAGAGCGCCGGACGAGGCCACCTCGACCAGAGTCTCTGCCCACTCGTGAAACGGGGTCGTCCGCGGAGGCAGCGCGGGAGCGCGGCCGGAGGACAACGCCCGGTACGCGCTCTCGAGATCCTCGAGCAGAATTCCCCACGAGACGGAGTCGACGGCCAGGTGATGGACGACGAAGAGCAGGCGCTGGGGCTTTCCCGGCCCGCGCTCGAAGAGCACCGCCCGGGCGATGGGGCCCCGGCCCAGGTCGAGCGACGCCTGCCATTTCGCCGCGGCCTCGCGAATCGCCTCGGACGGCTCGAACTCTCCACCACTCTCGAGCGGCTCGACGGAGAAGAGATTCGCGTCTCCCCCGGGACCGTGGGCCTGCAGCCACGAGGCGCCGTCCCGGCGGAACCTCAGCCGCAACGCGTCGTGGTGAGCGACCACGAGCTCGACCGCCTGCCCCAGCAACCCGGCCTCGAGCCGCTCTCGCGGCTCGAGGAAGACCGACTGGTTGAAGTGATGAGGGTCGGCGAGCGGCTGCTCGAAAAACCAGTGCTGGATCGGAGTCAACGGGACGGCGCCCGTGACGTTCGCCGGCTCTGGTTTCGAGCCGGCCGCGGACTGCGCGACCTCCGCCAGCTCCGCAACGGTCTGCCGCTCGAAAAGCTGTCGCGGGGTCAGACGCAACCCTTCCCGCGCCGCCCGGGCGATGATCTGGATGGCGAGGATCGAGTCCCCGCCGAGGTCGAAGAAATTGTCGTGAACGCCGAAATTCGAGGTGCCCAGAACCTCGGACCACACCTTCCACAGCGTCTTCGCCGCCGGCGTTTCGGGGGCCGCGACGTCGCGGTCGATTCGCCCCCCGGAGAGACCCGGCAGGGGCAGCGCCGCCCGATCGACCTTTCCGTTCGCATTCAAAGGAAGCCGTGGCAGACCGACGATCGCTCCCGGGAGCATGAACTCCGGGAGCTTCGCCGCGAGAAACCGGCGGAGTTCGGCCGGCGGGAGATCCCTTCCCGGACGCGCAACGACATAGGCGACCAGCCGCCGGGTGCCCTCCGGAAAGTCCCGCGGCAGAACGAACGCGTCCCGGACGCCGGGATGCTCGCGGAGGGCGATCTCGATCTCCCCCGGCTCGATCCGAAACCCGTGGATCTTCACCTGGTCGTCGGTGCGGCCGAGCAGCTCGATCTCGCCATCCCGCCGGTAGCGGGCGAGGTCGCCCGTCCGATAGACGCGCTCGTGGCGGCCGCCGATCTCGACGTTCACGAAGCGGCGCGCGGTCAGCTCCGGCTGGTGGAAGTACTCGCGGGCAAGGCCGGCGCCGGCCGCGTGCAGCTCTCCCGCGACTCCGATCGCGACGGGGCGGTCCTGCGCATCGAGGATGTAGACGCGGCAGTTGGCGAGCGGCCGCCCGACCGGCACGGGTCCCCCGGATCCGCGCATCGACGAGGGTCCGACTTCGTGCGTCGTCACGCCGACCGTCGCTTCGGTGGGACCGTAGTGGTTGATCACCCGGCAGGCGGGCGCGAGCCCGCGGATCCTGTCCAGCAGGGCCCAGGAGGAAGGTTCGCCTCCCAGCACCAGGCACCGCCCGGGGAGGATCTTTTCCGGGCGGGAGCCGGACAGCAGCGCGGAAAGCTGCGACGGGACGATCTTCAGATAATCGAGGGGCTCCCGGGCGAGATCATCGGCGAGTCCCTCCGGATCGGACGAACGCTCCTCGGGAATCACGTGGAGGAGCCCTCCGGTCGCGAGGCTCGGAAAGATGGAGGTGTTTCCGAGGTCCGCGGCCAGCGTCGTCACCGTGCCGAAGGAAGAGCCGGCCGGAGGATCGAGCTTCTCGAGCATCGCGTTGACGTAGTTGGAGAGCTGCCGATGCTCGACCGCGACCCCTTTCGGCCGGCCCGTGGAACCGGATGTGAAGAGGACGTAGGCGAGATTCTCGGGACGCGCCGTCGCCGGCGGGTTCTCCGCGTCCGGCTCATTCCCGCCGCCGCTTTCCTCGTCGAGGAGATGGATCCTCGCCGCGCTCCCGCGAACCCGATCCGCCAGACTCGATCGGGTGAGCAGAAACGCGGCACCCGTATCCTCGAGCATGAACGCCAGTCGCTCGGCCGGCAGCGAAGGATCGAGCGGCAGATATGCGCCTCCCGCCTTCCAGATGCCGAGCAGCCCGGCCACCATCTCGATCGATCGCTCCACATGGAGAGCGACGACCGTTTCCGGCGCCACCCCTCCTTCCCGCAAACGCTTCGCGATGCGGTTCGCGAGGGCATTCAGCTCGGAGTACGTCAGCCGCCGGCCGCCGCTGGCGACCGCCGGCGCGGCGGGTGACCGGGCGGCCGCGTCCTCGAAACGCTGATGGATGGGTCTCCCGTCGGCGAACTCGCGTCCGGTCTCGTTCCACTCGACGAGCAGCCGCCGGCGCTCGTTATCCGGCAGAATCTCGAGGCGCCCGATCGGGCGATCCGGATTCTGCACCGCATCCGTGAGGACCGTAGCGAATCGCGATGCGAGCGAGCGCGCCTCCTCCGTCACGACGCGGGAGGCGTCGTGGTCGAGGTGCAGGCGCAGGCCCCCGGGCAATCGGTCGACGGCGAGGCGGACGGCGAACCGCTCGAAGCAGGACCAGGTTTCGATGGGATGGAGCGCGGCCGGACCGAGCGGGCGCTCCCCGAGCGAGGCGAATTCGAATGCAAAGGGGGCGTGGGAGGGCTCGGAGCCGCCGGCCGGCGAGCTCCAGAAAAAGAGATCTCCCCAGGGATCCTGTTCTGCCACATCGCGCGCCGCCTGCGACACCGCGTCGCGGAAGCTGCAGTCGTCTGCGGCGGCGAGCCGGAACGGGAGCGATCCCGAGAACGCGCCGACGCCCGCCCGCAGCTCTTCGAGCCGGCGCCCGTCGCGCACGCGAGCCACCGTGGGAGAGCTCGAAGTGAGCCGCTTCAGAAGGATGCACCAGGCGACGAGAAGAAGGAGCTCGGCGGGGACGTCGAGCTGCCCCGCGAGCGCTTCCAGCCGGCCGATGGTTCGCGGGGAGGTCTCGATCGGCAGCCTCTGCGGCTCGAAGCGCCGTCCGGATCCCGCCGCGGTTTCGAAAGGAAGTTCCGAGGCGCCGTCCGGCTCGCGCTCGAGGCGCCGCCAGAAGTCGAGTCCCGAGGCGGATTCGGGCTTCTCCGGCAGCTCGTTCCACCACTCGGCCACGTCCGCGTATTGCAGCGTCTCGCCGGTCGAGGGCCGCGGCTCGTTCTCGCCGCTCCGATACGCTTCGTCGAGCTCGACCAGGACGCGATCGAGACTCTCCCGGTCGGCGGTCAGCGCAGTAAAGTCGAGCACCAGACGCGTATCCGGCCCCGAACGTTCCAACGTGATTCGTGCGAGGTCCTCCGGCGCGGCGTTCCCCGAGCCCGAGCTCCCGGCCGACGCGGAAGAGGAGACGCCGGAGCCCCCCGCCGCCGGTTTCTCCCGGTCCGTGAAGGCGACGATCGAACCTTCCTCGATCACCTGCAGGGGCTCGCTCATTCCGGACAGCCGCGAGTATTTCGTCCGCAGGATCTCGTGGCGCATCGCCAGCGCGTCGACCGCTTTCCGCAGCCGATCGGGATCGACGGGGCCTTCCACGCGATAGACGGCGCGCGCTCGATACGCCGCCGCGCCGTCCTGTTGCGCGAAGAGCCAGATTCGCCGCTGCTGAGGAGAGAGGCGGAACCCCTCGACGGTTTCCGTCACGAGCTTCTCTGCGCCCAGGACTCGGCCATGCCGACGATCACGCGGCGGGGGCCGGAGTACGGCTTGCGCGCGTGGCAGGTGAGCATGTTGTCGACCATCAGAAGATCGCCGGATTGCCAGGGGAAGACGATGGCTTCCGCGCGGTATGCCTGACGGATCTGCTCGAGCTCCGGTCCCTCGAACGGGGCACCGTCTCCGTAATAGGCGTTGCGGGGAAGGCCCTCCTCCCCGAAGGCGGAGATGAGCGGCTCCCGCGCTTGCGCCGGCAGGTTCGAGACGTGGAAGAGGTGCGCCTGGTTGAACCACACCATCTCGCCGGTGATCGGGTGCCGCTCCGCCGCCTGGCACACTTCGCGCGTCCGGAGCCGGTCTCCCTCTCCCCATTCGAAGTCGATCCGCGCCTCGCGGCAGAACTCTTCGACCCGCGACCGGTCGCTCGTCTGAAAGACCTTCTGCCAGGGGACATCGAGCCCTTCGCCGTAGTTGCGCACGTAAAGGACGCCCTTCGCGATCATGCGATCCCGGATCTCCCGATCGATCCGGTCGAAAACGCGACGACTGTCGCCGATCGGCGTCTCGCCGCCCTCGGGGGAAGCCTGCACGCAAAGAAAAAAGATCTTCAGAGGCCAGTCCCTCGAGTACGACATCTCGTTGTGGAGCGGGATCTCCTGATGTGCGGGGTACTCCGTCGACGTGTAGATGTTTCCGGCGACCCGGCTGCGCGGTGTCGAGCCGTAGGTGTACTCGAGGAGAGTTCCCGAGAGAATCTCGATCAGGCCCTCGAGCCCCGCGGAGCCGTCCACGTCAAAACCTCGAAAGAGGATCGCGCCGCTCTCGGTCAGCCGTGTCCGGACGAGATCCTTGTGCCGCTCGGTCCAGGATCGGAG
>JBBQNC010000249.1:0-5602 GCA_038329555.1 Thermoanaerobaculia bacterium
GGCGTGCCGGAGACTCGGGTCGAGAAGCTCTGTGGGCGACACGGACGAGGCTAGCATGTCTCGAGAGGAATGGGAGATCCGCCGCGCGCCGACGGCGCCTTCGACGTCTCCGGCAAATCCACGGCGGAGCTCGATCGCCCTCGCTCCGAAGCTCCAGACCGCGAGTGGAATGAAGATCATCATGTCCTGGACGGGAAGCAGGTACCGGGGAGGCTCCGCCGGGCTCAACAACGCGACGTAGAAGACGACGAATCCGATCGGCACGAGCAGGAGACGCAGGCGATCGGAGATCTCCGCGAACCGCCTTCGCAGGGCGATCGCGATCCCGAGAAGCGGGAGCGAAAGAATGGCGAGCCAGCCGAAGGCGTCCTTACCCGCGAACACTCTCGCCCTCGATCGGCTCGATCAGCCATGGAGACCATCCCGATCGCGTGCGGACCGGCTTGAACATGTATCCGAAGATGAATCCTTCCCCGACGAGCTCGCCGGCGGAGCGCAGCGAAAGGTTCAGATACTCGAGCCTGTGCGCCCGGATCGCCTCGCGCTCGACGTCGTCGTCTTGACGTCGCGAAACGAAGGGACGCTTCCCTCGTTGATCGAAGCCATGGCGGCCGGCATCCCGATCGTCGCGACCGACGTCGGAGGCGTCTCCGATCTGCTCACTCGAGAATGGAGCGGAGATCCGAACCGGGAATGGATGGTCTCGCCGAGCCCTCGTGGGGTTCTCGTCCCGCCGGGAGACGCGGCGGCGTTTGCGGACGCGCTCCGCGCGATTCTCGCGAACCCCTCCGGCCGCGAGGCGATGGGACCGGCTGGCGGGCGACCTCGATCGCGTCTATCGCGACGTGCTCTCCCGACGGGCCCGCCCGTCTCTCTGAGTCGTGAGGCCGTCTGCGAGGCTTCAGAAGGTCAGAGCCCTCGAGCCGAAGATCGACCCGCGCGGGGCCGGACTGAATACTGAAAACCGACAACCGAGAACCGAGAACCGAGAACTGGGAACTGAGACGACCCGCCTACTCGAAGAGGCGCGCCGCGAGCACCGTGATGTTGTCTTCGCCCCCGCGTTCGTTCGCGAGCGCGATCAGCGAACGAACCGCCGCCGCCAGATCCGGACCGGCGAGCGCGGAGGCCATCTCGGCCGCCTCCACCTTCTCCGACAACCCGTCGGTGCAGAGAAGGAGTGTGTCTCCGTCGCGGACGTCCAGAGCATCGAGGGCGACTTCGACGCTCTTCTTGCGGCCGACGGCCTGGAGGATCACGTTGCGGTAGGGGGAGTGGGCGGCCTCCTCTTCGGTCAGCGCTCCGGCCGCGAGCAGGGACTCGACGAACGACTGATCGCGTGTGACCTGCCGGATGTGGCCGTCGCGCAGGACGTATGCCCTCGAGTCGCCGACGTGCGCGAGGACCGCGCGCCCCGAGCAGACGACGGCGCCGGTCAGGGTCGTCGCCATGCCTTCGAGGGCGGGTTCGTCCTGGGCTTTCATCCAGACGGCGCGGTTGACGCGTTCCACGGCTTCCCGAAAGATCGCGCGCCGGGGACACTGGTCGCCGACGGCCTCCATCTCGTGGGCGAGCTCCGCCAGGGCGAACGAGCTCGCGATCTCCCCGGCCCGGCGGCCGCCGACGCCGTCGCAGACGGCGAGCAGGACGCCCGGCTTTCCCACGTTCAGATCGCGGACTTCGAGCTCGGCGATCTCGCTCCCCGAGGTGAGATCGACGATCGCCAGGCCGTCTTCATTGTTCGGGCGACGCCGCCCGGGGTCCGTGGCTCCGACCGCCGTGATCCGCATCGACACCGCCTCGAAAGCGGACTCTACCGCTTATACTCGTCGCCGTGGCTCGTCGGCTCGGCACCTCATTTGCATGCATTCTGCCGAACCGTTGTGAGCGCCGCGTGATCCAACGCCCCATCGCAATCCAAGGAAGGAAGTCGGCATGAAGTCGGTCCGTCTTTCGGTCGGTCTGCTCGTGGTGATGATTTCTTTCTGCGCGCTTCCCGCCGCCGCGCAGGTTCCCGGCGCCATCCTGACGGTGGACGGGTCGGGCGCCGCGAGGCAAACCTTCGCGCACCGCGGCGACGTCTTCCTCGCGGCCGGCACTTCGGCGACGCCCTGCCGGGCCGCCGAATTCCTGTCCGACGGCGACTACTACTTCCAGGTGACCGACTCGACGGGCGTCCGCCTCCTTTCGACGGACCCGGTCTCCGAGCGGCGTTTCACGGTCGCGCACGGGGTGATCGCGACGATCGCGACGGCCGATCCGATCGCGCCGCGGCCGCACGCGGGAGGGGCGCCGACCGCTTGCGGCTCCGCGACGCTCAACCTCGCCCCCTTCGCGGACGTCGGTCCCGGGGAGGCGTCGTACCTCGTCTGGATCACCCCGGTCAGCCGTCTCGACGGCGACCCGGACGTGATCGATCCCGTCTGCGGAGCGGGCTGCTTTCACGGGTTCCGTCCCGAGTTCTCCCGGATTCTCTCCTTCCGCGTCGAAGACAAGCGAAACTGCCAGCCCACGTTCTGCGCGTCCGGCGTCAAGTTCCAGGATGCGAACGGGAACGGCGTCCGGGACACGGGCGAGGCAGGCATCGCCGGCGTCGAGATCGACTTCGATAACGGCAACGGCGTCGTTCTCTCCGGCCTGACGGGGCCGGACGGGTCGTATCGGGTGTGCGGCCTGACCGATGGCGGGACCTACCGCGTGACGGAGCGCGCGCCCTTGGGATTCGCGCAGACGGGGCCCCTCGACCACCGGCTCTCGCGGCGCGTCATCGCACGGGACTCCGGCTACCTGATCGTCTTCTGCGACGCCGACCTGACCGGCCTCGACTTCGGGAATCAGCTGATCCCGAACGCGGTCGGCGGCTCGAAGTTCGAGGACCTGAACGCGAACGGCGTCCGGGATCCCGGCGAGCCGGGGCTCGCGGGAGTCACCATCAACCTGTTCCCCGGCGTGGCGCCGAATCCGACGGGCCCGAGCCGGACCCTGGTGACGGATTCCAACGGAAATTTCCTCTTCACGAACGCGACTCCGGGGCCGTTCTTCCTCGTCGAGACGGCGCCGGCGGGCTTCACGCAGACCACCCCCGCCGCCGGCTCCATCTCGGGAACCCTAGCCCCCGGCGGAAGCTCGATCGACAACCTCTTCGGCAACTTCCGCGGAGCGCTCACGGGCTCCGTTTCGGGGCTCAAGTTCCTCGACGCGAACGGAAACGGCGTCCAGGATCCGGAGGACGGCCCGCAGGCGGGAGTCACGTTCACGATCTCCGGCCCGGTCGGCTTCACTCCGGTCACTGCCGTGACGGGCGCCGACGGACGCTTCACGTTCCCCTCGATCCCTTTCGGGACGTACACGGTGACCGAGACCGTGCCGACCGGCTTCCGCCAGACGTTCCCCGCGGCGCCCGGAACGGCGGTGGTGACCCTGAGCGGCTCGCAGCAGACGGTTTCGAACCTCCTGTTTGGCAACGAGGCGCTCGCGTCTCCCGCCACGATCGGCGGCACGAAGTTCATCGACACGAATGGAAACGGCGCCCGGGATCCGGGCGAGGCGGGCTCGGCGGGCGTCACGATCCGCCTCCAGGGCGCGGGCGGGACCGGAACCCCCGTGCTGACCACGACCGCGGCCGACGGCAGCTTCTCGTTCACGGGACTCGCCCCGGGAACCTACGCGGTGTCCGAGATCGTCCCGACGGGCTTCGTCCAGACCCTTCCGGGAGGCGGAGGATTCATCACCGCCACGGTCGCATTCGGAGAGGTCCGGACGGACCTGCTCTTCGGCAACCGGATCGCGGCGCCGGGCGTCGCGGGATCGGTCGCCGGCATCAAGTTCCTCGACCTGAATACGAACGGCGTCATCGACGGAATCGACCGCCCCCTCGCGGGAATCGTGTTCGTCCTGACCGCCTCCGACGGCTCGAGCCGCCAGACGACCTCGGCCGCCGACGGCACGTTCCTTTTCGACAACGTCGCTCCGGGCACCTACGTCCTCTCGGAGATCCTGCCCGACAACTTCGCCCAGACGTTCCCGGGCACGCCCGCGGCGCCGCAGACCTACACGGTGACGGTCAACGCCGGTCAGAGCGCCGGCGGATTCCTCTTCCTGAACAAGTGTTGAAAACGGTTGGAGCGCGTGTGCGCGGAGGCTTGATGATGTCGAAATCGCGTTCGGGAATTCTCGGGATGAGCTTGGCGCTGCTTCTCGGCGCGGCGGGCCTCGGAGCGCAGCCTGCGACGGAGGTGAGCGACCGGGTCGCCGGGCCCGCGGGTCTCGCGGGGGAGACGTACCTGGGACCTCATATCGGCCTGACGTTCTTCGGACACAAGGATGTCTACTGCCGGTGCGACGTCGACGGCAACGACTTCCTTTTCCTCGGCGGACGAGTGGGCCACATGTTCACGGACAACCTGGCGGTCGAACTGACCGGCCAGTTCACGCGTCCGGACCGGGTCCCGAGCTACTGGGAATTCACGGTTGGGGCGCTGTGGGACTTCACGCCCACGATGCACGGCTGGAACACCTACGTCGGGGGCGGCGGAGGCGCGGGCCGTCCCGTCCCCTATTTCCGCGGCAAGGGCGTCCCTCTCGCGTACGTCGCGTTCGGATCCGAATATCGATTCAACAAGGCGATCGGGATGCGCCTCGAGCTGAAGGGCCAGTACAATTTCCACGCGACGCTGTCCGATGAGTTCGGACCCTTCGACCAGGCCGGCCGGCTCGACGTGCAGCCGAACATCGGCGTCCTCTTCCGCTTCGGCGGAGGCGTCGGTCCCGCGGTCGTGACCGCGCCACCCGCTCCGCCGCCGCCCGCGCCCGCTCCCCCGGCGGCTCCCGCGGCGCCGACCCAGCCCGCTCCGGCCCCGGCTCCGCCGGTCGTGGCGGCGCCGCCCCGGCAACCGACGACCGACACGATCGACTTCGACCGTGGGAAAGCCCGGCTGACGAACATCGCGAAGGCGCGGCTCGACGCGGTGGCACTCCGTCTGCGCGACAACCCGAGAGCGACCGTCGAAGTCACCGGGTACCCGGACGCGACCGGCGGAGCGCGGGGAGAGGCGCTCGCGCGGCAGCGCGCCGAGGCGGCCCGCGAGTACCTGGTCGAGCGCCACGGGATCGACCGCTCGCGGATCACGACCGGCACCGACCTGACGAATGCCGCTAAGCGCGGCCAGGCGGACATCGTGGTGACGTTCCGGACCCCGTAGAAGCCAAAGACACAAGGACTTCGCCGGAGATCGGATGGGCCCCCTCGCGGGGGCCCCGTTTTCTGATCGCTGAACTGACTGACCAGTCGGTCGAACAACGGTCTCTTTCCTCCGGGAGCAGAAGGGTTTACAGTCGGCAGAAATGCCGGCTCCCGACACGGATTCCCGCGCCGCCGTGCGGCTCTCCGTCAACGGCGAGCCCGTCGAGGTCTCCTTCGCGGCCTACAAGACGCTGCTGGAGGTCCTGCGCGAGGACCTCCAGCTGACGGGGACGAAGCACGGCTGCGAGCTGGGCGAGTGCGGCGCCTGCGCCGTGCTCCTGGACGGGCGGCCCGTCCTCTCCTGCCTGGTGCTGGGGCTCGAGTGCGCGGGACGGCAGGTCGAGACCGTCGAGGGGATGG
>JBBQNC010000250.1:0-5530 GCA_038329555.1 Thermoanaerobaculia bacterium
GATCGCGGGTCGTCAAAAAATGCCTCACAGGACCTCCCGCATGACCCCGAGAAACAGATCGATCTCTTCGGCGGTCAGCACGAGAGGCGGCAGGAGGCGCAGGGTGTCCGGCAGGTCGCTCCCGCCCACGAGAATGCCGCGCGCGAGCAGCGCTTCCCGCACGGGCTTGCCCGGCCGGTCGAGGACGATCCCGAGGAGGAATCCCTCGCCGCGGATCTCCTTTACTCCGCGCATCGCGGAAAGGCCCTTCCGCAAGCGCTCGGAGCCGCGGCGAACGTTGCCGAGCAGATCCTCCGACTCGATCACGCGGACGGTCGCCTCGATCGCTGCGCAGGCGAGCGGGCCGCCTCCAAAGGTCGTCCCGTATTCCTCGGGCTTCACCCGGGATCCGATCTCTTCCGACACGAGCACGGCGCCGGCGGGGACGCCGCTCGCCATCCCCTTCGCCAGCGTGATCATGTCCGGAACAACGCCGTGGCGGCCCGCGAAGAAGAAAGTCCCCGTGCGTCCGAAGCCTGTCTGCACCTCGTCGTAGACGAGCTTCGCTCCCCGCTCGTCGCACAGGCGGCGGAGTCCCCGGAAGTAGTCGGCCCCCGCCGTCTCGACTCCGGCGAGGCTCTGGATCGGCTCGAGCAGGACCGCCGCCACGCGGCCGTCGATCCGCGCGTCGGCCGCGGCCAGGTCGCCGAAAGGCGCGAAACGGTGCCCCGGAACGTTCGGCCGCCCGAGCGCGCGGTACTTATGAAGGCCGGCCGCGGAGATCGCGTCCGCGGTCCGCCCGTGGAACCCGCCATCGAACGTCAGGATCTCCTCGCGGCCCGTCGAGCGGCGCGCGAGCCGCATCGCGTTCTCGTTCGCCTCGGTTCCCGAGTTCACGAAGAAGACCTTCTCGAGCGGCGGCGGGGCGAGGCGCCCGATCGCGTCGGCCGCCCTCGTTCGGACCGGAAGGGCCACGACGTTCGAGTAGAAGAGGAGCGTCTTCGCCTGCTCCGCGATCACTCGCGCGACCTCCGGGTGCGAGTGTCCCGTCGACGCGACCGCGTGCCCGCCGTAGAGATCCAGGTAGCTCGTTCCCTTCTCGTCCCACACGGTCGAGCCCTCTCCCCGGACCAGGGTGAGCGGCCAGCGCGTGTAGGTCGGAAGCTCGCTTCCGGCCGCCCGGGCGGCCGGCGGCGGGGCGGAAGTCGGAGGAGCCGGCGCCGTCACGGGAACACGCCCGTCATCTTGAGACCCGTCGGCTCGGGCAGGTCGAACAGGATGTTCATCGCCTGGATGGCCTGGCCGGCGGCGCCCTTCACGAGGTTGTCGATCGCGACGAAGACGCGCGCGACGTCCGCCACGCCGCCCGAGACGGCGACCCCGATGTCCGCGAAGTTTGTCCCCTTCACGGCGGCGACGTCGGGCGACCCCTCGACCAGCCGGACGAAGAACTCGTGGCCGTACGCGGCGCGGTAGAGGCTCTTCAGCGACTCGGCGCTCTGAGCGGACTGAAGCGGCACGACCGCCGTGACGAAGATGCCGCGCACGAGAGGAGCGGAGTGGGTCTGGAACACGACCCGGCCCGCCGCCGCCGGTCCGATCGCGGAGAGCGACTCTTCGATCTCCGGAAGGTGCCGGTGCCCGTCGAGCCCGTAGGCGAAGAAGGCGGACGCCCGGCGCGGGTGGTGCGTGGTCGGCGTCGGGGTGACGCCGGCCCCGGAGGAGCCGGTGATGGCGAACACGGAGACGGGCGCGTCCTCCCGGACGAGATCCGCGCGCCAGAGCGGCGCGAGCGCGAGGATCGAAGCGGTCGCGAAGCAGCCCGGGGAGGCGACGGCGCGCGAGGCGGCGATCCGGTCGCGGAAGAGCTCCGGAAGGCCGTACACGAACTCCGGCTGTCGCGCGAATCCGGGCGGCACCGGGCCGTAGAACCGCTCGAAGGAGGCGGCGTCCTTCAACCGGAAGTCCGCGGAGAGGTCGATCACGGGGATTCCGCGGTCGAGGAGCGGCGGCGCCGCGGTGACGGCGTAGCCGTGGCCTCCGGCGAGGAACACGACTTCCGGCTCGTCCTGCCCTTCCGGGAGATCGCTCGTGAACGTCAGGTCGGTCAGGCGCGAGAGGTGCGTGTGCACCGCCGAGACCGGCTGGCCGGCCTGGGAGCGGGAGATCACCGCCACGGGCTCCGCCTTCGGGTGGTCGAGGAGGAGCCGCAGCAGCTCGCCGCCCGCGTAGCCGCTCGCGCCGAAGATCGCCGCCCGGATGGTCATCGCCGCGCCTCCGCCGGCGCTTCCGAGGGCCCGGCCGCGGGGTCCGCCGGCTTGACGTCCTCCCGATGGATCTCCTCGTAGACCACGCCGAAGAGCTGCCGGCCCTCCGTCTTCGCGTTCGCCGCGGGCAGCTTCATCTCCTGGCTGATGTACTCCGTGCCGGTCTGGTTGTCCGTCACGGGCCCCGACACGATCGTGATGGGAATCCCCCACTGCTCCATCAGCCTCTGCGCGCCCCACGCCGCGACGAGGTCGTTCGCGCACATGACGACGGCCTTCGTCGCCGCGACGAGCTCCGGGTCTTCGAAGAACGTGCCGACGCGATAGTCGCCGAGGATCCCGTCGCCGAGCTCGACCACGATGACGTCCGGTCCACGGCCCGCGAGCTCCGCCAGGATCGTCCGCGCGTAGGGAGCGAGGTCCTGCACGTGCGCCGTCGAGGGAAGGCCGCAGTCGAGAAAGGACAGCGTCGCGAACGCACCGTGGTCCTCCATGTCGAGGGTGTCCTTCAGGCACGCGACCCCGGAGAGCTTCGCGGCGGCGACCCGGTGGCCCGCGCTCGCGAAGCGCTTCACGATCTCCGACGCCGCCGCCGTCTTCCCCGCGCTCATGCAGGTCCCGGCGACGACGACGAGCGGCGGGCACGGGCCGAGGGCGCTCCGGAGAGGCAGGGCGTTCTGCAGGAGGTTCAGCGGCTTTCCGTCCCGGAGGATCGCCCCCAGGACCTCGACCTCGAGCGGGCTGCCGACCTCGGGGTTCTTGCCGACACAGAGCCCGAGCACGCCGCCCAGATTCAGCACGTGGATCGTGTCGCCGACGTGGATGGTCTCGGGAACCACGCCGACGAATCCCTTCAACGCCCGGCGGAAACCGAGCGTGCCGGCCATGACGTCCCCCTTGTTGATCTTGGCCATGCGGCCGGAGACGAGCTCCAGCCGGTCGTACACGCTTTTCTCCATGAGCGCGCGCACGGCGAGGACGTTGCCCTCCCTCGCCTCGATGTGCGGAGAGATCTCGACCTCCTTCGGGAGGGCGAGCCGCGCCGTCGAGGACGCGATCTTGTCGAGCGTGATCGTCATCGTCACGAGGACTCCTTTCCGGCGAGCGTCCAGAGGCGTCCGGGCAGCGCGAGCGTCTTGCCGACGCCCCGCGCCTCCGCCGCGGAGAGATACGCGTTCGACTCGCCGTAGCGCACGAGCGACGGCCGCATCAGGGAGAAGGGGCTCCGCACCCCCACGACCTCGAAGCGGCCGGGGGTGAAGCGGAGCCGCGCCTCCCCGGTGACGCGCGACTGCGAGCCGGAGAGAAACGCCGCGGCGTCCGCCGCCGCCGGCTCGAAGGCGAGGCCCTCGTGAATCAGGCGCCCGTAGGCCTCCGCGACCGCCGCCTTGAGCTGCCGCTGCTCCTTCGTCAGGACCAGCTTCTCGAGCTCCGCGTGCGCCGCGATCAGAGCGAGCGCCGCCGGGGCTTCGAAGGCCACCCGTCCTTTCGCGCCCAGGATGGTGTCGCCGAGATGGATTCCGCGGCCGGCGGCGTACGTGCGCCCGATCGCGTTCAGCTTTTCGACGAGCGCGAGGGGGTCGAGAGCGGCAACGGTGCCGCCGCCGAGCGCGACGGGCCGGCCCGTCTCGAAATGGATGACGACCTCACGCGGACGGCGCGGCGCGCGAGCCAGCGGGTTGCCGGGAAAGAGCCCTTCGGGCGGCGTCGCCCAGGAGTCGTGCGTCTCGCCGCCGCCGATCGTCGTGCCCCACAGGCCTTCGTTGACCGAGTACCGCGTCGTCTTCGGAGGGATCGTCACGCCGGCGTCCGCGAGGTACGCCGCCTCCTCCTCGCGCGAGAGCCCGCCGTCCCGGATCGGCGCGCGCACCTGGATCTCCGGCGCGAGAACGCGCAGCGCCGCGTCGAAGCGGAACTGGTCGTTGCCCGCCGCGGTCGAGCCGTGGACGATCGCCGAGGCGCCCGTGCGGTGCGCGTACCGGGCGACGGCCTCCGCCTGCACGGCGCGCTCCGCCGCCACCGAGAGGGGGTAGACGCCGCCCCGCAGCACGTTGCCGAAGAGAAGCGGCATCGCGTAGCGCTCGAAGACGTCAAGGCGCCCGTCCAGGAAGACGTGCTTCTCGACACCCGCGGCCCTGGCCCGCGCGGCGATCGTCCGCCGCTCGCGCGCGGAGAAGCCGCCCGTGTCCACCGTGACGGCGTGCACGCGGCTTCCCTCGCGGCGCAGAAGGACCGCGCAATAGGTGGTGTCGAGACCACCGGAATAGGCAAGGCACACGACCGCTGTGCGGCGTTTCGTCGGCATCGGCTTGAGGGCTGACTTCTGAGGTCTAGGAGATCAGAGTGCCCGCGCCGAAGCCATGGAGGAAGTCCTCCTGACGTCTCGTGCGCGAGGAGCGAGCCCGGCTCGGGGGGAGAGTGCGGAGCAGAGGTTCGCGTTCATCGAGCGCATACGTTCGGGCATCGAGGCGTTCAAGTCAAGGTCTTTTCGCGGCCTCATGGACGCCGACGCCGGACGCCGGCGCGGCCCGTCAGGCGAGCGAGGCGGCGCAGCCACGCGGCGCGCTCGGGCGTGAGGTCCTTCGCCGCCGCGAGCCAGGTCCAGTTCCCGCCGCCGCGCCCGGGCGTGTTCATCCTCGCCTCGGAGCCGAGCTCGAGCACGTCCTGGAGGGGGACGACCGCGCGGAGCGCCACGGAGGCATACGCGAGACGGATGAGAGCGGCGGGCGCCACCGCCGGATCCGCCGGATCCTCGCCGGTGTAGAGCCGGAAGCGGTCCCGCTCCTCCGGCGAGAGCGCGGACGCCCAGCCGCGCGACGTGTCGTTGTCGTGCGTGCCCGTGTAGACGAGCGCGTTCTCGACGTGCCGGTGCGGAAGATGCGGGCTGTCCTCCTCCGAGAAGGCGAACTGCAGCACCTTCATCCCCGGGATCCCGAGCTCCGCGAGGAGCGCCGTGACGTCCGGCGTGATGGTCCCGAGATCCTCCGCGATCAGGGGGAGTGGCCCGAGCTCGCGGCGGGCCGCGTCGAAGAGGTTCCGGCCGGGACCGGGCGCCCAGCGCCCCCGGCTGGCCGTGTCCTCCGTCGCGTCGACCTCCCAGTACGAGGCGAAGCCGCGAAAGTGGTCGACCCGAACGGCGTCCGCGAGCCGCAGGTTCGCGCGCAGCCGTTCGATCCACCACCCGTAGCCGTCGCGGGCGTTCGCCTCCCAGCGGTAGACCGGATATCCCCAGAGCTGACCCGTCTCGCTGAAGTAATCCGGGGGGACGCCGGCGACGCGCTCGG
>JBBQNC010000251.1:0-5480 GCA_038329555.1 Thermoanaerobaculia bacterium
TCAGAACCGGCCCGACGGCGCGCCCGGTTCGCTTGTCGATCTCTGCGCTACCGGCCTGGATATGCACGCGGGCGGGACCGGGAAGCGTGTACGAAATGATTCCAGTCAACCTGTCGTAGGGCGCCGCTCGGGGAGGAAGCCGCTCGGCAACGACGTTTGCGGGGAAGTACGAGACGGAGCCCTCCACGGAGTCCAGATCGACCTTCAACGAATAGGCTTCGTCCGGGACGACGTCGCCGCCTGCATTCTTTCCGTCCCAGTCGAAGGAAATCTTCCCTTTTTCGGCGGCCTTTCGAGAGGCGAGTCGTCGTACCAGGTACCCGTCCCGATCCAGAATCAGGACGTCGAGGTCTCCGGCCCTGGGCAGCGTGAAAGAGATGCCGATTGTCTGGCCGAGCGAGGGATTGAAGAAGGGACGGGAGAGGGAAACGTCGCGGATCGATTGAGCGGGATCCGCTCGCGCGACCGCGGCGCCGGTGCCGAGAACCACCGCAAGCAAACCTCCGGCGACCCGCGTCCTCGCGGACAAATGCCTGACCTCGGTTTTCATGGGAGTCCCTCTACTTCTTGTCGACTTGTCCTTGCGGTGGCTATGAGCCGTGAGTCTCGACGAGGGAAGGATCAGCCGGGACCGAATCTCCGGAGAGGGAGGTTGCGAATCAGAAGCGTTTGGGTGCTAACTCTTCCATGTCGGCCCGCAGATGGCCATGCAAATCGACGACAGCGCCGACAGAAGAGTTAACACCCACCTCTATTGTTGAAGTGGTCGCGGGAAGCCTGTTTCGGGACAAACTATTCGCATGACGGTGAAATAAAAGCGCAAAGGGGACGCAACCGCGGATGTCTCTCGGCGTGATCCATCGAGGTCGGGATCGCGCCGTGAGCATCCCATCGGGATGTCGGATCTCCTCCTGTTTCCGCGTCAACATTGACCGCAACCAATGGAGCGAAATAGGCCCGCCGGGGTGGCCGTGGATGCCGTGAACAACGAGATCGTGGTGACGAATCAGGGCAACAACTCGATCACGGTCCACGCTCGGACGGCCTACGGCAACGTGGCCCCGCTGCGGACCATCGTCGGAGCCGCCACGAGCCTGAGTCAGCCCTTCGGTCTGTCCGTCGACCCGATCAACGACGAGATCGCCGTGGCGAACCTCAGCAACAACTCGGTGACCGTCTACGCGCGGACCGGCAGCGGCAACGCGGCTCCGATCCGCACCATCACCGGGGCCACGACGACCCTGGTCGCCCCCTTCTTCCTGGCCGAGGTCGTCGGCGGCGTTCCTCCTCCGACCTCCACGCCCACCGTCACGTCGACGCCTCCGACGACGCCGACGTCGACCCCGACGGTGCCGGGAGTCAGTCCGACGCCCGGAGGAGCGGTGACCGTTCCGATGCTCGACGCGCGCGGGTTGGTCGCCCTCGCGTTGATCCTCGCCGCGATCGGCGCGGTGGCGATTCGGAAGATCAGCTCCTAAGCCGGAGGGATTCCGCACTTCGGACGGTCCGGCCCCGCGTCAGAAGTCCGACGCGGTGATCCGGACGTCGCTCTTCTCCCACGCCCGGGCGAAGTCCCTGCGGACGCGGGCTTCCTCCTCCGCGCGGCCCTGCGCCTTCAGGGCTTCCGCGAGGCCGGCGAGGGACCAGCCGTTGTTCGGCGTGCGCTCGAGGTCCTCGTGGTAGACGCGCTCCGCCTCCTTCGGGCGGCCGTCGGCGAGGAGAACCGCTCCGAGCGTCTGGCGAACGGGGTAGTACCAGTCGGGCGGCTCCGCGTAGTGGAGACGG
Source organism: Thermoanaerobaculia bacterium (assembly GCA_038329555.1). Taxonomy (GTDB): domain Bacteria; phylum Acidobacteriota; class Thermoanaerobaculia; order UBA5066; family Gp7-AA6; genus JALYUA01. The sequence goes on from JBBQNC010000251.1 coordinate 1,786, forward strand.
TCTTCGACGGCCACCGCCTCCCGCAGCGCCTTCACCGCGGCGGCGCGGTCTCCGGCCTGCGCCGCGATGCGTCCGGCGAGGACCTTCGAGGCGATCGTCAGGAGGTCGCCGGCCGGGTTCAGGCTCTCCATCGCCGTCGGCGGGATCGTCGCGGCGAGCCGGTCGAGCTCCTCCTTCTCCCTCCGGGCCGACCCGGCGTCTCCCTTCCCGGCGAACGCGACCCCGCGGGCGTAGTGCCAGATCGCCGTCGCGAACGGGAAGTCGGCCGGCGGAGCATTCTCCTTCAGCGTTTCGTCCCAGCGTCCGAAGCGCACGAGGGTCAGCCAGGGGTAGGTCAGAAGGATGTCGAACCCCGGCATCGCCCGGAGCATCTCGACGGGAGACGCCGCGACGCATTTGCGCGCCGCGTCGAGGGACTCCGCGCTGCGCCCCTGGAGCATGGCGGTCGCCCACAGGAACTGGTGATTGTGCGCGACGTACATCTGGTAGATCGGAGAGGGCCGCGCCTTCGCGATGTAGCGCTCGTCCGCCTCGACCGCGCGCCGATTCGCCGCCGAGGCCTCCTCGTAGCGGCCCGTGCGGATGTAGATGTGCGAGGGCATGTGCACGAGATGGCCCGCTCCCGGCATCATCGTCGCGAGTCTCTTCGCCGGGTCGTCGGCTCGCTCGGGCCGCTTCGACGCCTCGACGGCGTGGATGTAGTAGTGGTTCGCGCCGGGGTGCTTCGGGTCCTTCGCCAGCACGCGCTCGAGCGTGCGCACGATCTCGAGGGTCCCCGGCTGCGCCTTGCCGTCGTTCGTCCAGTGGTCCCAGGGACGCAGGTCCATGAGCGCCTCGGCGAAGAGCGTCTGCACGTCGAGGTCGCGCGGGAAGCGCCTTGCCACGACCCGCATGGCGTTCGCGTAGCCCGTGTCGAGCCGCTTCTGCGACTCAGGATCCGAGGCGGGCGGGCTCGCGTACCGCTTGCGAAGCGCGCCGATCAACGCGCGCTCGACGGGGTTCGCCTTCGGGGAGAGGCGAACGGCCTCGCGGACCGCCATGTCCGCCGCGGCCGCGCGGTCCGCCATGGCCGGTAGGTTGATGTTCGGCCCGAGCGTCAACGCCACGCCCCAGAAGCAGATCGCGCACCCGGGATCGGAGCGGGCGGCTTCCTCGAAGGCGAGCTTCGCCTCGTCGTGGTTGAATGCGTAGACGAGGCGCAGCCCCTGGTCGAAGTACCGGCGCGCGCGATCCGACTTCGAGGAGATCTCGCGGTGGTGGCTGCCGAGGTCGTCGAACAGCGCCGGCGCATCGGTCGCCTTCGAGGCGGGCTCGTCGGCGGACAGGACGGGGCTCGAGACGGCGAGCAGGGCGGCGAGAATGGCGAGGAGAAATGCCGGGCGCTTGCGTGACATGAGTCCCTCCACGTTTTCGCGGATTCTAAGCAGCGGGCGGGCCGGAGGTCGAGTCCGCGTCGGCCCAACTCTCCCGAGGTTCGACCGATCTCCGGTCCGCAACCCACCCATAACCCACAACCCATTACCCACTCCGCGCCTCCGTGCCCGGCCCTCCCGTCCCGAAGAAGAGGAAGGACGCGGCGGAGAGCAGGGCCAGGAGCACGCCGTAGGCGGCTCCGACGCCCGTCTCCTGCGTGCGCAGGCTCGAGAGGATCTCGATCGAGATCGGGCGCGTGTCGAACGTGTAGAGGACGATCGAGACGACGAAGTCGCCGAGAGATGTGATGAACGCGATCGACGCGCCGGCGGCGAGGGCCGGACGCAGGAGGGGCAGCACGATGCGCCGGAAGCGGCGCGCGCGGCCGGCCCCGAGCGACGACGCCGCCTCTTCGAGCGCGGGGTCGAGCTGCCGCAGGCCGGCGAACGCGGCGCGGCCGGTCAGCGGTAAGTTCCGGACGAGGTAGGCGAGCGGAAGGATCGCCGCGGTGCCGACGAGCACGAAGCGCCCCGCCCACGGCGCGTGGACGGAGAAGGCCGCGGCGAGCGCCACCGCGAAGACCGTTCCCGGCAGCGCCCACGGGATCGCCACGAGGTTCTCGAGCGTCCCGGCGAGGCGGCCCTTTCCCCGCACGGCCGTCCACGCCGCCGCGAGGCCGAGCGCGAGCGCGGCGGCCGTCGAGACGACGGACATCCAGAGCGAGTTGCCGATCGGCCGCAGCCGCTCGGGCTCCGAGAACACCGAGACCCAGTTGGCGGGGGAGAGCACCGGCGGGAGTAGCTCCGTCGTCCAGGAGCCCGGGGGCACGAACGAGACGAGGAGCAGCATCGCGTGGGGAAGCAGCAGGATCGCCGCGAAGAGCCAGCCCGCGAGCGCCACGAGGCGGCCGCGCCGGAGGCGGCGCCGCGCGGGCGCCGTTCCGCGGACCGCTCCCGCGACGTCGCGGCGCTTCTCGGCGCGCTGGAGGAGGACCAGGCCCCCGAGCGCGATCGCGGCGAGCGCGACGGTCTCGACCATCGCGGCCTCGATGTCGCCGTTCAATCGCGAGAAGACGATCTGCGTCGTCATCACGCGGAAGGTCCCTCCGATCAGGTACGGCGCGGAGAAGGAGGACAGGGACGTCATGAACGTGAGCAGCGCGGCGCCCGCGAGCGCCGGCCGCAGCAGCGGGAGAGTGACCCGCAGGAGGATCCGGAACCGCCCGGCGCCGAGGGCCGAGGCGGCCTCGGTATACGCGGCGTCCAGCCGCGCGAGGCCCGCGCGCGTGAAGAGATAGAAGTAGACGAACATCGTGTACGCGTGCACGAGGAGGATCGCGGTGGGCCCCGAGAGGCGCCACGGCGGCTCGGGCGAGCGCGTCGCGAGCTGGACGGCGCGCGCGACGACCCCGCTCTCACCGTAGAGGAAGAGGAAGGCGAGGACGCCGACGAGCGGGGGCAGGACGACGGGAAGCGCGATCAGGGTACCGAGGACGCGCCGCCCCGGAAACTGCGCCGTCTCGAAGAGGAACGCGAGCGGGATGCCGATCGCCGCCGAGAGCGCGACGGTGGCGAGAGTGATCCAGACGCTCGCCCAGAGCGCCTGCCATTCGTCCGGACGCAGCGCGAAGTCGAGAACGTGGCGCAGCGTCCAGTTCGGGGAGCCGAGCGCCTCGGCGAGCGTGAGAAGCAGCGGATACCCGACGAGCCAGGCGAGCAGGAGGGCGAGCAGCGCGGCACGGACGCGCCCCCTCACGTCCCGCGCTCCTTCGGGTAGGCGCGCGGGACGGGGCCGTCCGCGGCGGGAGCGACGGCGACGGCGTCGCCGGGCCGCGCCGAGTCCGGCCGGGCCAGCACCTCCGCCTCGCCGATTCCCGAAAGCAGGACGATGAAGTAGGCGCTTCGTCCGGCGAATCGCCGCTCGAGGACCTCGCCCGGCACCGCGTTCGCGGTTCCCGCGGGCACGAACGCGAGAGATTCCGGCCGCAAGACGAGGTCTGCCGGGTCGCCGTCGCGCAGGACGCCCCCCGCCGCCGCGCCCCACGCGGCGCCCGGCGCGAGAGTCACGGCGTCCCGGCCGGAGCCTCCGGCCCAGGAGCCCGGCAGGACGCTCGACCGCCCGACGAAGGTCGCGACGAAGCGCGTCGCGGGCTCCTCGTAGAGCTCCTCCGGCGAGCCGACCTGCTCGAGCCGCCCGCGGGAGAGAACGGCCACCCGGTCGCCGAGCTCGAACGCCTCCTCCTGCTCGTGCGTGACGAAGAGCGTCGTGATGCCGACCTTCCG
>JBBQNC010000252.1:0-5454 GCA_038329555.1 Thermoanaerobaculia bacterium
TTCCTCGACGGCCGGGTGTTCGAGCGTTCCTCGCGGCCGCAGCGCCTCTCTGGAGAGAGCGTGGGACGCGTGTGGAGCTTCCGCGACGTCACCGAGCGCCGCCGCGCCGACGAGGCATTGCGCGCCTCCGAGTCGAGATACCGCACGCTCTTCGAGCGCAATCTCGCCGGCGTCTACCGGAGTAGCCTCGAGGGACGGATCCTCGACTGCAACGACTCGTTCGCGCGGATCTTCGGCTATGCGTCCCGGGAAGAGATCGTCGGGCGGCCGGCCATGGACCTCTACCTGAACCCGGAGGACCGAGACGCCATGATGGGCCGGCTGCGCGAACGGCACGCGCTCACCAACTACGAGGAGTGTCTCCGGCGTAAGGACGGAAGCCTCGTGTGGATCCTCGAGAACGGCAGCCTGATCGAAGGCGTGGACGGACGGCCCGAGATGATCGAGGGGACGGTGATCGACATCAGCGACCGGAAGCGCGCCGAGGAACAGGTCAAGCACATCGCGTTCCACGACGCGCTCACGGGATTACCCAACCGGCTCCTCTTTCACGACCGCCTGACGATGGCCGTCGTGCACGCGCATCGTTCCGGCGAGCGGGTCGCGATCCTCTTCCTCGACCTCGACCGGTTCAAGATCATCAACGACTCGCTCGGCCACTCGGTCGGGGACGAGCTGCTGCGGCGGGTGGCCGAGCGCCTCGGCGGCTGCGTCCGCGAAGGCGACACCGTCGCGCGCCTGGGCGGCGACGAGTTCACCGTGCTCGTCGAGCGGATGGAAAAGGAAGACGACGCCGCGAAGATCGCCCAGAAGATCCTGGGCGCGTTGCGCCTCCCCTTCTTCATCGACGGCCGGGAGCTCTTCATCACGACATCAATGGGCGTGGCGATCCATCCCGCCGACGGAGAGAACGCCGAGGAGCTGGTGCGCAACGCCGATACCGCGATGTATCGGGCGAAGGAGCAGGGCCGCGACAACTGCCAGCTCTACGCGCCCGCGATGAACGCGAAGGCGCTCGAGCGCCTTTCCCTCGAGAACCGGCTCCGGCAGGCGATCCAGAACGAGGAGCTCGTCCTCCAGTACCAGCCGCTCATCGATCTCGAGACCGGCCAGATCCGGGGCGCGGAGGCGCTGGTCCGCTGGCAGCACCCCGACCTCGGCCTCCTGCCTCCCGGAGAGTTCATATCGCTCGCGGAGCTCTCGGGCCTGATCGTTCCGATCGGCGAGTGGGTCCTCCGGACTGCCTGCATGCAGGCGCGCGCCTGGCAGCTCGCGGGGTTCCCGCACCTGACGATGGCGGTCAACCTGTCGGCGCGCCAGTTCCAGCAGTCCGACCTGCTTCACCAGGTCAAGGAAGCGCTCAATGCCTCGGGACTGGCGGCAGAGTCGCTCGACCTCGAGATCACGGAATCGAACGCCATGCAGAGCGCCGAGCTGTCGATCAGCCTCCTCTGGGACCTGAAGAACCTCGGCGTCAAGCTCTCGATGGACGACTTCGGCACGGGCTACTCCTCCTTGAACTACCTGAAGCGCTTCCCGATCGATCGCTTGAAGATCGACCAGTCATTCGTCCGCGACGTGACGTCGGACCCGGACGACGCCGCGATCGCGTCGGCCATGATCGCCATGGCACACAGCCTGCAGCTGACGGTCGTGGCCGAGGGCGTCGAGACCGAGGCGCAGCTCACGTTCCTCCGGCAGCAGCGCTGCGACGAAATGCAGGGCTACCTCTTCAGCCGTCCGGTCTACGCCGAAGCCTTCCAGGAGCTCCTGCACACCAACCGCAAGGCGGTCGCTCCGCGAAGGAAGAGGCGCGCGACGCGGTGACGCCGGTGCGGCGCCGGGCCCGGTCGGTGTGCGCCGTCAGCGAGCCGGCGCCTGGGCGCGAGTCATCTCGAGCGCCGGGCGGCCGGGACCGTAATAGTCGGGGATCCTGCCGCCGCGGAGGAAGCCGAGGCGCTCGTAGAATGCGATCGCTCCAGCGTTTCGCACGTCCACTTCCAGGATGGTCCGTCGGGCTCCCGCCGCGGCGAGCCGGGCGATGAGAGCGGAGAGCAGCGCCCCTCCCATGCCGTTGCGCCGCCGGTCGGCTCGCACGTCGAGCGTGATGACGCGCCCGACAGAGCACGGCGCGCGATGGCCCAAAGAGAATCCCGCGAGAGCCCCGTCGGATTCGGCGACGACGATCTCGCGCGTCGAGAGGGCCAGGAAATGCCGCATTTCCGCCGCCGAATACGCGATCCCCGGCTCGAAGCACTCGCGATCGAGAACGACGAGGTGCTCCTCGTCCGAGGCGCGATACTCGCGAAGGAGAAAGGACGCCGCCCGGTCCTGATTGGGGTTCATCGTTCGTGTCGCGCGGGTCGCCGGCAGGCGGAACGCAAGGCTATCGCCTCCGCATGGCCCGATCCGCCTCGCGCTTCAACTCGCGGTCGCGAATCGAGTCCCGCTTGTCGTGCAGTTTCTTGCCTTTGACCAGCGCGATCTCGGCTTTCGCGCGCGAGCCCTTGAAGTAGAGCGACAGGGGCACGCAGGAGACGCCCTGGCGCGCAACGGCGCTCGCCCAGCGGTCGAGCTCCCGCTTGTGGAGAAGCAGCTTGCGGTCCCGTTCGGGCTCGTGGTTCGTCCAGGAGCCCGACCCGTACGGGGAGATGTGGGCGCCGACGAGAAACGCCTCGCCTCCGCGGAAGTGCACGTACGAGTCCTTCAGCTGCGCCCGGCCTTCGCGCAGGGACTTGACCTCCGTCCCCGTCAGGACGAGTCCCGCTTCCGTCCGATCCTCGATGAAGTAGTCGTGAAACGCCTTCCGATTGGAGGCGATGGGCAGATTCTTCGGCGGCTTCGCGGCTTCTCCGGGCTTGGTCACGAGAGTCCCGCTCCGCCCGCGTCCGGCGGCGACGTGCGGATCAGCTCGCGGAATCGCCTGGCGAGGTCGGGGTCGAACTGCGTTCCGGACTTCGCGGCGAGAACGTCGAGGGCGGCTTCCGGGGTGATGGTCGCCCGGTAGGAGTGGGCGGCCGTCATCGCGTCGTAGGCCTCGGCGATCCCGATGATGCGCGACCCGAGCGGGATGCGCTCGCCCGACAGTCCGTCGGGATAGCCCGCGCCGTCGAAGCGCTCGTGATGGTGCCGGACGAGCGTCGCCACCGGATAGGGAAAGTCGATTCTTTCGAGGATGTCGGCGCCCATCGGCGCGTGGCGGCGCACGAGCGCGACCTCCTGGAGGTCGAGCGGCCGGCGACCGGCGAGACGTTCGTACGGCACCTCGACCTCGCGGATCCCGACGTCGTGCAGGAGTCCGGCCACGGCGAGCTGCTCGACGGCGTCCGGCGCGAGCCGCAGGCTCGTCGCGAAGCGGCGGCACAGCGCCGCGACGGCCAGCGAGTGCGCCTTGAGCTGCGGGTACGTCCGCAGCCCCGGCTCGATGAAGGCGCGCACGAGGCTCCGGTAGGATTGCCGGTATCGCTCCGCCGTCGCGGACTGCATCACCGACGCGCGGATCAGGCGATGCGTCTCCCGGAGCGCCTCCTCGGCGGCGCCCGACGGCGGGCGGGAGAACAGGATCGAGAGGAGGATCACGCGGCTTCCCGACGCCAGGATTGACGTCTGGATCCCCTCGAAGGAGTGGATCTCCCCCGATCCCCGGCCGAGCGGGTACTCCGTGGCGAACCGCCGGTCGGTCGGCGGGCGCGTTTCCGGCATCGCCGTGGCGAACACGCCCTCCGCGCTCTCGAGAAGAGCGGAGCGCGCGCGGTCGGAGAAGGGCCGCCTCGCGCCGATCTGGATTTCGGCGGCCTCCTTGGTCCAAGTCGAGAAGGCGACGGCTTCGACGTCCGGGATCAGGAGCAGCGTCGTCCAGAAGCCGCGGAAGACGAGCTCTTCGCGGCGAGCCGGAAGCGGGCGGGGCGGGCGGGCGGCGGAAGCGGATGACGGCTTCGAGCCGGGCTCTTCCTCGTTCTGAGCCGGCGCCGAGAAGAGATTCGGCGGCGCGGGAAAGTCTCCGTCGCCCAGAGCCACTTCGCCGCCCGGCCGGAAGAGCGCGTCCGCGTCCTCCGGCGCGAGAGCTTCGGGGGCCGCGACCGACGTGCCATCGTGGGCCCGGACGATCTCGGCCACACGCGCGCCGAGCGCTTCGGCTTCCCGGAGGTCGTCGGTCGCGAAATATCCGCCCGCGAGCTTGTCCTGCAGCTCGACGATTCCGACGAGTCGCGACCCCAGGTAGACCGGGACCGCGAGCATCCGCGCGTAGTGATCGCGCTCCATGGAATCGGCGAGGGGTCCCGCCTCGGCCGCCGAATTCGCGTACGCCGGCTTGCGGTGCCGCTGCACCCAGTCGACGAGCGGATGCGTCGAGTCGAGCACGTCCTCCGGTCCGAAACGGGACGCGAATCCGAACGACGCCGCCAGCCGGTAGTCGCCCGTGGGCCCCATCGCATAGCAGCGCGCCCGCAAGACTCTCAGCTTCTCTCGCGCAGCCGCAAGGATCGTGGAGATCTCGTCTTCCAGACGCCCGGTGCTCATCGTTTTGGAGTCTACCGGATCGAATCCGGAGCTCGGCCGTGGCGCAAACGCCACACCTCTGTCGCGCGGAAGCCACAAGATCGCGGAGACGCGTGCGAAGCCGGCGGCGCGCAACCCGCCACGAACGCGGGACTTGCCGATGTCGGGCGCGAAAGTGAAGAGTGGCACCGCTCGTGCGAAGAGACGGGCGGACACGAAACCGCTTGCGCTCCCAGACGACTCTCCGCACGACGGTCTCCATCGAAGGGGTGGGACTCCATTCGGGGCATCCCGTTCGAGCGCATTTCCGTCCCGCGCCGGCGGATTACGGTCTCGTCTTCATCCGCCTCGACCACTCCGACTCGCCAGTCCCGGCGCGGCTGTCGTCCGCGGCGACCTTCGATTACGCCACGACGCTCTCCGCGGCGGGCGTCTCGATCGGCACCGTCGAACACGCCCTCTCGGCCGCCTTCGGCGAAGGGCTCGACAACTGCAGGATCGAGGTCGAGGGTCCAGAGATGCCCATCCTCGACGGATCGGCTCTTCCGTTCGTGCGCCTCTTCCACGCCGCCGGGTTCGAGCGGCAGGCCGCGCCCGTCCGCCCCTTCGCGGTCGATCGCGAGGTCGAGGTCGCGCGCGGCGATCGGAGCATCCGCTACGTCCCGGACGGGGCCGGCCTCACGATCAGTTACGACATCGACTTTCCGCACCCGGTTGTCGGCCGCCAGCAGCTGACGGTCGCGATCCGGCCGGAGGAGTACTCGGCCCGGATCGCGCCGGCGAGAACGTTCGGATTCGCGCGCGACGTCGAGGCGATGCGGGCCCGCGGGCTCGCCCGCGGCGGCAACCTGCACAACGCGGTCGTACTCGACGACACCGGGATCGCCACCGGGCCGCGCCGGTTCCGCGACGAGGTCGTGCGCCCCAAGAACCTGGACCACCAGGGCGATCACG
>JBBQNC010000253.1:0-5440 GCA_038329555.1 Thermoanaerobaculia bacterium
CATCACCAACACGACGAACAAAAACGGAGTGACCGCCGACCTTCAATATTCCTACACCTGCGCATCGGCGGCCTGCAGCCCGCAGGGCGAATTCGCCCGCACGAACGTCCAGACGATCACGCTGCAACGACTCGAGACCCGCCACTTCGAGGACATCGTGGGTTATCTCGCGAGCCTCCCCGACGTGCTTCATGCGGGAGCCGATCAGGGATCCTACGGGACCCTCCTCGTGACGTTCCGAAACCTAAACACCTCGGTGGGATCCGAGGGAACCGTCCAGGCGCGGACGTATGCCCGCGTCGTGGAATCGGACCCTTTGAAGGGAACGATCGGCTTTGCGACTCCAGCGTCGCTCTTCATCGAGGCGGCCCATTCCACGTTGACCGGCACCGCGCGCGACACGCGCAGTGCGCCGGGGACGGCGGGGGCGCAATCGTCGAACGTGGGAATCCGCAACAGCGATATCAACGCCACGACCGCGAACGACAACGTGGAGCTTTCCTTCTACGATCCGGCCACGGGAGCCCGCGTCGGCAGCATCGTGCGACTGGACGGCCTGCGGCCCGGCGAGCTGCGCGAGGTGAGCGACATCTGGACCGCGGCCGGGATCTCCACCTCGATCCACAGCGTCATCGTCTTCGCCGACGTCAAGGGCGGGAACGCGACGATCGAGGGTTACATCACGATCGACGACGTCAACTCGAAGGACTCCGCGTTCATCGAGCTGAAGTGCGCCGACCCAACCACCTGCGGAACGTAGAGGACCCACGACACCCGCCGCCCGCTCGACGCGGGCGGCGGAACCTCTAAACGGCCCGGCTCTCCCGGACTCCGCGCGTCCCGATGTCGCGGCGGAGGTGCTTGCCCTCGAAGTCGATCAGATCCGCGGCCTCGTAGGCTCTCGCGGACGCTTCGCCGATCGTTGGCGCGCAGGCGGTCACGACCAGGACACGACCGCCCGCTGTGACGAGACGGTCTCCGTCTAGCGCGGTGCCGGCATGGAAGATTTCGACGCCCGGGAGCTTTGCCGCGTCGTTCAATCCGCGGATCGGCTTGCCCCGCTCGTAGTTGCCCGGATAGCCGCCCGCGCAGAGCACGACCCCCGCGCAGGCTTCCGGCTTGATCTCCAGCGCGGGAAACCGCTCCAGCTCCCCCCGGGCGGCCGCCAACAGGAGACCCGCGAGGTCCGACTGCAGCCTCGGAATGATGACCTCCGTCTCGGGATCTCCGAACCGCGCGTTGAACTCGAGGATCTTGGGACCCGTTTCGGTCAACATCAGGCCCGCATAGAGGATCCCCGTGAAGCGGCGCCCCTCCGCGTCCAGGCCCCGTAACGCCGGCCAGACGATGTCCTTCATCACCTGGGACGAGGTCGCGGCGTCGAGGATCCCCGCGGGCGAGTGGCCGCCCATTCCGCCCGTGTTCGGTCCCCGGTCGCCGTCATACACCTTCTTGTAATCGCGGGCGGTCGGCAGAGGCACGGCCGTTTGTCCGTCGCAGACCGCCAGAAACGACGCCTCGCTTCCCCGAAGGAACTCCTCCACCAGGATCCGGTCGCCGCCGGCCCCGAACACGCGGTCGTCGAAAAAGAGACCGAGGGCGCGGTCGACGTCCTCCCGGGTTTCGATGGTCAGGACGCCCTTTCCGCCCGCGAGCCCGTCCGCTTTCAGGACACAGGGGAAGCCGAGCTGCCGGATCGCGGCCTCTGCCTCGGAACGCGAGGCACAGACGACCGCCTGCGCGGTCTCGATTCCGTGACGCCGGAAGAATTCCTTGGCGAACACCTTCGACGACTCGATCTGCGCCGCGAGCAGCGACGGTCCGAAGAGCGTCATGCCCCGCTTGGCGAACTCGTCGGCGATCCCCAGGGAAAGGGGGAGCTCGGGCCCGACGATCGTCAGGTCGAACTGGAGCTTTTCGGCGAGGTCCGCGATCTCGACGATGTCCCCGGCCGACACCGGAAGGCAGTCGGCGACCTCCGCGATGCCGGGGTTTCCCGGCGCGCAGAAGAGCTCTTCGACGAACGCGCTGCGGCGAAGGCCCCAGCAGAGCGCATGTTCGCGGCCGCCGCTCCCGATCACGAGGACCTTCATGTGCCGGCATTGTAACGGCGGAAATGGGGCCGGGGTAGGCCGGCGCACGGCTCGCGGCCTCGCATTCTCAAGACTTACGCGATCGCTTCGCCTTCCCGCGGTGGGGCTTCGCGCCGCGCGCGCCGCCGCGTGCGCCGCCGTGAGACCGGCCGGTCGCCTCGGCGGGCACGACTTCGAAACGATCGAAGCGGCCCACGAAGCCGACGATGGTTTCGAGAGACTCGTGTGGCGCGAGAGTGAGTCCGAACCGGCCGGACTGGCGCGCGGCGATGCGTCCGTCGCGCACGGCGCGGGCTTCGAAGCCGAGCCGGCTGCCCGCCCAGGTCGAGCGACCGTGATTGACGACGCGGACGCGACAGAGCGTCAGGTGGTCGCTCGAGACCGAGCGGTCTTCCTCGATTGACAGGGCGAGCTCGTGCCAGGCCACGGGGTCCGCGGGAATGGATCCGGCGACGAGGAAAAGCCAGATGCAGGTGATGGGTGACATGGCGGGTCCCTCCTTCGTATGAGGAGGGCCGCGGAGAAGGGACCCGGCGAGGACCCGAAAAGTGTAGCATTCCCGCCTCTGAGGTCGCCTATGCACAAAGACTTTCGACAGACGCTCGCCCGGGAAATTCTGCTCGCCGACGGGGCGATCGGGACCCTTCTCGTCTCGCGAGGAGCGTCCCCCGATCAGGCCAAGTCGCCGCTGAACGTCACGGATCCGGAGTCCGTCAAGGAAGTCCACGACGACTACCGCGACGCCGGAGCCCGCATCCTGACCACGAACACCTGGGACGCGAACCGCGTGAAGCTCACGGCCCACGAATGGGCGGACTCTCTCGAAAAGATCAACCGGGAGGGCGTCCGCCTCGCCCGCGAGTCCGCGGCCGGGGAGATGGCTTTCGTGGCCGGGTCGATCGGTCCGCTCGGTGCCCTCGTGAAGCCGTACGGTCGCCTGACACTCGTGCAGGTGCGCGAGATCTTCGAGGAGCAGGCGCGGGCGCTCCTGGACGGCGGGGTCGACATCGTGCTGCTCGAGACGTTCGGAAGCCTTCTCGAGGCGGCGGAGGCGGTGCGGGCCGTCCGCGGCCTTTCGACCGACGTGCCGATCATCGCGCAGATGACGTTTCTCTCGGACGGCCGGACCGCGTTCGGCGAGAGCGCCTCCCACGCGTTGTCGACACTGGCGCTCGCCGGCGCCGACGTCGTCGGGATGAATTGCACGCTCGGCCCTCAGGAGACGCACGACGTCTTCTCGAAGCTGACTCTCTCCGTCGCGACCCCGCTCTGCGCAATGCCGAACGCCGGCTATCCGACGGTCGTCCACGGCCGTAACGTCTATCTCTCCTCGCCCGACTACCTTCGGGACTACGCCTCGGCCTTCGCCGAAGCGGGAGCCGCGATCATCGGAGGGTGCTGCGGCACGACGCCCGAGCACACCCGCGCGATGGCGAAGGCCGTCGCCGGACGAGCGCGCGCGGAGACCGCGCGAACTGCCACGATCTCTCTGGAGATCCCGCGCGAGTCGCTGGCGGAGCCGGGGATCGAGACGTCGCGGCTGAAGCGAAAGCTCGCCGACCCCGGGGAGTTCGTCATCACGGCCGAGGCCGAGCCTCCGAAGGGCGTCGACCTCTCCGCGGCCCTGGAGGGCGCGCGGCTGCTCAAGGCGTCGGGCGTCGACGCCGTGAACGTGACGGACAACCCGATGGCGCGCCTCCGCATGTCCTCGATCTCCGTCGCCGCGGTCCTTCAGAAGGAGACCGGCCTCGACGCGGTCGTGCAGATCACGACGCGGGATCGGAACGTCCTCGGCCTCCAGTCCGATCTTCTCGGCGCCGCCGGGCTCGGGCTGAAGGCGATCCTCTGCCTGGGCGGCGATCCCCTGAAGATCGGCGACTATCCGCAGGCGAAGCAGGTCTCCGAAGTCGACGTCCTCGGCCTGCTCCGCATCGCGAAGGGATTGAACGGAGGCGCGGATCTGGCCGGCAACGCGATCGGCGCCCCGACCTCTTTCGCCGTCGCCTGCGCCGCGAGCCCCTCGGCGTCCGACATCGAGATCGAGTTTTCGAAGCTTCGCGCCAAGATCGAGGCGGGCGCGACGTTCGCGCAGACTCAGCCGGTCTACGACGTCGGCTCGCTCGAACGGTTCCTCGCGAGGGACGAAGCGCGGGCGATCCCGATCCTGGTCGGTCTCATCCCTCTGCGGTCCCTGAAGCAGACCCTGTTCTTCGCCAACGAGGTGCCGGGGATCGTGGTGCCCGAGGAGATCCAGCGGCGCATGCGCGCGGCGTCCGAGCGCGGGACGGACCACGAGAAGGCGGAAGGGCTGGCTATCGCCCGGGAGCTTGCGACGGCCATCGCCGGACTCGCACGCGGAATCCACATCATGCCGATGGGCCGCTACTCGGTGGTTGGCGAGATTCTCGCGGCGCTGCCCCAGAGGGCCGCCCGGCGGTGACGATCCGGCCGGCGGTGAACCTTCGGCTTAGAATTCCCGGAAATTTGGCGGGCGGCCCGTTTGCTTACCGCCTTGGGAGGTACGCATGAAGACCCTGATGCGGCTGACGGCCGCGGCGGCAATTTTCCTGGCCGCGATCGCTGCCGAGGCGGGTGCGCAGGGACGCGTCGTGGGAAGAGTGACGGACTCGGCCGGCAACCCGGTCGAGGGAGTCGTCGTCACGCTCACGACGGCCAGCATCAAGAACTTCAAGCTGAGCACGAAGACGGGATCCGACGGGCGATACGGGTCGATCGTGAACGACGCCACCTTCCCGTACCATTTCCGGTACGAAAAGGCCGGATACGCGCCTTTCGACGTCGACAAGAAGCTGTCGATCGGCGACGCCACGACACTCGACGTGAAGCTGCTCAAGGAGTCGGAGGCGCCGGCGCATCCCGGAGCGGCCCCGGCCGCAAAGCCGGCCGGACCGTCCGCGAGCGACCAGGCCACCCTGGCATTCAACGCCGGCGTCGACCTCATGAACGGCGGCGACAAGCCGGGCGCGATGTTGAAGTTCCAGGAGGCGACGGCCAAGAATCCCGACCTGCCGCAGGCGTGGCAGGCGCTGACGGCGCTCTCCTATCAGAACAAGGACTGGCCTCACGTCATCGAGTACGGACAGAAGGCGACCGACCTCGATCCGACGATGACGTCCCTGTACGGGATGATGTCGGACGCGGCGTCGAAGTCCGGGGACAAGAAGGCGGCGGCCGAATACCGGCAAAAGTACGAAGCCGCGAATCCCGATACGCCGGAGATCCTCTACAACAAGGGAATCGACGCCTACAACAAGAGGAACTCGAAGGACGCGGAGGAGCTGCTCGGAAAGGCCGTCGCCGCGAAACCGGATTTCGCGCTCGCCCAC
>JBBQNC010000254.1:0-5427 GCA_038329555.1 Thermoanaerobaculia bacterium
GGCTGTCCGTTGTCGGCTGTCCGCTATGGGCGGCCACCAGTTTATTACCGGGTCTCTCTTTCATGGCATCACGGCATCACCTGCCCGCCGTCGATGACGAGGGCCTGGCCGGTGATCGAGCGCGCCTCCTCCGAGGCGACATACACGGCGAGCCCCGCGACCTCCGCCGGGTCGAGCACGCGGCCGAGGGGGGCCATGCGCGCCGCCACTTCCCGGCCGTCCTGCGGTCCGCGACTCCCCGAGCGGGCGAGTCCCCGCCAGCCCTCCCGTCCCATGTCCGTATCGACCCAGCCCGGGCAGAGGGCGTTGACTGTGATCTGCCGCGGCGCCAGCTCCAGCGCGAGCGACCGCGTCAGGCCGATCACGCCGTGCTTCGACGCGGAGTAGGCGGAGAGGCCCGGCACGCCGAACCGGCCGACCACCGAGGACATGTTGATGATCCGGCCGCCCTGGGGGATGAACGGCGCCGCCTCGCGGGTGACCCGGAAGACCGCCGTCAGATTCGTGGCGAGGATCGAATTCCACCGGCAGTCGTCCGGGTCGTCGAGGGGAGTCGGTCCGCCCTGTCCGGCGTTGTTCACGAGGACGTCGATCCGCCCCCAATTGGCGACCGTCTCGGCGATCGCCGAGGAGACCGACAACCCGAGCGTCACGTCGCAGCCGATGGCCACGGCCTGACCGCCCGAGCCGACGATCTCCGAGGCGATCCGTTCGCAGGCGACGAGATCCCGCGCCGCGAGCGCGACGCGAGCGCCCTCCGCCGCGAACCGCCGGGAGATGGCTTCCCCGATGCCGCGCGAGGCTCCGGTGACGAACGCGACCTTGCCATCGAGGCGGCGGGCGCTCGAGGCCGTCTCCTGGGCGGCCGTGCGAGGGGGTGCGGGACTGGCGAGATCGGCCACGCGAAATCGCGCTCTATGCGGGGACCGGGTTCTCCCGATCCTTCCGCATCGCCTCGATCTCGGGCGGAAGGGGGAAAAACACGTCCTCCGGCACGACGGGCACTTCACGGACCTCGGTGGCGCCGAGCCCGCGCAAAAAGGCGACGATGCCTTCGACGAGGATCTCGGGAGCGGAGGCGCCGGACGTGACCCCGACGGCGGACGCGCCCTCGAGCCACGCCGGATCGACTTCCGAGACGTCGTCGACGAGATAGGCGCGCGCGCCCACGAGCTCGGCCTCTTCGACGAGCCGGTTCGAGTTCGAGGAATTCTTGGAGCCCACCACCAGGATGACGGAGGCTTCTTTCGCCAGGGCCCGCACGGCGAGCTGGCGGTTCTGCGTGGCGTAGCAGATGTCGGCCTTCGCGGGCCCCTGGATGCCGGGGAAGCGCGCGCGGAGGGCGTCGACGATCGGCCGCGTGTCTTCGACGGAGAGCGTGGTCTGGGTCAGGAACGCGACCTTCTCGCCCGGCGCGACATCGACCCGCTCGACGTCCTCGACGCTCGACACGAGCGACATCCGGTCCGCCGCCTCGCCGAGCGTTCCCTCGACCTCTTCGTGATTCGGGTGCCCCACGAGGATGATCCGGAAGCCCTGACGCGCGAAGCGGATTGCCTCGAGATGGACCTTCGTCACGAGCGGGCACGTCGCGTCGAGGACACGGAGCCCCCGGCCCGCCGCCGTGGCCCGGACCTCCGGCGAGACTCCGTGCGCCGAAAAGACGACGGTTGCCCCGTCCGGAACCTGCGCGAGCTCGTCGACGAAGCGCACGCCCCGCTCCTCGAAGCGCCGGACCACGTGCCGGTTGTGGACGATCTCCTTGCGGACGTAGAGGGTGCCGCCGACCGCGTCCAGCGCGAGATCGACGATGTCGATGGCTCGGACGACGCCGGCGCAGAATCCGCGCGGCGATGCGAGGAGGATCCGGGTCGGATAGGAGGGCTTGAGGGCGCTCATCGGGGGGGAAATACTACCCTCCTTTCGCCGCCGTCGTCGGGGATGGGCGCTCCTCGCGCCGGAAGAGCGAGCGTTCGATCGCGCAGGTCTCGCAGAGACTTTCGCCCCGGGACGCCGTGCGCCCGCACGGCGCATTCGCGCACGGTCGCCAGAGCTCGGGCGAACGAACGGGCTTCCTCATCGGTTCCTCCCCTTCGACGGGACGGCGGGGGCGGCGCGGCGGACGGACGGCGCACGGACCGCGGGTTTCGCGCGAGCGGCGGGCGCGAGCAGATAGTGCAGAAGCTCGCGCTCGCAGCGGTCGCGGTAGGCCTCGAAGCAGGACTCCGGGTCCTTTTCGGCGAGCCACTGGAGCATCAGGCCGTCGAAGATCGCGCGAAGGGTCGAGGCCGTCTCTCCCGCGTCGCGCAGCAGGAACGCCCCGCTCCGCATCCCCTCCTCGACGATGCCGCGGTCGATCTCCCGGCATCCCGCGTAGAAACGCTCGCCGATCTGGCGGAACGACTCCCGCCGCGACGCGAGCCCGCAGAAGTCGACGTAGGCGCGGAAGAACGCCCGGTTCTTCGAGGGCGAGGGGAAGATGAGCGCGACGAGCGCCCGGACCTTGTCGACCGGATCGGAGGCGCCGGCGACCGCCTCGCGCATGCGCGCGTGGATGGAGTCGATCAGCCACGAGAAGAGCTCGCGGAAGAGCTCGTCCTTGGACTCGAAGTAGTACAGCGTCACCCCCTTGGAGACCCCGGCGCGGCCGGCGATGTCTTCGAGCGTGACGTTCGAGAAGCCCCGTTCGGCGACCTCGCGGAACGCGGCCTTCAGCAGCACGAGCCGGCGTTCGCTCTCGCGCGAGGTGACGGAGGACATGGCGAAAGTCTAACTGACCGGTCGGTCAGAGTGCAAGAGCCCTGCAATTGTCGGTTTTCGGTTTTCAGTTCCGTGAGGAGTGACACCGACAACTGGAACTGATAACTGACAACTGATAACTCCCCTATCGGCCCCGGGGATTAGACTTCCTCCACCATGACCATTCGCCTTCTCTACTTCGCCACCTTTCGCGACGTGGCCGGCCGGGACGGCGAGGACCGCCGGGTCGCCCCCGGGACGCCCGTATCCGCCCTGTGGCGCGAGCTCGTCGCGGAGATGCCCGGGCTGGCACGGACCGGCTCGATGCCGCCGGCGGCCGTCAACTGCGAGTACACGGGCCCCGACACGGTCCTGGCCGACGGCGACGAAGTCGCGTTTCTCCCCCCGGTCGCCGGAGGCTGAGACGGGTCTTCGCCGCCGCCACCGCCGCTTCCCATGCACCTGACCCCGGAACCGATCGATCTCGCTCCCCTTCTCGCCGGCGTCCGGCCGTCCGACGGGGGTGTCTGCGTGTTCCTGGGCGTGGTCCGGGACAACCACGCGGGCCGCGAGACGCGTTCGATCGAATACCAGGCGTACGGGAGCATGGCGGAGTCGGAGATGGAGAAGATCGCGCGGGCGCTCGAGCGCGAGTGGCCGGATTCCCTCGTCGCGATCCGCCATCGCGTCGGCCTTCTCGCCGTCGGCGAGGCGTCCGTCGCCGTCGTCGCCTCCGCGCCGCACCGCGCCGAGGCGTTCGCGGCGTGCCGCGCGGCGATCGACCGGATCAAGGCGACGGTACCGATCTGGAAGAAGGAGTTCCACCCCGACGGAAGCTCCGAGTGGGTGGACCCGACACGGGGCGATTCGTCCACCGCGCGTTGACGCGACCGGGATCCGGACCGGACGGTCTCGCTCCGGCTTAAGATCCTCCCAATGTCCGTCGCCAAGCTCATCGGGCCCGACATCGAGGAGCTGATCCGCGAGAGCCCGAAGGAGCTCGCCGCCGCGGTCGCGGACCTGCATCCGGCCGATCTGGCTGAGCTCCTGGAGGACCTCCCGCGCGAGGACCGCCTCGTACTCTTCGAGGCGCTTCCCCCGGACCAGGGCGCGGCCGTCCTGTCGGAGCTGAAGGGCGAGACGCTTCGGCTGATTCTCCACGAGGCTTCACCCGAGAAGCTCGGCCCGGAGCTCGATCGCCTCCCGGCGGACGAGGTCACGTTCCTCCTCGAGCACCTGACCCAGCGGCAGCGCGAGGCTCTTCTCGCCCGCATGTCGCCGCGGGACGCGGCGGAGGCCGAACGGCTGCTGCGCTACGCGCCCCGGACGGCGGGCCGGCTCATGTCGGAGAAGTTCCCGCGCATCCGGGCCGAGTGGACGGCGGCGGAAACGCTCGAGCACCTGAAGAAGATCGATCCGGAGGTCGAGACTCTGCAGAGCCTCTACGTCGTCGACGAGCACGACCATCTCATCGGCTACGTGTCCCTGCGCAAGCTCTTCTCCGTTCCGCCGTCCAAGAAGATCGCGGACGTCATGGAGCGCTCCGTCAAGGCCGTGCACACGGACACGCCCCAGGAGGAGGTCGCACGGCTCGTCTCCAAGTACGACGTGCACGCGATCCCCGTGGTCGACGAGCAGAACCGGCCGCTCGGGATCGTGACCGTCGACGACGTCATCGACGTGCTCGTGCAGGAGCAGACGGAGGACATGCTCCATCTGGCCGGAGCGCCCGTCACCGACGAGACCACGGACAGCTACTTCGCGAGCAAACCGTGGCGCAATGTGCGGGCGCGGTTCAACTGGCTGCTCCTCCTCTTCGTCACCGAGACGCTGACCGGCACGGTCCTTCGGCACTTCGAGGGGGAGCTCGCCCGCGTCGTGGCGCTCGCGTTCTTCATCCCCTTGCTCATCGGGACGGGCGGCAATTCCGGATCGCAGACCGTCACGACCATCGTTCGCGGCCTCGCCGTCGGCGAAATCAAGCTGCGCGATTTCTGGCGGGTGGTCGCGCGCGAGGCGGGGAGCGGCTTCGCGCTCGGCGTCCTGCTCGGGATCGTTGGATTCGGCCGCGCGATGCTCTGGAACTCGAGCAACCTTCCCCTCGCGATCACCGTGGGGGTCAGCATTCTCGTCATCATCACGTGGGCGAACACCGTCGGGGCCACGATCCCGATGCTCGCGACGATGTTGAAGATCGACCCCACCATCATGTCGGCGCCCCTGATCGCGACGCTCGTCGACGCGACGGGGCTCTTCATCTACTTCATGATCGCGCGGTCGATCCTCGGGCTTTAGCGGGCTTTCGGCCGCAGGCATTCGCTTCGCGAACGGCGGCCGAGTGAGTTGAACGTGGGGGCCTGCACCCCGGACGTCCCTCGGAAGGTTCTCGGCAGCCGGGCCCGAGCGCGACCACCGCAGCTGAAAGTCACCCGGTTTGATAGGATTCCCGATTCGAATCGAGGAGGACCCATGAGCACACCCGCCAAAACCCGCGACTGGACGAGCGCCGAGCTCGAGAAGCCCGTCGTCAACTACCGCGCCGAGAACGGGATCGCCGTCATCGAGATGGACGACCCTCCGGCCAATACCTACACCTACGCGATGATGCGGCAGCTGGACGACGCGATCCTGAAGGCGCGCTTCGACGACGACGTCCACGTCATCGTCCTGCGCGGCAAGGGCGACCGC
>JBBQNC010000255.1:0-5410 GCA_038329555.1 Thermoanaerobaculia bacterium
GGTGAAGCTCGCGCGGCGGTTCGGTCCCTTCGCCCCGCTGCTGTCGTGGAAGCCGCTTCGCGCGTGGCTCGAGCGCCGGATCGAGCGGCGCACCATCCCTCCCGACGCCGCCGAGCGCGCCCGCGAGCGCTCGCAGCTCTGGGGCCGCGTCGAGGACGACCGGGGACGCTTCGCCGAGGGCCGGATGGAGACTCTGGAGGGCTACGCCTTCACGGCGGAGTCCGCCGTGGCGTGCGCGCGCGGAGTGCTCTCCGGCACGATCCCGCCCGGCGTATGGACTCCGTCGCGCGCGTTCGGCCCCCGCTTCGCCCTGTCCATCCCCGGGACCGTCCTCGAGGGACCCTCGGCGAGCCCAGCGGAGACTCGATGACGGGCGGAGGCGGCGGCGGCGCCCGGGAGCCGCGGGTCCTGCTCTTGCTGACGGGGATCGGTCTCCTCGTTTCGGCCATCCATCCGCACGACTACTTCACCTGGGTCCTCGAGGTCCTCCCGGTCCTGATCGGAGTGCCGATCCTCGTGGCGACGTTTCGAAGGTTCCCGCTGACGCCGCTCGCCTATCGCCTGCTCTTTCTCCACGCGCTCATCCTCATGCTCGGGGGCCACTACACGTACGCGGAAGTCCCGCTCGGATTCTGGATTCGGGACGCCTTCGGGTTCGCGCGCAACCACTACGATCGGATCGGCCACTTCGCCCAGGGGTTCGTGCCGGCGATCCTCGCCCGCGAGATCCTGCTGCGAAGGACGCCGGTGCGGTCTCGCGGCTGGGTCTTCTTTCTGACGACGTGTGTCTGCCTGGCCCTCTCCGCCGCCTACGAGCTCTTCGAGTGGGGCACCGCCGTCGCGACCGGCTCCAAGGCGGACGCCTTCCTGGGAACGCAGGGCGATCCGTGGGACACGCAGTGGGACATGTTCATCGCCCTGGTCGGGGCGCTGGTCGCTCAGGTCTCCCTCGGGCGGCTCCACGACCGGCAGGTCGCTCACATGCCAAAGGCCGGCAACGGAGGCGCCTCTTCCGGCTCGCCCGTCTGGGCAGGGCCGGATTCCTGAGTCGCGCCCGACGGGCGTGCTAGCCTTCGCGTCCATGAAAATCCGAACCGTGAAAATTCGCGCCGCGCTCCTCGTCCTGCTTTGCGGAACGCTTCTGTCCTCCGGCGCGCCGGCCCAGAACCCGCCGGCCGTCCCCGCCTCCGGAGCCGATCCCGCCTTCGCTCGCTTCGTCGACGACTATTTCGATGCGCGGTTCGCATATCAGCCGCTCGAGGGGACTTCGGCGGGGCTCCATCAGTACGACACGAAGATGCCGGACCGCTCGCGCGCCGCGATCGAGCGCCGCGTCGCGGAATTGAAGCGCTTTCTCGCGCGACTCGGCGCCTTCGACCGGGGAAAGCTCGCGTTCGATGACGGGATCGACGCCGCGGCTCTCGAGGGGGACATCCGGTCCGAGCTGCTCGACCTGGAGACGCTCCGCCCCTGGGAATCGAACCCGATGCAGTACGCCGGGATGGCGGGCTTTGCGGTGAACGATCTGATGAAGCGCGACTTCGCTCCCGCCGCGGAGCGGCTCCGGTCGGTGACCGCGCGAATCGGCGCGGTTCCCGCGATCTGCGCGGCCGGCAAGGCGAACTTGAAGAATCCGCCGAAGGAGTTCACGACCCTGGCGATTCGGATGGCGAAAGGATCGGCGGGATTTCTCGAAGGCGCGCTGGCGGCCTGGGCGAAGGACGCGGCGGCGGGGGACCCGGCCGCCCAGAAGAGCTTCGGCGAATCCAACGCGAAGGCCGTCGCCGCGCTGAAAGACTTTGCCGGGTGGCTCGAGAAGGACCTGGCGCCTCGTTCGACGGGCAAGTACGCGATCGGAGCCGAGAACTTTTCGAAGAAGCTGCGATACGACGACATGATCGAGGCGCCTCTCTCCGAGGTCCTCGAGCGCGGCGAGGCGAATCTCGCGAAGGACTACGCCGCCTTCGTCGAGACGGCGAAGAAGATCGACCCGTCGAAGACTCCGGGAGAGGTCATGAAGTCCCTGTCCGACGAGCATCCGTCGGCGGAAGACCTGATCCCCTCGGTGGCGCGGAGCCTCGAGGACGCGCGAAAGTTCCTGGCCGAGAAGCAGATCGTCACGATCCCCTCCGAGGTCCGTCCGAAGGTCGCGGAGACGCCGCCCTTCGCCCGGTTCGGAAGCTTCGCCTCGATGGACACTCCCGGCGCGTTCGAGACCAAGGCGACCGAGGCCTTCTACTACGTCACGCCCGTCGAGAAGGAATGGGACAGGAAGCACCGCGAGGAGCACCTGCGGCTCTACAACCCGTACGTCGTGACGATGATCAACGTGCACGAGGTCTGGCCCGGCCATTACCTCCAGTTCCTCTACGCGTCGCGCTTCCCGACCAAGACCCGCAAGCTCGTCTTCTGCGGCACGAACGCCGAAGGCTGGGCGCACTACGCGGAGCAGATGATGGTGGACGAGGGATTCGGAGGCGGGAATCCGAAGATCCGCCTGGCTCAGCTCCAGGAGGCGCTGCTGCGGGACTGCCGGTACGTCGTCGGGATCAAGCTGCATACGCAGGGGATGACGGTCGAGGAGGGAGCGAAGGTCTTCGTCGAGAAAGGCTTTCAGGAGCCGGCGAACGGCTTCGAAGAGGCGCGGCGCGGCGCTTACAACCCGACGTACCTCTATTACACCTACGGCAAGCTCGAGATCCAGACGCTCCGCGACGAGTACATGAAGAAGAAGGGGACCGGCCTGAAGAGCTTCCACGACGCGTTCGTCGCGCAGGGAGGGCTGCCGATTCCGCTCGTGCGCAAGATCCTGTTTCGGTGAGAGGGATCCCGACGCGCGCTCTCGTGCGTCCGCCCGGCGCCACGTATCCGGAGGCGCTGACGCGGCTCGATCCGCGTCCGCCGGTCGACCTCGAGCTCGCGAGGCGGCAGCACGCCGGATACGTCGCGGCGCTCTCGAGCCTCGGTCTCGACGTCACGCTGATTCCGGCGGACGACACGCTTCCCGACTCCGTCTTCGTGCAGGACCCCGTCTGCGTCCTGGAGGGAAAAGCCGTCGTGGGATCGCCCGCGGAGGAGCCTCGCCGCGGTGAGGCGCCGGCGCTGGTCGCGGCCCTCGCCCGGTTCTTTCCCGTCGTCGAGATCTCGCCTCCGGCCTTCCTCGACTGGGGAGACGTTCTCCTCGCCGGGGACGCGCTTTTCGTCGGGCAGTCGGAGCGGTCGAACGCCACCGCCGTGGAACGGCTGCGCGAGATCGTCGGACCGGGCCGCACCGTCGAAGGCGTGCCGGTACCGCCGGACCTGCTACATCTCTTGAGCGGCTGCACCTACCTCGGAGACCGCACGCTTCTCGCGGTCGAGTCGCTCGAGGAGTTCGCCCGGTCCCGGGGATTCCGCGTTCTCCCCGTCCCCGGTCACGAAGCCGGCGCCGCCAACGTGATCGTCGTCGGGAAGGACGTGATCGCCCCCGCCGGATACCCGGAGACTCACGCGCAGCTCGAGCGTGAGGGATTCCGCGTGCACCCCGTCGCGATCGGCGAGTTCGAGAAGCGCGACGGCGGCGTGACCTGCCTGTCGATTCTCTTCTGAGAATGCGAGGTGTCACGGGTCCGCCGTCCTGGTGACGAATCGCCTCATCCTGCTGTCTCTAGAGCCGATCTCCCCGGGGCGCCGAGGGCTCTCCGCCAGGTGTCAGTTCAGGCCTCCAATCTCGCTCACGTAGTCCCATGGCGAGCCTGAATCGGTAATGGCGGTGTCCGCGGCGCCGCAAAAGGATCCCGGGCTTTCGTAGGTTCGAACCGAGCCCGTCTTCGTGTCCGTCAGTGTGAGCACGTAATCGAGATCGGTCAGGCCCGAATGGAAGAACCAGAAACTTCCGTAAGTCGCGTGGGCATCGATCATCTTGACGACGACCTCGGGGAACAGGGTATCTCCCGTCAGTTCCGGAAAGCTGAAATACCCGAAGCGGTCGCCCTTGGAAATCGCGAAGCCGCTCGTCGTTCGTCCGGTGGTCCGGCTGTGTGCCTCCAGGGTGACCGAGAATCGGCCGCCCAGGAGCGGAAGCGGCGTCCCGCCGCCGGAAGCCTCCGCCTCGCGCAGTTTCGTCGACGCCCCGAGCGCTCCAACCGGGAGATCCGTCCCGCCGCACAGCGGCGAGCCCGGATCGCTGACATAGACGGTCTCCTTGCCGCTCAGTGTGTCGGTCAACGTGAGGACGTAGGGCAACGTCGTCAGGCTGGAGTAGAAGATCGGCGCGCCCGGCGGCCCGAACGCTCCTTCGCCGAGCATCTTGACGATCACTTCCGGCAGGTCGGGATCGCCCGTGGCGGATGGAAGGCCGAAATAGCCCGCGCGGTCGCCCAGAGGTCGCGCGGAGCCCGGGCCATATCGGCTGTCTCCCGGGCTGCCGGCGCGAAGCTCAAGGGCATATCGGTTGCCGACGAGGCACAGACGCGTCGAGCTCGGGACGCAGGAAAACCATGGGGAAAGCCCGGCCTCCAGGTCGAGCTCGAAGACGCCGCCTCCCGCCGTACCGGCGTAGAGACGGTTGCCGTCGGGCGAAATTGCGAGCGACGAGGCGGGAGTGTGCGCGAGCCCCGAAGAGAGCGGGTGCCAGGTTCGGGCGCCGTCGCCCGAGCGGAACACGCCTCCGGTCGTGCCGGCGTACAGCCGCCCGGGCCTCACCGGGTCGGCGACGAGCGAATAGATGAGGCGAGGAAGATCCGCGCTCCCGCCCAGCCAGCTCAGGCCCCCGTCGCCGCTTCGGAAGACGTCCCGGTACGTGGCGACGTACAGCCCGCCTTCGCGGAACGGGTCCTGGACAATCGAAATGACCTCGCTGCCGAAATCCGTGTCGCTCCTGGTGAAGGTTTTGCCCCGATCGCGGCTCACGAAGAGCGAGCCGCCGAAGGCTTGAGGATAGTCCGCGTCGACATCGAAGAAAGAGCCCGCGTAGATCGTGTCCGGCCGCTTCTTGTCGAAGAGAACGGAGTAGACGGCTCGAGAAATCGACGACCGCCACGATCTGGCGCCATCCTCGCTCTGGAAGAGTCCCTTCGCGGTCGCGGCCCAGACGCTTCGCGGAGAGAGGGGGTCGAGCACGAGCGAATGGACATAGCCGGGTGACAGGTTCGACGCGCTCCAGCTCTTCCCGCCATCTTCGGTCCGGAAGACATTGCCCTGACCGGCGTAGACCGTCGACGGCCGCTCCGGGTCGATCGCAATGGCGGTGGCCGAAGGTGGGCCGGCGTCGCCGACGGGTGACCAGGAAAAGCCGGCGTCCGCCGAGTGGAACAGGCCCGGACCGCGACCGCCCCAGCCGTAGGCGCCGGCCCAGACCTTCGATGCGTCCTGGGGATCCAGAGCGATGGCTTGAATCCGGGGGGAATTCAGGCCCGCGCTCGAACCAGTC
>JBBQNC010000256.1:0-5403 GCA_038329555.1 Thermoanaerobaculia bacterium
AGGGAGGAGCCTTTCGTCGCGGGAGCCCGAGCGCAGCGCAGGCGACGTGCGAGGAGCCTCCCGCTGCGGGAACCGGAGCACAGCGCAGGCGACGGATTAGTCGGCGACCGCCTCTCCGCGCACGAGCGAAAAGCTGGTATCGCAGCCCGAGCAGAGAAGCTCGGGATCGACGGCGAGCGCTCCGGCGTCGACGCAGAGGACGGCGGCGCAGCGCGGGCACTCGATCTCGACGGTGACGGGAACGCGCGCCTTGTCCGGAGCGCCACGCCGGGCCAGCGCGTCACGGGAGGGGGCCGCGAAGGGGACGACGTTATCGCGACTCACCGCTGTTCCTCCTCTCGCAATCCGGCCGCGCCGTCGGGCCGGGAAGGCTCCGCAAGGGTCAGAGAGGGACCGGGTTTGCGCTTCTGGATGATCAGCGACGCGCCTCCCGCGAGGCAGACGAGGAGCCCCGTTCCGACGAGGCTGGCTGCCGCTGCGCGAAAGGCTGGCGGAGTCCCCGCGTCGCCGGGCCGCCCGACGACGACTCCGCCGAGGAAGATGCAGACGACGCCGAGAAGGACGAGGGTGCGCGGACGGTCCGCGGACGAGGCGGGCTGCGACCACACGAGCCTCATCCCGAGATCGCGGAAGGAATCGAGCGGCCCGGCCCGACGGGCCGGCGGAAGCGAGCGTTCGGAGCGAAGTCGTTCACCGTTTCGACCTCCGAAGCGTTCCGGGCTCGGACGCCTCGTCCCGCCCGCTCTGTCAACGCCTTCATTTTAGACGCGAACAGCGAAGCGCGCAACGGGAATCGGCGATCTCGTCGCGCCGCGGGATGGTCGGGCCGCCGGGCCATTCCTTTACAATCCCGCGCCAATGAAAAATAGAACGCGCTGCGCAGCGATCGCCGCTCTCCTGCCGGCCCTGTTCGCGGCGCGCGGTTTTCCCGGAGACCTCGCCGGGGAGAAAGACGTGGAGCGCCGCTTCGCGGCGGGCGTCGAAGCGGTCAAAATCCGGGAGTACAACCGGCACCTGTCGGAGGAGCCGCACCACGTGGGATCTCCGCGCGGCGAACAGAACGCGCGCTGGATCCTCGCCCGGTTTCGCGAATGGGGGCTAGAAGCCCGGATCGAGACTTTTCACGTCCTCTTTCCGACCCCTCGCGAGCGGCTGCTCGAGCTCGTGGCGCCGACGCGGTTTCGCGCGACACTGGCGGAGACTCCCATCGCCGGCGATCCGACCTCCGCGCAGACCTCGCAACAGCTTCCGACGTACAACGCCTATTCGATCGACGGAGACGTGACCGCTCCGCTCGTGTACGTCAACTACGGCTTGCCCGCCGACTACGTGCGCCTCGAGCGCCTCGGAATCGACGTGCGGGGAAAGATTGTCATCGCCCGCTACGGCGGAAGCTGGCGGGGCATCAAGCCGAAGGTGGCCGCGGAGAAAGGCGCCGTCGGATGTCTCATCTATTCGGACCCGAAGGACGACGGGTGGTTCGAAGGGGACGTCTACCCGAAGGGCGCCTTCCGCCCGCCGCAGGGCGTGCAGAGAGGCTCCGTCGCCGACATGCCGCTCTATCCGGGAGACCCCCTGACTCCGGGCGTTGGGGCGACACAGGACGCGAAGCGTCTCGACCGCAAGGACGCCGCGACGCTGACGAAGATCCCGGTACTGCCGATCTCCTATGCCGACGCGAGGCCCCTGCTCGACGCCCTGGGCGGTCCCGTCGCTCCCGAGGAATGGCGGGGAGCCCTGCCGCTGACTTACCACCTCGGCCCCGGCCCCGCATTCGTGCACCTGAAGGTCGTCTTCGACTGGAAAATCGTCCCGGCGCACGACGTCATCGCGCAAATTCCCGGGTCGGTCTGGCCCGACGAATGGATCATCCACGGTAACCATCACGACGCCTGGGTCAACGGGGCGGACGATCCGTTGAGCGGACTCTCGGCGCTGCTCGAAGAGGCGCGCTCGTTCGCCGCTTTGTTGAAAAGCGGCTGGCGCCCGAAGCGCACGATCCTTCTCTGCGCCTGGGACGGCGAGGAGCCGGGTCTCCTGGGATCGACGGAGTGGGTGGAGATGCACGCGGAGGAGCTTCGCCGCAAGGCGGTCGTCTACGTGAACTCCGACACGAATGGCCGCGGGTTTCTGGGGGTTTCCGGATCCCACACGCTGGAGACCCTCGTGAACGACGTCGCGGGTGAGGTCGAGGACCCGGAGAAAAAGATTCCCGTGTTGCGGCGCGCGCGCCTGCGCCGGATCGACGAGGCGAAGACGCCGGACGCCCGCCGCAAGGTCCGAGAGCACCGGAACCTGCGGATCGGCGCGCTCGGCTCGGGGTCCGACTTCACGCCGTTCCTCCAGCACCTCGGGATCGCCTCGTTGAACGTCGGGTTCTCCGGAGAGGGAGGCAACGGCGTGTATCACTCGATCTACGACGACTTCGCCTGGTATACGCGCTTCTCAGACGGAGACTTCGTCTACGGCCGGGCTCTCGCGCAAACCAACGGGATGCTGCTCCTTCGACTGGCGGAAGCGGAGCTCCTCCCCCTCGATCTCGACGCCCTCGCCGAGACCGTCGCCGACTATGTCAAGGAGGTTCGCGACCTCGCGGGCGAGCGGCGTGCGGAAACCGACGAGATGGCGCTCCGGATCGAGGAGGGACTGCCGGAGGCGGTTGCCGATCCCCGGGAGCCCTTTTCGCCGCCTCCGCGAGAAGGGCCCGTGCCGTACTTCTACTTTTCGCCCCTCGAGAACGCCTCGTATTCGCTCGTCCGCGGGGCCCGGGATTACGGGATCGCCGCGGCCCCTTCCGACGCCCCGCGCGATCGCGCGCGTCTCGCCGCGGTCAACGCGATCCTGCGCAACGTCGAAAGATCCCTGACGCGGGAGGAAGGCCTCCCCCGCCGCCCCTGGTTCAAGCACTACGTGTACGCCCCCGGCTTCTACACGGGCTACGACGTCAAGACGCTTCCCGCGGTGCGCGAGGCCCTGGAGCAGAAAAAGTGGAGCGACGTCAACGGCGCCATCGTGAAGACGGCGGAGGCGATCCAGGCGTGCGCCGCGCGCGTCCGAGAGGCGGCGGCCGAGCTCAGGCGGCCGAAGTAGCGCGGACCCGGTTCGCGCCGCGTCCGCCGGGACCGGCCGGCTTCCGGGGACCCGTCATTTCGCGGGCCGCATCCGCTTCGCGTACTCGTTGTCCGCGGCATGCCCGTGCGCGACGGCGACCGTTCCGTCGCAGCGCGCGGTGACCTTCCCGTTCCCGTCGAAGATCTCTGCGGACGCAAACGTGAGGTTCGTGCCCGCGCGAAGGAGCCTCGCTTCGACCGCGATCCGGTCGCCGCGGGTCGGACGCATGAACGTCATCGCGAGCGAGACGGTGGCCGACCGGGTGTCGGGGCGTGACAGCCAGCCGACGGTCCCGATCGCGAGATCGAACAGGCCCGCGAGGACCGCTCCGTTGACGGCGTCCGTCCCGATCCCGCCGCGATGGAACGTCTCGACGGGATCGAGAACCGCCCGCACGCGGTCGACGCGCTCGAACTCGAGCCGCGCGCCGAGGCGCTGCATCGGAGCGCCCGCGTTCCAGGCGGTCGCGAGCGCGTGGAGCGATTCCAGCGTGGAGTAGGCGTCGGAGAACGGATGGCCCGGCTTCACGGGCGGAGTGTAGCCCGCATCACGCGGCGGGACGGAACGCCTCCGCCGCGCCGCGGACCGTGACCCACTGTCTCACTTCCCGCGGTCGTTGCGTCCGGCGGATCGGATCGTTGCGCGAACCTCCGCCGCGCGGGTGATTCCGTGAGATGGTATTCGCGTGCACCGCAACACTCCGCCGCCGGCGCGGTGGGCCCGCGCGATCGCGGCCGTTTCGACGCTCGCGATCGCCGCGACGGCCGGCGGGCAGACGGCGCCCCGTCCCGGCAGCTATCGGGATGAGGCGCGCGTCGAGCGAGTCGTCGTCGACGCTCACGTTATCGACTCGCGCGGCGAAGTGATCCCCGACCTCGCACCGGGGGACTTTCGGGTGATCGTCGACGGCAAGGTCGTCCCGCTCGAATCCGCCGACTGGGTCCCGGCCGGCGAACCGGAGGTGCCGGAGAGCGCCTCCGAAGACGGCATGCTCTCGGAGACCGCGGTGACGACGGCCGCCGAGGCGGCGCCCGGCCGCCTCCTGATCTTCCTCTTCCAGACCGACTACAACACGAGTCGCCTGACGGGTCTCGTCCGAATGGGGCTCCAGGCGGAGCGGTTTCTCACGACGCTGCTTCCGACGGACCGCGTCGCCGTGCTGTCGTTCGACTCGCACCTGAAGCTCCGGCAGGACTTCACTGCCGATCGGGAGAAGATCCTCGCCGGAATCCACGCGGCGATCCGAACCGGACGGGAACGCTTCGAAGTGCCCGGGACGGGGCCCTCGCTCGCCCGCCACTTCGACTACGCGGGCGCCCTGCGCGCCGTGACGCCGGAGCGCGCCCTCGCGCTCATCTCGAATGCCGCCGCTCCGATCCCGGGCGGGAAGTCTCTCCTGTTCTTCGCATGGGGGCTGAACACGATCGGCGGGATGGCGGGCTCGAATCCGAGGGACGTGAAGGACTTTCGGGCGGCCGTGCCGGCGCTCGCGAAGGCGCGCATCACCATCTTTTCCCTCGACGTGACGAACGCCGATTACCACTCCCTCGAGGGGACCCTCTCGAACATCTCCGACATAACCGGCGGCACGTACCAGAAGACGCACATCTTCCCGGGCGTTGCGATGGATCGAGTGCGTCGCGCGATCGCCGGACGCTATGTCCTCGTCTTCGTGAAGCCGCCCGGCCCCCTGGGCTACCACGACGTCCACGTCACCCTCGCGGGCCGGAAGGGTCGGGTGCTCGCGAGGGGGTACTACGAAGACGCGCCGGCGTCCCGCCGGCGCGACGCCTCGTGATCCGCTGACGGAGCGCGTCCTCTCCGTTGATATCGGTGTTCGAGGGGCCGAGCGCGCCTGCTCGGCGACGACGGAGAGAAGACTCCAGAAGCCGAATGGCGCGAAGAGCAAAGTTCTCGACCGATCGCGAAGGGCTTCTTGCCCGGACCTCATCGAGCTCTCGCATACAGAGTTGTCCCGAGCCGCATTCCCAGATGGCCCGATGACCCGATGACCGGATGGCCCGATCGCCGACAAATGGCCGGATAGAAAAAAGGCGCCCGAAGGCGCCTTTTTTCAGCTCGACGAAGTCCGAGTGCTGAGTGACCTGTCCGTCGCGAACAGCTTCACGTAGCGTCGAGCGCACCCTTCTTCTAAGGCCGGTAGATCAGCCCCGCGTATCCCCGCACCGAGTCGAAGCCGGCGAGACTGGACCGGACTCGTGCGGCGCCGGCGTAAACGGCGAGCGACGCCGGCAGCTCCAGGGGAATGAGGCGGTCGAGCCGCAATTCGAC
>JBBQNC010000257.1:0-5399 GCA_038329555.1 Thermoanaerobaculia bacterium
GCGCTCCGCGAGGGGCTCGGTGTGCCGGGCGTAATCCTCCGTGTAGGTCACGACCCGGGCGGCCCGGTCGAGCGCGAAGTTCTGGGACGCGCGGGCGACGGATTCGACGAGCCGCTGCGCGAGGCCGGAGGGAGTTCTCAAATCGCAGTGATAGGTCACCAGGAAGGGGACGCCCGCTCCCGAGGCGAGCGCGGCAAGCGGCGCCGCCGCGGCGAGGGGCGCGTGGAGGTGCAGCACGTCGGTGGCCGACAGCTCGCGGCGCGCCGCGGCGAGGAGCGCCGGCGAGAGCAGCGCCTTTCCGATCCGGGCGAGGACGGGAGCGCGAACGACGCGGACCCCCCCGTCCATCTCCCGGGGGGCGAGCGCCTCGGAATGCCGGTGCGTGACGACCGTGACGTCGTGGCAACGCGCGGAGAGAGCGCGTGCGAGCCGCTCGACGTAGAGCGCCAGCCCCGACACGTACGGCCGGTAGTAATCGAGGACCATCAGGATCCTCATTGAGGGGCGCGGACGGAGTAGACCGTGGTCGGACCGGGGAACTCGGGCTTCAGGAAGAGATAGGAGGCGATCCGCTCGGCGCCCGGGTAGCGGCGCCGCTCGAGGTCGCCCAGGATGACGTGCGTCGCCTTGTACTTCTGGAGGAAGAGCGAGGCGACCCGCTCGTCGCCCCCCTGGTAGAAGACTCTCAAGAGGGCGCCGCGGTCCGCGATCTCCTGGTCGCTGCCGTGTCCGCGCCAGAGTCCCTCGTGGTTCGCCCACCCGAGGACGGTCGGGATTCCGGTGTGCGAGGAGACCCGGGCGAACTCGCTGTACGGATCGCCGCTCGCCTCGACGACCACGGCGCGAGGTCCCGCGTGCTCCTCGAGCCAGCCGATGGCCGCGGCGTCGGCGGCCGCGCGGTTGACGAGCGCGCGCGTGGCGTCGAGCGTGAACGGTCCCTCGTGCATCCTCCATCTCGACAGCGCCGCGTCGAGCGGATAGAGCAACGCGAGAACGATCGACACGGCGAGGACCGCCCGGATGACGGATCGCGAACGGCGGCCCTCGCTCCACGCCGACTCCGCCAGCGCCACCCCGCCGATCGCCAGGAGCGGCCACGCCTGGTTGTAGAACTTGAAGACCGTGTTCATCCGCTGGTTGTCGGTCCCGTAGGAATCCCGGAAGTAGATGAACTCGCAGCCTCCGATGATCGCCATCGCGAGGAAGAGGATCAGGCCGGTGGCGATCCGTTCGGGGGAGGGCCGCGGCGCCCGGAGCGCGGACCAGGTGAAGTCCGCCGCGAGGAGAAGGAGCGGAAGGACCGCGAGAAGGGCGGGCGTCCCCGTCGCGAACGCCGCGCCGATGGAGACCGCGAAGAGAACCGCCGTGCGCAGGTCCCGGCGGCGGCGGCCCGCCTCGTCCTCGGGGGCGGATCTCGGAAGGAGACCGACGAGCGCGACTGTGAAGAGGATCCCCCAGAAGAGGAGGAATTCGACGAGGCCCGACTTGAGCGTGACCGGGGCGAGGCCGTTCGACGGAAGCGCGTAGGACTTCGAGTAGGGGAACCATAGAACGAGGGAGAGCAGCACGAGCGCGACGCCCCACGCCGCTCCCCGCAGCGACTCCGGGAGCGACGGAACGCGGCCGGCGGAGCGGCGGAGGATCGACACGCCCACGATGAGAATGGCGAGCGCGGGGAGAGTCCAGTTGTTCGCCGCGCGGGCCGTGCCCGCGATGAACGCGAGGAGGAGAGCCGGGCCCGCCGCCGCGATCCGCGTCCGCCAGCCCCGCGCCTCCTCGCCGGTCCCGGGTCGGAGCTCCAGCACGCGGGATCCGACGGCGAACGCGGCGATGAAGAAGGGGAAGCCGAGAAGGTGCGGGTGCATGTCCGCCTGGAAGAACGTGAAGAAGGGGAACTCGTCGATCGCGCCGCCCGTCTTGATCACCCGAGAGGCCTGCCAGTAGTCGAAACCGCGGCCGAGCGGGGCCTTCAAGGCGTCGAGCGCCCCGGCGGGATTTCCCGCGAAGATGGTGGCGACGCCCGCCCAGACTCCCGCGCGCATCCGGCCCGAGAGGCGGACCCCGACGCACACGGCCGCCACGAACGAGTAAGCCGCGAACGTCGCGATCACCAGGTTGTAGGCCGTCAGCGAAGCGACGCCCGAGAGCCGCGCGAGCGCGGCGGCGAGGAGGTATCCCCAGTAGTAGTAGTTGATCGTGGCGCCCGCCAGCCATGGATCGAGAGGCGGCATGTCGGGGTGCCGGATGATCGAGTTGAAAAACGCGAGGTCCATGAACTTTTCCTGCCCCAGGATCTCGGGGAGGCAGGCCCGGATGAAGACGAAGACCGCGGCGGCCGACCAGAAGAGGATCGCGGCGCGCCTTTCGTCCCCGCCAAACCAGCGGACATCCACGCGCGCGGCAGGACCCGCCGCCGCCCGCGAGCGCCGGTGGATCGCCCACGACGCGGCGGCGACCAGGCCGACCGCGACCCAGAGCGTCCGGCGGGAGAACGGGATACCGGGCGCCATAGAGAGGGCCCACGCGACCCAGGCGGCGAGCGCCAGCCCGACGGGACGGCAGAGGAGCGCCGCGTCCCGGCGCCCGTCGAACGCCGCGCGCAGGAGCGGCAGCGCCGCCAGGCCGAGCACCTCGACCACGGCGGCCCAGAGGACGATTTCGAGCATTCCTGTCAGTGTAGCCGGAAAGGTGGCGGGTCACGGAGAGGAGGCGCCGCGGACGGAGACAGGTGACGGGAGACAGGTGACAGGTGACGGCAGCACCAAGCCCGGGCCGCAGCACCAAAGCCCGGCTGCCGCACCCGTCACCCGACACTCGGACACCTTCCTCTAGAGTCGGGCGTCCCGATCTCTCTCGTGTCGAAGGGCACCCGCTTTGCACAGGGGGGCCGCATGGGACTGACCGAGTACCGCAAGAAGCGGCGTTTCGACGTGACGCCGGAGCCCTCGGGCGACGAGAAGAAGCGGCCGGCCGCGAAGAAGCGAACGAAGCCGGCGCCGGCGGCTCTCGGCTACGTGATCCAGAAGCACCGCGCGACGCAGCTCCACTACGATTTCCGTCTCGAGTGGAAGGGCGTACTTCTGTCCTGGGCCGTGCCGAAGGGGCCGTCGCTCGATCCCTCCGTCAAGCGGATGGCGATGCCGACCGAAGACCATCCGATCGCGTACGCGACCTTCGAGGGGATCATCCCGGAGGGGCAGTACGGCGGCGGCACCGTCATGGTCTGGGACAACGGGACGTGGGAGCCCGAAGTATCGGACGTCGACGCGGCCCTGAAGAAGGGCGACCTCAAGTTCACGCTGCACGGCAAAAAGCTCAAGGGCTCGTGGGTCCTCGTCCGTCTGCGGCCCCGCGGCGAGAGCCGAGCGGGCTGGCTCTTGATCAAGCACCGCGACGAGTTCGCCTCGACGCGCGACATCGCCGAGGAGGAGCCGCGCTCCGTCGTGTCGAAACGGATCCTGGTCGAGATCGCTCGAGACGAGGGTGGAGACCTGGAGAAGGCGGCGACGGGAGATCCGCCCGCGCTCCTGAAGAAGCTCGCGAAGAACCCGAAGCTCGTCACGCCCCCGCGCCGCGGCCGCAAGAAGGCCGTGTGGAACTCGAACCGGCCTTGAAGACGACGACGACGAGCGCGGCCAGGAAGTCCCGACCCGCCGCGCGGATTCCGTTCCGCGTTCGCCCGATGCTCGCGACGCTCGTTTCCGAGCCGTTCCACTACCCCGGGTGGGTGTACGAGGAAAAGTACGACGGCTACAGGATCCTCGCGTACAAGGAGGGTGACCGCGTGACGCTCCTGTCGCGAAACGCCAAGGACCGCGGCGAGACGTTCGCGGAAGTGGCCGAGTCGATCGCCGCGCTGCCCGACGAGACGCTTCTCCTGGATGGCGAGGTCGTCGCGTTCGACCGGAAGCTCGTCTCGAAATTCCAGCTCCTCCAGCAGGGCGAGGTGGCGCAGGTGTACGCCGTATTCGACTGCCTGTACAGAAACGGCCGGGACTTGCGGAGCGAGGCGCTCCCCGCGCGTCGCACCGAGGTGGAGTCGGCGATCGCGTCGGCGGACCGGCTCTTCCCCTCCCGCCGCCTGGGTTCGAACGGGTTGAAGGCCTTCGAGACGGCGAAGAAGAAGGGTTGGGAGGGACTGGTGGCCAAGGACCCGACCGCCCCGTACGTCGAGGGCCGGAGCACGAAGTGGCTCAAGGTGAAGGTGCACCAGGAGGAGGAGCTCGTGATCGGAGGCTACACACCGCCAGCGGGGTCGCGGTCTCACTTCGGGGCGCTGCTCATGGGCGCCTACCGCGGCAAAGACCTGCGGTACGTCGGGAAGGTCGGGACCGGCTACTCCCAGAAGCTGCTGGCGTCGCTCCATGCGCTCTTCCGGCCTCTCGTCCGCGCGACGTCCCCTTTCGTCGTTCCCCCGAGGGAAAAGGGGGCCGTGTGGGTCGCGCCGAAGCTCGTCGCGCAGGTGGCCTTCCAGGAGTGGACGGCGGATGGAAAGCTCCGGCAGCCGGTATTCCTCGGGCTTCGCGACGACAAGAAACCGGAGGAGTGCGCGCTTCCCAAGGACATCCCGTGAGCCCTGCGAAGGCGGCGAAGCCCCGCAAGCCCGGGAAGCCCCGCAAGCCCGACACGTCGCGTCCGGCCGCCGGCGCGAGCCGGGCTCGGCCGGCCGGTAAGGTCCCCGTCTCGGGGAGGGCCGCTCCTTCGAAGTTGACGATCTCGAACCCCGACAAGCCCTACTGGCCCGACGAAGGCTGGACGAAGCTCGATCTGATCCGCTTCTACGACGGGATCTTCCCGCACCTCCAGCCGTGGGTGAAGGACCGCCTCCTCTCGCTGAAACGCTGCCCCAATGGCCTCCTCGGAAAGTGTTTCTTCCAGAAGGAGAAGCCCGAGTCGATGCCCGCCGACACGCCGACCAAGCGTATCGTTCACGAGAACGGCGTCCGCAACTACGTCGTCGGCGGCAAGCTCGAGACCCAGCTCGCGCTGGTCAATCTCGGATGCATCGCGGTCCACGTGTGGGGAGCGCGGCAGCAGAACCCGCGCAAGCCCGACTGGGTGTGCTTCGACCTGGACCCGGATTCTGGAAAGTTCGCCGACGCGGCGCGAGCCGGGCTGAAAGTGAAGGCCGCTCTCGACGCCCTCGGGCTCGTCTCGTTTCCGAAGACGTCCGGCAAGAAGGGGATGCACGTCTACGTTCCGATCGAGGTCGGCCCGGATGCGGACGAGGCGAAGGAGTTCGCCGAGCTCCTCGGCCACCGGCTCTCCGCGGCCTATCCGCGGGAGATGACGATGGAGAACCGGATCGCGGCGCGCAAGGGCCGGGTCTATCTCGATCCCTTCCGCAACGGGTTCGCCCAGACGGTCGTGGCGCCGTATTCCGTCCGGAGGTTCCCCGG
>JBBQNC010000258.1:0-5393 GCA_038329555.1 Thermoanaerobaculia bacterium
CCCGCTCGTATTTCTCGCGCGTGGGCCGTTCGAATTCGTCGACCTCCTCGGGCGTCATCGACGGCTTTCCGGCCCGGGCGAGCTGGTCCTGCTTGACGGTCGAGAGAACGGACGCCGCCTGCGCGCCGCCCATTACGGAGATGCGCGCGTTCGGCCACGTCCAGAGGAAGCGCGGCCCGTAGGCCCGCCCGCACATCCCGTAGTTGCCCGCTCCGAACGACCCTCCGATGACGACCGTGAACTTCGGCACCGCCGCGTTCGCCACCGCATGGACCATCTTTGCGCCGTCCTTCGCGATACCCCCGCGCTCGTAGTCCCGTCCGACCATGAAGCCGGTGAAGTTCTGCAGGAAGACAAGCGCCACTTTTCGACGGGCGCAGACCTCGATGAAATCCGTCGCCTTGAGCGCCGACTCGGAGAACAGGATTCCGTTGTTCGCCACGATCCCGACCAGGAATCCGGACAGGCGCGCGAACCCGCAGACGAGCGTCGTCGCGTACCTGGCCTTGAACTCCTGGAAGCGCGAGCCGTCCACGAGCCGGGCGATGACCTCCCGGACGTCGTACGGCTGGCGGACGTCCGACGGCACGACTCCGTAGATCTCCTTCGGGTCGTGGACGGGCTCCTCGGGCTCCGTCCGGTCCGGAGGCAGAAGCTTCGCCGTGTTCAGGTTCCCGAGAATGCTGCGGGCGATCTCCAGGGCGTGGGCGTCGTCTTCGGCGAAGTAGTCCGCGACGCCGGAAACTCTCGTGTGCACGTCGGCGCCCCCGAGCTCTTCCGCCGTGACTTCCTCGCCGGTCGCCGCCTGGACGAGCGGCGGTCCCGCCAGGAAGATCGTGCCCGTACCCTTGACGATGATCGCCTCGTCCGACATCGCCGGCACGTACGCCCCTCCCGCCGTGCACGAGCCCATCACGACCGCCACCTGGGGGATGCGCTTGGCCGACATCCGCGCCTGGTTGTAGAAGATCCGCCCGAAATGCTCGCGATCGGGGAAGACCTCCGCCTGGAGCGGAAGGAAGGCTCCGCCGGAATCGACGAGGTAGACGCAGGGAAGCCGGTTTTCCTCCGCGATTTCCTGACCGCGCAGGTGCTTCTTCACGGTCATCGGAAAGTACGTCCCGCCCTTGACCGTGGCGTCGTTGGCGATGATCAAGGCCTCCCGCCCGGAGATGCGGCCGATCCCCGTGACGAGGCCGGCCCCGGGCGCCTCGCCGTCGTACATGCCGTGCGCGGCGAGCGCTCCCAGCTCGAGAAACGGCGATCCGGGGTCGAGCAAGGCGTCGATCCGCTCGCGGACGAACATCTTCCCCTGCTCGCGGTGACGGTCCCGTCCCGAACCACCCGCGCGCGCCCGGGCGAGCTCCTCGCGCAGGGTGGCGACGAGACCTTCCATGGCGCGGGCGCGTTCCTGGAACTCGGGGGCGGACGTGTCGAGATGCGTTTCGAGGGGCTGCATCGCGGTCATCGCTTCGACGGATGGAGGAAGAAAGAGACCGCGCGATTCCTCACGGTTGCCGGTCTGCCGTCCGCCGCTACCGAACCCGGGTTCCCGCTTCCTTGCGGATGAAATCGACGAGCGTCTGCGTGGGTGTGCCGGGCAGAAAGATCTCCCGGATCCCGAGGGCCTTCAAGGGCGCGATGTCCTTGTCGGGAATGATGCCGCCGGCCAGCACGAGGATGTCCTCGCCCCCCTGCTCCTTGAGGAGATTCAGGATCTCGGGAAAGAGGACGTTGTGGGCGCCCGAGAGGATGGAGAGCCCCACGACGTCCACGTCTTCCTGGATCGCGGCGGCGACGATCTGGGGCGGGGTCTGCCGCAGCCCCGAGTAGATGACCTCCATCCCCGCGTCGCGCAGCGCGCGCGCGATCACCTTCGCTCCGCGGTCGTGGCCGTCCAGCCCCGGCTTGGCGATTAGGACGCGGATGGGCCGTTCGGGCATGGCGGCCAGTGTATCAATCGTGGAGCGCGACGGGATCCCCGACGCGAATCCGGTGCCCCGCGATCGCGCGCGCCGTCACACCGAGGTGACCGCCGCGCACGCGAACCAACCCTCTCAACATGTCGGTGTCGCCGCGCGGAATTTCCGGATGGAAGTCCGCGAGGAAACAGTCGGCCGCGGGGCCGGTGACTTCGAGAACGGTGTCGCCGATCCCGATCCGGCGCCCCACCCAATGGTCCTCCTCGAACGCCTTGCCCTCGGGCACCTCGATCAGGAGATTCGCGCGGATGCGGAGGGCCTCGAGAGGCGAGCCGTACGACCGCTCGGCCAGACGCAGCGTGGGCCTCGTGATCAGACGGAGCGGCCCCGCGACATCGTCGACCGGACGGCGGCGCAGATCGAGCTCCTTGCCGAGCACGCGACCGAGCTCCTCGAGCCACCGCGGATCCGCTATGGGCATTTCGGCGCCCGACGGATCGCGGACGCGGGTCCAGGCGTCGAGATCCTCCGAGACCATGTCGTCCATGAAGCGGGCGCCGTAGAAAAGGATGAGGGGCGACGACGCGGGCGCGATGGGTTCGCCCGTCGCGCGCTCGCAGAGATCGTAGGCCCGGTCCCCGAGAAGGCCCGCGCCGGAGACCGGCGCCACGTTGGCCGGCTCGCCCCCGAGAGGCTCGA
Organism: Thermoanaerobaculia bacterium; assembly: GCA_038329555.1. Classification (GTDB taxonomy): domain Bacteria; phylum Acidobacteriota; class Thermoanaerobaculia; order UBA5066; family Gp7-AA6; genus JALYUA01. Next base: position 2,622 of record JBBQNC010000258.1, read on the forward strand.
TCGGGAACCGCTGCAGCGCAGCGAGGCTGCCGACGACCTCCGCGAGCTCCATTCGCCGAGACGATACCGGATCGGCGGGCGGTCGGGTTCGGCTTCTCACATCGAGTGTGTGAAGGGTTACGGCCCACGTTCAATTCGGATAAATGGGCAAAATCCCTAATTTTGTTCGGAAATCCGCAGGATGCGGTCGTCCCCTCCCCGGACGTGGCCGCGACCGTCGCGATTGCTGGTCGAGACGTAGAGGGCCCCGTCCGGACCCGCCATGACCTCGCGGAAGCGCCCGTACTCGCCGGAGAGCAGATCCTCGACGTCCTTCACCCGGCGGGGCGACCCCGCCTCGAATCGCACGCGGACGAGCTTCTCCGCGACGAGCGCACCGAAGATGAAATCGCCGGTGAGCCCGGCGAGCGCCCCTCCCCGGACGAACGACGCGCCGGCCGGCGCGATGGCGGGGGTGAACTCGAGGAGCGGCGAGACGAAGCCCTCGCGGGTCTGCCGGTGGTGGATCACGGGCCAGCCGTAGTTCTTACCGGCCTCGACGATGTTCACCTCGTCACCGCCGCCGGGTCCGTCGAAGCCCGACGGCCCGTGCTCGGTCTGGAACTGGGTCCCCGTGCCGGGCTGCCAGTCGAGCCCCTGCGAGTTGCGGTGGCCCAGGGAGTAGATCGGGGATCCGCGAAAGGGATTGTCCGCGGGGATCGAGCCGTCTCCGTTGAATCGGAGCGTCTTTCCGGCGAGCGAGTCCATCCGCTGCGCGAGCGCCCGATCCGTCGCGTCTCCGGTCGTGACGTAGAGCTTGCCATCGGGCCCGAACCGGATCCGGCACCCGGCGTGGTTGCGCGCGGCGGGGACACCCTCGACGATCGTCTTCGTCCGAACGAGACGCGTGCCCTCGTCGCGGTATTGGACGACACGGACCCGGATGTCGCGGCCGGCGGCATACGCGTAGGACAGGTAGAGAAGATGCGAGCTCGCGTAGTCGGGCGAGAGCGTCAGTCCCATCAGTCCCGTCTCCGACGTCGATTCCACGTCCGCGAGCGTCGCGAGCGGTTCCGCCTTCAGGACGCCGTTTTCAACGATCCGCACGCGACCCGGCCGTTCCGTCACCAGCATCCGTCCCGGCGACGCGAAGGCGATCGACCAGGGGACCTCGAGACCGGTCACGACGGTCTCGACTCTCAGCCGCACGCCGTCCTGCGTCCGGACTTCCCGGGCCGGCGTCGAGGAGTCTTGCGCCACGCCGTATCCGAGGATCGCGAGGAGGGCCGCGCCGAGCGACAGCAAGACCTTCCTCATCGCGACAGCTCTTGCGGCATTCGTGCCGCCAGGGCCTCCCACGCGCGTCGGCGGTGGGAGACACGGTCCTTTCCGGCCGGCCCGAGCTCCGCGAACGTGCGATCCGCCCCCTCAGGAATGAAGATCGAGTCCCACCCGAACCCGTCCGCTCCCCTGGGAGCGGGAGCGATCGACCCCTCGCATTCGCCGCGCGCCGAGACGAAGCGCGCTCCGTCGAAGAGCGCCACGACGCAGATCGCGGTCGCCCGGCGGTCCTCCCAGGAGGCGAGCATCCTCGGAATCGCGCCGACGCCCCCGCCCTTTTCGAGCCATCGAACGAGCGCGCCGGGAAAGCCGCCCCAGGCCCGGATCGAGAGACCCGAGTCCTCGACGAGGACCGGGCGCTCGAGCTTCTCGTAGGCGCCGCGAACCTTCGCTTCGACGATGTCGCCCGGGTCGATGGACTGGATCTCCGGGAGATCGACGGCGATCCGTTCGACGGCGAACCCGAAGCGGCGCGCCTCGTCCGCCTTTTCGGGCCGCGACGTCGCGAAGAGAAGCGGGCGCTGCATGGCCCGGATTGTAGAGGGAGGGAACGCCGCCGCGAGTGGCGCGAGCCAGGCCACCGGATTCCCTCGGCTAAAATCGCGGGAAATGTCCTCGAGCCCGATCGTCTGTTCGCGCTGCGGCAGCGGTGTGCCCGCGGAAGCCCGGTTCTGCCCGTCGTGCGGCGCATCCGCCCGGCGGCTCTATCCCGGGCAGACTCTCGACGGCAAGTACGAGATCCTGGAGAAGACGGGCGAAGGCGGGATGGGCGAGGTTTACAAGGCGCGCCACGTCCACCTCGAAGAGATCCGGATCATCAAGGTCATGAAGCCGGACGCCCTCGGCGAAGGGACCGAGCCCCGGCGTTTCCAGGAGGAGGCGCGGATCGCGACGTCGATCCGCCACCCGAACGTCGCCGCGCTCTACGACTTCTCCCGGCTTCCCGACGGCTCGTTCTACATGGTCTGGGAGTTCATCGACGGGATCACGCTCGAGGAATGGCTCCGGCGCAACGGCCCGCTTCCCGCCGCGCGGGCTCTGGACGTCGCGCAGCAGGTCCTCGCGGGTCTCGAGGAGATTCACGCGCAGGGCATCGTCCACCGCGATCTGGCGCCGGACAACATCATGCTCCGCGAAACGCGCGACGGGCGCCTGCTCGCGAAGATCATCGACCTCGGCATCGCGAAGAGGGTCGCGGCCGAGACGATGCAGATGACCGGCACCGGGATGTTCGTCGGCAAGCTCAAGTACTGCTCGCCGGAGCAGGCCGGCGCGCTCGCGCCCGGAGAGGTGGTCGACGGACGCAGCGACCTCTACTCGTTCGGCGTCGTCCTTTACGAGATGCTGACCGGGAAGGCGCCGTTCGAGGCCGATACCCCGGAGGGCTATCTGGGGAAGCATCTCCACGCGCCGGCGCCACCCCTCGACACGACGCGCATTCCCGAGGCGATC
>JBBQNC010000259.1:0-5376 GCA_038329555.1 Thermoanaerobaculia bacterium
GCCGTCGTCGACGAGGACGGGGGGATCCTGGCCGAGGTCGGCGATCCGCACCAACCCGTCTATCTCCGCTCCGCCGCCAAGCCGATCCAGGCGATTCCGCTGCTCGCCGCCGGAGGGGACCGTGAATTCCGGCTCGGCGACGACGAGATCGCGCTCATGTGCGCGTCCCACGGGGGCGAGCCGAGACACGTCCGGACCGCGGCGCGGATGCTCACCCGGGGCGGATTCGGGGTCGCGGACCTCGCCTGCGGCGCCCATCTGCCCATGCACGAGCCCTCCGCGCGGGCGTTGATCGCGAAAGGCGAAAAGCCGACGCCGCTCCACAACAACTGCTCCGGGAAGCACGCGGGACTGCTTCTCGCGTGCCGGCTCCTCGGGCTCGACCCGCGCGGTTACACGAAGGCCTCTCATCCGATCGAGGCGAGGATCCTCGACCTGGTCTCCGATTACACGGGGGCGCCCCGTCGCTCCATCGGAATCGCCGTCGACGGATGCAGCCTTCCGGTCTTCTTCCTGCCGCTGTCGGGACTCGCCGCCGCCTACGCGCGCCTGGGCGCCTCGGGCCGGCAAGAGACGGAGAGTCCGGCAGACCTGCGCGTGCGGCGGCGGATCTGGCGGGCGATGTGCGCCAGCCCGGGGATGGTCGCCGGTCGGGCGCGCTTCACGACGGATTTCCTGGAGGCCGGCCGCGGCGCATGGATCGGGAAGGAGGGGGCGGAAGGGGTCTACGCGATCGGGCTGCGACCTCGCGACTCCCGGGAGAAGGCGGTGGGCATCGCCTTCAAGATCGAAGACGGTTCCTCCCGCGCACGCGATGCGGTCGCCCTCGAGATCCTGGACCGGCTGGGACGGCTGGACGGCGCCGCCGCCCGCCGCCTCGCTCCGCACCGCCGCCCGGTCATCCGCAGCGTGCGGGGGCAGGAAGTCGGAGAGCTCCGCACGGACGTGACGCTTCGCCGGCATGGACGATAATCGCGCGCGGGAGGAACGCGCGACGCATGCCCGTCCCGAAAAGAGCCACGCTGCTCCTCCTGGTCGGAGTGTCGGCCGCATGCGCGACGAGCCGCCGGTTGGTCGCGTCGCTGCCGGCGAACTGCGACGAGATCCAGCCGGACGTCGCGAACGAAATGATCCGAGACAACCCGAACGCCCTCGTGCTCGACGTGAGGCATCGGGAAGAATTCACCCCGGAGCTCCCGCATCTGGCCCGCTGCCGCGAGGTGCCGCTCTCGGAGCTGCGCCGCCGGTTCCGGGAGATCGCCGCCTGGGAGAGCGAGACCGTGTTCATCTTCAGCCGGGACGGTACGGACGCCGCGTCCGCGTGCGAGTTCCTGGCCCGGCAGGGCTTTCGCTACTTCTCCCACGTCGAGGGGGGGGTCGCGGAGTGGCAGCGCCGCCGCTTCGGCCTGTTCGACGCGCGCGGCTCGGGCTCGTGAAGGGGGGCTGATGGCCTTTCGAAATCTCCGCGCGTTCCTGGAACGGCTGGAAGCCGATGGAGAGCTCGCGCGCATCCGGGCGCCGGTGTCGCCCCGGCTCGAGATCGCGGAGATCGCCGACCGGGCCGTCAAGGCCGGCGGTCCGGCTCTGCTCTTCGAGAACGTCGTCGGCGCATCGATGCCGGTCGCGATCAATCTCTTTGCGTCGAAGCGCCGGATGCTCACGGCTCTGGAGATTTCCTCGTACGAGGAATGGGAGGAGCGGCTGGAGGTCTTTCTCGATCCGCGTCCGCCCGAGGGACTCCTCGACAAGTTGAAGGCGATCCCGCTCCTGACGGAGCTCGCGTCCGTGTTCCCCAGGACCGTGCGATCCGGTCCCTGTCAGGAGATCGTCGCGACGGGGGACCAGGTGGACCTGACGACTCTGCCCGCGTTGACCTGCTGGCCTCAGGACGGCGGTCCCTTCATCACGATGCCGCTCGTCGTGACGCGCGATCCCGTCTCGCAGAAGACCAACGTCGGCATGTACCGGATGCAGGTCTACGACCGCACCACGACGGGGATGCACTGGCAGAAGCACAAGGACGGCGCGGGCCAGGCGCGCGGCTACGAGCGCGAGGGCCGCCGGATGGAAGTCGCCGTCGCCCTCGGCTGCGATCCGGCGACCGTGTTTTCCGCGATCGCGCCACTCCCGCCGGGGGTCTCGGAGTTTCTCTTCGCCGGCTTCGTACGGGGCGAAGGCGTTCCGCTCGTCCGCGGAAAGACGATCGACCTTCTTGTGCCGGCGGAGGCGGAGATCGTGCTCGAGGGCTACGTAGAGCCGGGCGAGCGGCGCCGCGAAGGTCCGTTCGGCGATCACACCGGCTACTACTCCCTCGAAGACGATTTTCCCGTCTTCCACGTCACGGCGCTGACGCGGCGCCGCGAGCCCGTGTATCTGACGACGATCGTCGGCCCTCCGCCAATGGAGGATGGCTTCATGGGAGAGGCGGTCGAGCGTCTGTTTCTGCCGCTCGTCCGCAAGACGATTCCGGAGATCGTCGACATGCACCTGCCCGTCGAGGGCGTCTTCCACAACCTCATGATCGTCGCCATCGACAAACGATTTCCCGGGCACGCCCGCAAGACGATGCACGCGATCTGGGGAACCGGCCAGATGATGTTCACCAAGACGATCGTCGTCGTGGACAAAGAAGTCGACGTCCGGGATCCCCGACGCCTGCTCTGGAAGGTGCTGGCGGCGATCGACCCTGAGCGAGACATCGAGTTCGTGCACGGACCCGTCGACGAGCTCGATCACGCGGCGCCGCGTCCCTGCCTGGGCAGCAAGATGGGGATCGACGCGACCCGGAAGTGGAAGGAAGAGGGGTTCGATCGGCGCTGGCCTGACGAGATCGTAATGAGCGAGGACGTCCGCAGGAAGGTGGACGCGCTCTGGCCGACCCTGGAGATCGGAGGCCGGCCGGATCGTTGACGAAACGGCGCCGGGACGCGCGACCGGCGGGGCGGCGGCGCGGCGACGAGTGCGGCACAGCCGATCTGGTCCGAAACGCTTTCTCGAACCTGTCCCTTTCCGCTACAATCACAGATCCCATGCGGACGCTCCTGATCGATCCCGCCGAACAGTCCCGCGACGCGCTCCGGCGCCACTTCTCCGCGGCGGGCGAGCAGGTCCGAAGCGTCGAATCTCTGGACGAAGGACACAGACAGGCGGCGGCCTTTGCGCCCGACATCCTCGTCGTGGCGCTCGATGCGTCGGGCGGGGATCCGCTCGCCTTCATCGATTCGGCCGCGCGCGAGCCGGAGCGGGACGTCTTCGCGCTGGTGGAAGGCTCCCGTCTCGATTCCGGCGTCGAGGCGATGGACCGCGGAGCGGTCGATTTTCTCTGGCGGCCCGTCTCGGAATCCCGCGTCGCGCTTCTTCTCTCCCGTCTCGCGCAGCAGCGCGACCGCGAACGCCGGATGGAGGGTCTGCGCGTGCGCCTCGTGCGCTCCGAGATCGCCGCCACGCTTTCAGGCGCGTCGCCCCGCTGGCAGTCCGCCCGCGCCGCAATCGAGCGCGCGGCGGCGTCCGACGACCCGGTTCTCGTGACGGGCGAGGCCGGAACGGAGCAGGAAGAGGCCGCCCGGGCCGTGCACGGGCTCTCCTCCCGCGGAAAGGGACCCTTCATCCTGGTCTCGTCCATCGAGCTTCCCGAAGTGCCTGCGACCGGGCAGGGGACTCTGTTCGTTCCGGCGCTCGAACGGCGACGGCTCGAGACGCAGGAGGCCCTGCTCTCACTCGCCGAAGATCCGAAGCGGTTCCGGCCCGTGTTCGCCATCAACGAAGAGCCGGAGGAAGCGTCCGCGGCCGGCCGGATCATCCCCCCTCTCTTCGAGGCGCTGCGCGACCGGATCGTGCATCTGCCGCCCTTGAGGGAACGAGGCGACGACGTCGACCTCCTCGCGCGCGGATTCCTCGCGGACATCGACCCCACCCTCTCCTTCGACGCGGAGGCGCTCGACGCCCTGCGTGTGCACGACTGGCCGGGGAACGTCCGGGAGCTGCGAGACGTCGTCCGGCGCTCGGCACCCCTTTCGGACGGGCCGGTGATCGGTCCGACGGTCGTGTTGTCCCTCCTCGCCGGCCCGCGGGCCCGCCGCCGCTCCCGACGCAAGAAACCTCCGGTCGTCCAGATCGCCGTTGGAGCGTCGCTCGCCGACGTCGAGCGCCGGCTCATCCAGAAGACGCTCGAGTTCGCGCGCGGCAACAAGCCGAAGACCGCGGAGCTCCTGAAGCTCTCGCTGAAGACGATCTACAACAAGATCAAAGAGTACGGTTTAGAGCACTGAAACCGCCGCGGCACTGCGACACCCGCTTCGCTGCAGTGGGACTCATGGCCGCGGCCGAAAGTTCAGCGCAACGACTGTTGCTCTGAAGGACTGTCGCTTCGCTGCATGTCGTTTCGCGGCCGCAGAACGAAGATGCAGCGAAGCGGCAGTTTCAGAGTGCCGGAGGAGGGATTCGAACCCTCATGCTCTTGCGAGCGGGGGATTTTGAGTCCCCTGTGTCTGCCATTCCACCACTCCGGCGCGCTGCGGGACTATAGCCTCCAACCTGCTGAGTGTGAAGGGACAAGCCCATCTCGGTTCGCTCGCGCATTACAGCTCCGCGACTCGTGAGGCGGGCTGCTGTGCCGTCTTTTGTGCCGTCCGCGTACGCGAGGGGGCGAAGGGATCGCTCCAGCCGGGGTTTCGCCGTCGATCGACCGGGCGGCGCGGTTCACGGCGTCCCGGACCGCATCGAGGGATGCGACGATGTAGGTGTCCGTGACGTTCTCGTCGGCATGGCCGAGGAACGCCTTCGCGATTGCATGAAATGAAACCGCTTCGACCCGAGTCGCGCCGGTCTTCCGCAGATCGTGAAACCGCGGCCGACGCTCTCCGGGCTTCGACGGCGTCCACACCTTCTCGATGGCCGGGATGAATTCCGCCCGTACCTCCGTGATCGGCCTCCCGGCTCGTCCGACGAACGGGCGATCGCTCGGGGATACTTCAGGTGTTCTCAGGGGGCACAGGATTTCGAGAGCGACCTCGCCGAGCGTGACCTCTCGCTCCCGCTTATTCTTCGCGAACCTAGCCTCGACGATTGCCCGCTTCCGGTCGAGATCCACCGCGTCCCACGTGAGCGAGGCGATCTCGTTGAACCGCATCCCGGTGTGGACCGCGAACCGGACGAACCGGTAAAGATGGGCCGGCAAGAGCTCGTAGAGTGCCCGGAGCTCTTCCGGCGAGTAGCAGTAGCCCCGTTTCTCGACGCGAGGAAACAGCTTCGACCGGTCCGCCCGAGTCAGGCTCGCGAACGGCGACCTGGTCAGCCCAGTTCTGCTGGGGCACTCTGGCCCCCAGGAGAAGACCCGCCGAGGGAAAGCGAACGTCTTGCGACGCGGGCCGGCGGCCG
>JBBQNC010000260.1:0-5366 GCA_038329555.1 Thermoanaerobaculia bacterium
GGACCGGTTCTCTTCCGCGCCGCCTGGCTCCCCCGCCGGCGTCTCGTCCGTGCTCGTCTCTCTCATCCCGCCCTCATCGATAAGTATCCCGCACGTTCTCGGGCGAGAACGGCGCGTCGGTCCTCGTCGCGTGGATCTCCGCGAAGTGCGTCGCCTGGAAGACGCGAACGATGCCGAGCCGGATCAGCTCGAGCGTCGCCAGGAAGGCCGTCACCGCCTCGGCGCGATACGTCATCGCTCCCCAGAACTCGAGGAGCGGCAGAGTGCCTGCTTTCTCGAGGCGCTCCACGAGCTCGAGCATCTTGTCGCCGACGGAAAAGCGGAGATGATGGATCTCGAGCGCGGGCGGGTGCGCGAACTGGTAGCGCTCGGTGACCTTCCGGAACGTGTCGATGAGATCGAAAAGCGACACCTCCAGGGTCTCGCCCTCCGGGGAGCGCGGAACCTCCGTCGGCGGCCGGGACCAGAGGCCGGCCCGCAGGGCGTCGATCTCGTGGAACGACTCCGCCGCCTGCTTGTAGCGCTCGTACTCGAGGAGCCGTCGCGCGAGATCCTGGCGCGGGTCCTCTTCCGGCTCGCCGGGCGCGCGCGGCAGCAGCATCCGCGATTTGATGTAGATGAGCTCCGCGGCGAGGGCGATGTAGTCGGAGGCGACGTCGAGATCGAGCTCCCGCATTGCGTCGAGGTAGAGCGTGTACTGTTCCGTGATCTCGAAGATAGGGATGTCCGTGATCGACACCTCGTTGACGCGGATCAGGTGGAGGAGCAGATCGAGCGGGCCGCTGAACGCCGGGATCGCGACCGGAGGAAGGGACTTCTCCGCGCCGTCGGCCGTCATGAGAGCACACGGCCGACGATCTCGTAGAAGACGCGGAGGACCGGCCCCAGGATCCGACTCAACACTCCGGAAGAAGAGAGCAGGATCAGGATGAAGAACCCGAACCGGCCGACGTTTTGGAAGAAGAGCCTCGCCCGCTCTCCGAGAATGGCCGCGAGAACCCAGCTTCCGTCGAGCGGCGGGATTGGAATGAGGTTGAAGACGCCGAGGCTGATGTTCACGATCACGAACTGGAAGAAGAGATACGTGATCGGGGCGACCGCTCCGCCGGCGAACCGGTGCCCGCGGAGGGCGTCGAACAGGTCCGGAAGGGCGCCCGGGAAGGCTGCCTTGATCCCCACGAGCACGACGAGCCCGATGGCGGCCAGGAGCAGGTTCGACAGCGGTCCCGCCGCGGATACGGCGACGTCGGCGAGGCGCGGGTTCTTCGTCTGGTCGAGCCTCACGGGGGTCGGCTTGGCGTAGCCGAACAAGAGCCCCGAGGTGAAGTAGAGGAGGACCGGGAGGATCACGCTGCCGAACGGGTCGATGTGGCGGATCGGGTTCAGGCTGATGCGTCCCAGGTCCCGCGCGGTGGTGTCTCCGAACTGGAGTGCCATCCAGGCGTGCGCCGACTCGTGGAACGAGATCGCGAAGAGGATCGCCGCGAGCTGGATCGCGAAGTCGACGACCTTGAATGAGAGGGAATCCAAGCGCGGGACTATAGCGTGAGGATCCGGGGCCGGGCTCGCCGCCTCACCGGTCTTCCTTCCGCAGGTCGGGCAATCCGAGCGCTCGGCGGATCGCCCGGAAGTATTGGACGGGCTCCTCCCGCCAGGCCTTCTCCTGCGCGAAGGCCGGGAACTTTCCCCCGAGGTCTCCCAGATACGTGTACGTCACGCGGCACGAATCGAGGCCCGCCGGAACGATCCGGGTCTCCCCCTCGACATTCGCGATCCGGGTCCCCTCCTTCGGGTCTTTCGGCCTCGCGTCGGCCTTCCAGGCGATCCGGAACGACCCCTCAGGCTCCTGGACCGTCTCGTAGCGGACGATCGCGCTGCGGTTCGAGTACGGGAACGGATAGGGCCAGACGAAATGAATCCGCGCCGAGCGCTCCTCGCGGTCGAGCACGTCCGCCTTCCGGACGGCGGGGGCGAAGAGCTCGCGGTAGCGGGCGAAGTCCGAGAGCGCCGCGGCAACCCGCGACGCCGGCGCCGGGATCTCTCCCCGGGCGCGGATCCAGGGTGGCCCCGAGGATGGCCGGAAGATCTCGACCTCGATCCCGCGGGAATTGAACCAGGGCGAGAAGGAGGCGTCCCCGGGGATCGCCGCCGCGAGCGGCAGGGCCGAAACGAGCGCAAGCGCAAACACCAGCACGAGCGCGGGCGGCAGAACGAGCCGGAGGCGGCTCGACCGCGGAGCGCTCATGAACGCGGTCCCCGAACGGCGGGCCGCGCCGCCGCCGCGAGCCACCCGCAGGCGGCGGCGACGGCCAGGTCCTCCGCCACCGTCGACCAGCCGAGCGGGCGGGGCCAGAAGACCCCGAAGCAGCCGCAGTTGGAGAGCGCGAGGCCTCGGAGAATGGCGGAAGCCGACCATGCGGCATAAGAGAGATGCATGACGAGTGCCGCGACGGCCGCCCCGAACGGCCGCTGGTTCGAGAAGAGCCACAGCGCGAGAAGAAGCTCCGCCGCCGGAACGGCCAGCGCGACGGGGAGGAGAAGCTCGTCCGGAAAGGCCCGGTAGGTTCCGAGGACCCGGGCGAACCCGGGAACGTCGAGCAGCTTGCCGACGGCCGTCGCGGTCAGGATCGCGCCGATCGCGACCCGGAGGATCGTGCGTGCCCGCCCTCGTCGTCTCCCGAGGCCCGGCTCGCCCGGGTCGGACCGGCTCACTTCTGGTTGAGCGTCCAGTCGTACGGGATGAACTCGATCTTGGACGTCTCCGGGATCTTCGCCTCGCGGTACTGGTTCGCGTACGCGGCGAGCGACGGCGCCTTCTTCAGGAAATCGTCCGTGTAGAACTCGAGAATCTGAGAGAAGCGCACGGTCTGCTTGTCCGGCTGGACCTGCACGTTGCGGTCTTCGTTCAGGAAGTACTGCGCGGTCGCCTGCAGCTCCATGTCGAGCTGGTCCGCCCGAAACGGCTCGCGCGGCAGGCGCGGACAGCCGCGCACCATGCAGTTCAGGGCGAAGTGGACCCGCGGGTCGCCCATCGGCCGGATGATCTTGTTCTCCAGGTCGTAGAGCGACATCTTCCCGCCGCCGATGCCGAGCTTGTTCCGGTAGAAGAACCGCACCTTGACGGCGTTCAAATCCTTCGGCATGCCGGATTCGAGCACGTTGTAGAGGGCGAGCGCGTTGTAGGCGTTGATGTAGTAGGCGAGTCGCAACTCCATCGTCGGAAAGGACGCCGGCGTTTTGGCGGGGCTCACCCGGCCGATCCAGGCGACGTACGCGTCGAGGTCGCCGCGGTCCTTCGAGATCGCCAGGAAGTCGATCCGCCCCTGCTCGTCGACGTATTTCGACAGGACGTTCGCCCAGAGCTTTTCCGGGTTCTCCGCAGCGGGAGCGGACGCCGCGGCGCCCTTCGGCGGCGGCACGCTCACGGCGCAGGAGGCAGTCAGGACGACGGCGAGGACGGCGGGGAGGAGGACCAAAAGTGAAGCCGCGCGGGCCTTCATGAGAGCCCCCTGTGGTTCGACGTCGGAAGGACGGGCAGCGTCGCTCCCGACAAGGGATTCCAGATACCTTCCCCAACCTCCGTCTTCACGGCGAGAGGCTTCAGGATGAACTCGTCGCGCCGGGCGTTATGCGCGCACATCGAGATCGGCCCGTTCGCGGTCATGACCATGAAGGAGCACGCGTGGACTCTCTCCGCCTCGAGCGCGCTCGCGTCCATGAAGTTCTGCACGAAGAACGACAGCTTGTGGACGCGGCCGCGGCCGGCCACGATGTCGCGCCGCATCCGCCAGAGCTTGGGAGCGATGAAGCGGATCGCGCGGCCGACCCACGCGGGACGGCGCTTCAGCTCCGCCAGGAGGGCCCGCACGGCGCGGCCCGGTTCCCGCCGGTCGAGCATCACGTGCTGGAAATCGGAGAGAAACCGGTTGAAGAAGGCCGGATCGTCGTTCAAGTCGTACAGGTTTCCGTTCGCCTCGAGGGTGATGCCGATCCGGTGGCACGACGGGTGACCGATCAGGATCGTGTCCCAGGAGATGGGGATCTGGGCTCCCACCTCGATCTGCCGCCGGACAGTCTCAAGAGAGATCACCCGGTCGCGTTCGCGCAGGACGCCCCGGCCGATGTCCGCCTGCAGCTGGAAGGACGCCATCCCGACGACGTCGGCGTGACGGCGGAAGAAACGGATCATGCCGGGAATCTCGTCGAAGTTTTCGCGGCAGACGGTCGTGTTGAAGATGACGGCGATCGGGATGCCGCGGGCGCGCTCGATGTACTCCTCGCGGATGACGTCCAGGTCGGCCTCCGTCGCATAGCCCTTGCGCTCCTGCGTCAGGTCGACGTGGAAGGCGACGTCGTTCAGCCCCGCTTCCGCCAGCTCTTCGAGCATCTCCCGCGTCGCCTTGATCCCGTTCGTCATCAGGGTCGGCAGGAGTCCCTTCTCCCGGACCCGGCGGACGATCGCGACGAGCTCGTCTCTCTTGCGCAGGGTCGGGTCGCCCCCCGTGATCTGGACGGCCGTCGGTGCCCCGAACTGCTCGGCGATGCCGTCGATCCGGCGGAAGACCTCCTGCAGGGGTATGTCCTTGACCCGCTCGGAGTTCTCCGACAGGTAGCAGAGCGTGCAGTCGAGGTTGCAGCGCTGTGTGATCTCGAGAGCGACGCAGCCGATCGCGTTGCGGCGGCCCAGGACCTGGTTTTCGGCGAACAGCGGCCCCATGCGAGCTCGGGCGTCCTGAAGGGCCGAGGCGCGGCCCTCGCTGCGTACGTCGGGAACGTTAGACATGAGACCTCCGTGACGGACGCCCCGAAGGGCCGGAAGCGGCTCTCTTTCGTACATCATACGGCCAAAGGGGCCAGTCGGATGGGTGGGGCGAAACCTTTGGCGTGCCGGGCCGTCTCCGGGTATGCCGTGCCGGACGGATCTTGAGAGACCAGAGCGCGAGCGCCGACGACCGGAGGTTGCTCGAGAAGATCCGCCGCGGGGAGACCAGCGGCGCGGCGGAGCTCTTCGAGCGCTATGCCCCGGCTCTTCTCCGCTTCGCCGACCGGCTCCTCTCCGACCGCGGGCTGGCCGAGGAAGTGACCCAGGAGGTCTTCGTCAAAGTGATCACGCGGGCGCATCAATATGACGGCCGGGCCGAGGTCTCGTCGTGGCTCTTCGCGATCGCCGCCAACGCCTGCCGGGACCGGCGGCGGCGCGAGCGGCGAGCGACGATCGTACCGCTCGAGGGCGTTCCCGAGCCGACGCACAAGGGCGAGGGGGCAGAGGCGCGGCTTCTCACACGGGAGCGCCGCGACGCGGTTCGCGAGGCCCTGAACGACCTCTCCGAGGAGCAGCGCGAGGCGCTCATCCTCGCCCGATACCA
>JBBQNC010000261.1:0-5356 GCA_038329555.1 Thermoanaerobaculia bacterium
AGTTGGATTCGCACCGCCATCCTATAGAGCAATCGAAGGGCCAGACGGTGAGACGAGAAAAGGCCCTGTTTACGGGGTGTTTACGCGCACGCCTCGATCGGTTGGTGACACGGGATGTGCGATTGTCCGCCGCGGCGGCGACAATTTCTGACAGCCTCCCGTGCGAGAATCGCCGCGTGGCTCGCTCCGGCGCATTCAAAGACCGGCCTCTCTGGAGGCGTCTCCAGACGATCCATCACGAGATCAAGGAGCGGCGGTTCCCCAACGCGTCCTCCCTCGCGAAGCGGCTCGGCGTTTCCTCGAAAACCGTGCAGCGCGACCTCGACTATCTGCGCGACGAGCTCGAGGCGCCGATCGAGTTCGACCGGGGAGAGAACGGTTACGTCTACTCCCGGGCCGATTACGTGCTTCCCTTTCTTCCCGTCGACGGAAAGGACCTGTTCTCGATCGGCGTGGCCGCGCAGTTCCTCGCTCTCTTCGGCGGGACGCCGCTCGGCCGCGATCTGAAGGCCTGCTACGAGCGACTCGCCGAGCTGATGCCGCCGGCCGTTCGCCTTCGCCCGGAGCTTGTCATGGAGAAGCTCGCGCTGCGGGCCGCAGCCTTCCGCCCCGTGCGGGAGGAGACGTGGGAGGCGGTCTCGGAATCGCTACAGCGCGGCCGCGCTCTCTCGATCCGGTATCACCGCCCGGGCGAGCCGCCGGGTGATCCGCGCGTCGTCCGGCCGTATGCCTTCGTGTTGTCCGGACGCGACTGGATGGTTCTCGCCGAGGACCAGTCGGCGGGGCAGGTGAAGCTCTTCTACCTCGCCCGCATCGAGGAGGCCCGCCGGACTGAGGATCCCTACACGATCCCTCGCGACTTCGACGCCGAGAAATTCTTTCGCAACACCTTCGGCCTCTTCGTGGGAGACGCGAAGCCGTTCCGCATGCGGGTGCGATTCTCTCCGGAAATCTCCGACGAGGTGCGGGAGCTGAAGTTCCATCCGCAACAGAAGATCGAGACGACGGACGCGGGAGAAGCGATCCTCGAGATGCCCGCCCAATCCATCAAGGAAGCGCGGCGATTCGTCCTCGCGTACGGGAAGGACGCCATCGTTCTCGAGCCGCCGGAGCTCATCGCCGAGCTCGGAGCGGAGGCCGCCGCGCTCGCGCGCACATACGGGAAGCGCGCGGCCCCCCCGGGCCGGCGTGAGAAGATGAGAAAGACGTGAAGCGCGCGCGCCGTTTCGCCTTTCTCCTCGCCGCCGTCTTCGGGTCGGCGTGCGCCGTCTCCGTGGCCCCCGTCGTTTCGCCGGACCCGACCGTCGCCTGCCCGGGCGGCGTCCTCGCGTGGCGCCTCGAGATCGCGGACCAGCGCGCCGACCGGAGGGACTCCGAGAGGGTCGTCGCGGCGATCCGCGACTCGATCACGAAGTCGCTCCCCGGGTGCCGCTGGGTCGAATCCGAAGCCCCCTCGATCGCGATCGAGCTCCATCGCTTCTCGGTGGTGCGCCAGGATGAAATCTGGCAGGCCTTTGCCGAATGGAGCGTTCTCGTGCGGGATCAGGGCGGACGGACGTTGACGGAATTTCAGGCCGATTCGGACGTGCAGCGGCCGAACTACCGCGGCGTCGACAACGAGAAGGCCGCGCTGCAGCAGGCGGTCAACGAGGCGATGCAGAGGACTCTCGCCGGGCTGCGCGCCGTCCCTTCGGTGCGATAATCCGTCCTCCTGCGAGGACGCCGTCGGCGCTCGGTGCGCGGGAACCGATTCGGTCTTGAAACGTCAAGCCGCTCTCGGCGCAGGACTTGACCGCCGCGGCCGCCGGCGAAGGCGACTCCATCCCCTGGAACGCTTATCGCAACCGCGACCCTCGGAGGCAACGATGAAAAAACTCATCCCACGGCTGACATTCATGGCGGCGGCACTCGCCTTCGCGACGGCCGCCCCGGCGGCCGCGGCGGGAAACCCCGTCTTCGAGCTCGCTTCGATCCTGTCGGGCACGTTCCAGGGTTCGACTCCGGGCAACGACCTGCGCATCGACCTGCGTCCGGTCGTGACCGATACCCAACACCCCTACGATCTCTTCCTCGAGGTGACGGGCAAGTACCAGGGCGAGAACGTCCTGCGCAAGGGACTCGTACGGCTCGAAACGCAGGGCGCCGACGTCTACTTCGGATACATCCCGCATTTCGACGCCACCGTCACGTCGCTGTCGCCCCAGGCGACCCGTTTCACGGACAGCGAAACGAATGCGGCGTGCGGCTTCCACCTGGCTCCGATGGGCGACGGTTTCGCGGGCGAGACCTCGGGGGCGAGCTGCGCATTCGCTCTGAGGGGCGCCGCCGGCAAGTGGACGGTCGAGCTCGAGCCCGGCTCCATCCGGCTGCGCAGCGTCGCGTCGGGCGAGACCCTGCGCTTCAAGCGCGTCGGAAAGAGCGGGTGATCCGGATCAGCCTTCCTGGGGGAGATACTTCTTCGCGATCTCTTTGACGGGTCGCGAAAAGTCTCCCTTCAGGATCCAGCGGAGAAAGCCGGGCTCCTCGCGGGCGAGATCCCTCAGGGCCCGGCCGCGGTTCTTCCCGAAGTTGATCGTCGGCTCTCCGTCCACGAGGCGGATGCGGCCTTCCGGATCGACGTCGCGGTCGATCCCCGCGCAATAGAGATCGTGGAGCTCAACCACGGAGCGCGGCAGCTGCGCGTACCGGGCGAACTGGCCCTCGAGCACGCGCAGCGTCATCTCGGCGTCGGCCAGGGCGCCGTGGGCCCCGGCGTGCTCCGCCTCGCAGTAGAAGCGGGCCGCGGCCGTCAGGTGGCGCGGCTCGTAGGCGAAAAAAATCCGTTGCGCGTCGAGCATCCGGCGCTCGGCGACCTCGAATTCGACTCCCGCGCGCAGGAACTCGACGCGCAGGACCGGAAGGTCGAACCCGGCGATGTTGTAGCCCGCGAGGTCGCATCCCTCGAGAAACGCGGCGAGCTCCGACGCGACCTCCGCGAAGCCCGGAAGCCCCGCCACGTCCGCGTCGCGGATCCCGTGGATGGCCGTCGAGCCGGCGGGAATCGGCATGCGGGGGTTCAGGCGCCGAACCCAGCATTCGCGCCGGCCGTCGGGATGCACCTTGAGGCAGGCGATCTCAACGATGCGGTCGCTGCGTGGATTCGTGCCCGTCGTCTCGGTGTCGAAGACGACCACCGGACGGTCCAGAATCAGGATCTTTTCGAGCATTCGCCGAATCGTAACCGATCCGAGCCCTTCGAGACCCCCTCGTGGCCCGCGTTTTGCTCCTCGCCGGGTATGGGTTCCCTCGCGCCCCCTCTCGTCGCGGCCGTCCGGGCGGACACCCCCTGGAACACCCGAGCGCGCCGCATCGAATGCGTGGCGCGGTTGACGCGGAGGCTCACCTCCTCGGAGCGCGCCGGCATGAGCCGCTTCCCCGAGTTCACCGTCGACGGAGACCGCGTCACCTACTCCTGCCGCCCGGAAGAGGCGGAAGAGTGCGAGAAGCGTCTCGCGCTTCTCCTCTTCGATTGCGCCTCCCGCGAGCGCCGCGCGGTCTCGCGGCGGCGGCGAAGCGCCCTGCGCCCCGTCTCTCGCTGAGGCGCCACTCGTATCAGTAGTTCTCGGAGAAGAGCCAGAAGAAGACCTCTCCGAATCTCGCGAGCAGCCCCCGTTTCCGCCATCTCTCTTTCGTGAAGCGCTCGGTCTGCGCGAGGTCCGCCTCGATCATTCGTTCGACGCGGTCCGCGAAGACCCGGTCGTAAACGGAAACGCTCGCCTCGCCGTTCTTCTTCATCGAGCGGTTGACGAAATTGATCGAGCCGATCGAGGTCCAGACCCCGTCCACGACCATCACCTTGTTGTGCATCATGGTCGGCAGGTATTCGAAGATCTGCACCCCGCCGTCCAGGAGCTCGCCGTAGTGGAATCGCGACGCGTTGCGGACGTTCGGGCTGTCGATGTACTTTCCGGGAACAATCACGCGGACGTCGACCCCTCGGGCCGCCGCCTGGACGAGGCCCTGCCGGATCTGGCGGTCCGGCACGAAGTAGGCGTTCTCGATCCAGATCTTGCGGCGGGCGGCCTGGATCGCCATGTAGTACTGGAGCTTGGCCATGGAGCTTTGATCCGTGCGGGAGCTCGAGATCGCCTGGGCGAGCATGTCGCCGGCCGGCTCGATCGTCGGAAACTGCGCGGTCCCGTGCAGGACTTCCCCGGTCGTATGGACCCAGTCCTCGAAGAAGACGTGCTGGAGCTGCGCAACGACGGGCCCTTCGACGCGAACCATGGTCTCCCGCCACTCTGTCGGGTTGCGGGCGTTGCCCTTCCAGCGGTCGTCGATCCCGACGCCGCCGCAGAACCCGATCTTCCCGTCGATCGTGAAGATCCGGCGGTGCGTGCGGTTTCCCACCTTGTCGAGCGAATAGATGCGCAGGGGCTTGTAGACCTCGACCTTCACCCCCGCGGCCGCCATCTCGTCTCCGAGGGCTCCCAGGCTCGAGCCGAACCCGTCGACCAGGAGCCGCACCTGGATCCCCTCCCGCGCCCGTTCGGCGAGGACCCGCGCGATCCGCGTCCCGATGGCGCCGTGGTCGAAGATGTACGTCTCGATGTTGATGGAGGCCCGGGCGCCGCGGAAGGCCACCTCGAGCGAATCGAAGATGGCGTCGCCGTTTTCGAGAAGCGTCGCGGCGTTGTCGGGAACCATCTCGGTCCCGAAAGCGTCCAGGGAGCGGCGGAACTCCTGACTGTCCGCGCCATAGGTCGGCTCGTACTGATAGACGGTCCGGATCTCGGAAAAGATGTAAGAGCAGCCTCCGGACGCCGAGAGCAGCGAGAGGATGAGAAGGAGCCCGCCGGCGGAAAGTCGCGGCCGCACGAAGACGGCGCTCGCCACGGGACCGGTCTTCACATACCCTGTGGCCATGTTCCGCAGGCGCGCGCGACGTCCTCGCAAGCCGAAAGTCTATCGGATACCGGTCGAGACCTATCTCGTCGCGCTCGCGATCGCCTTCGCCCTCTCCATCGCTCTCTCGATGCTCTCGAAGCCCAAAGAGATCCGCTATCTTCTCCCGCACAAGTTCTCGGTCACCGACGACGCGTTTCTACCTTCGGCGCACGCCCTCGAGAACCCGTCCGTTCTCCCCGGTAACCGCGTCCGGATCCTCGAGAACGGGGACCGCATTTTTCCGGCGATGCTCGAGGCGATCGGCAAGGCGGAGCACACGGTCAACTTCGAGGCCTACATCTTCTGGTCGGGCCGGGTCGGCTCGAAGTTTCGGGACGCGCTCGCCGAGCGGGCGCGTCACGGCGTCGAGGTCCGTCTCATCCTCGACGCCGTCGGCTCGCCCAAATCCAAGCTCAAGGAGGCGGACGTG
>JBBQNC010000262.1:0-5350 GCA_038329555.1 Thermoanaerobaculia bacterium
ACTTCGCCCGCATCCCGATCCAGATCCTCAAGGTCGGCAGCCTCGGGACCCACAACTGCCTCGGGTTGGCCAAGGCCAAGGGGGCGCGGTTCTTCCTCGCGTCGACGAGCGAGGTCTACGGCGACCCGCAGGTCCATCCCCAGACGGAGGACTACTGGGGCAACGTCAATCCGACCGGTCCTCGCGGCGTCTACGACGAGGCGAAGCGCTTCGCGGAAGCCATGACGATGGCGTACCAGCGCCATCACGGCGTCGACACCCGCATCGTCCGCATCTTCAACACGTACGGCGAGCGGATGCGCCCCCGCGACGGACGCGTCGTTCCCGCCTTGATCTGCCAGGCGCTCGCCGCCGAGCCGATGACCGTGTTCGGGGACGGCTCGCAGACGCGATCGTTCTGCTACGTGTCGGACCTCGTCGAAGGCATCTACCGCCTGCTCCTCTCGCAGGAGCGCGAGCCCGTGAACATCGGCAACCCCGCCGAGCTCTCCGTGCTCGACTTCGCCCGGACCATCCAGCGGCTGACCGGAACCCGGAGCGAGATCGTGCACCAGCCGCTCCCGGTCGACGATCCCAAGGTGCGGCAGCCCGACATCACGAAGGCCCGCACGAAGCTCGGCTGGGAGCCGAAGGTCCAGCTCGAGCCGGGCCTCCAGAAGACCATCGAATATTTCCGGTCCCTCGGGGACGCGGGCCGCCGGGAGCCCGCACACCGCGAGACGGACCGGTGAGCTATCAGTTACCAGTTGTCAGTTGCCAAGTTGAACCCGCCGTCGCTCGTTTCGCAGCGAAGCGAACCGACAACTGAAGACTGAAGACCGACGACTTCCTGGCCGGGGTACCTCAGGCCTCGCCGGCCGAGCGACCGCCGTCGCTTCCGATCGCTTCCACCGGGCAGGAGTCCATCGCCTCCTCGCACTGGACTTCCTCCTCCGGCGATGCCGGCTGGCGGAAGACGTACGAATACCCCTTCTCCTCCTCGCGCTGGAAGTTGGCGGGCGCCGTGACGCGGCAGACGTCGCAATCGATGCACTGCGTGTCGACATAGAACCTGCCGGAGACGCTCTCGAGAACCCGGTCGCGGGGATCGGCCATGACGGAAACCTAACAGAGTCATGGGTTCTCGCTGCGATCGGAGAAAAATGAGGACTCCCTTCAGTCGCCGCCCGGTCCGGAAAAAGACGCTACACTTCGCGCCGTGTCGGGCCCCCGCGCGATCCTGCCCCTCGGCCTGGCGGTTTTGTTTCTCTTTTCCTGCCGCGACAATCGGCTTCCGGAAGGAGATGCGCGCAACCGCCAGCTCGCCGCCGGCCGGACGATTTACGAACGCAAGTGCGCCTCCTGCCACGCCTTGAGCGGCAACGGAAAGACGGTGACCGCCGGCCGTTTTCCCTACGCCAACCTGATCGACGGCCGATGGCGGTCCAACGGAAGCCTGGCCGCCATCGAAAATCAGATTCGCAAGGGGCGGGACCCCATGCCGAAATTCGAGGGTAAGTTGACGGACGAGGAGATCCGCCAGACGGCTGCCTACGTCCTGGACCTCTCTCGACGAAAGGCGCGGAGACCATGACCAGACAAATCCCTCTCTTTCCTCTGCCCGGCGTCGTGCTCCTTCCGGGCACCCTGCTGCCCCTGCACATCTTCGAGCCGCGTTACCGCGAAATGGTGGCGCACGCGCTCGCCGCCGAACGGACGATCGGGATGGCGATGTTGAAGCCCGGCGTGGAGATCGACGAAGGCCGCTCGCCCATCTATCCGATGGGGGGCGCGGGAGAGATCGTCGATTCCGAAAGACTCGAGGACGGGCGTTACAACATCCTGCTCGAGGGAAAGTTCCGCTATCGGGTCCTGAAGGAGATGCCCGGCACCCCGTTCCGGATCGCGGAGGTCGAGGAGGTCGATTCTCAGCCGTTCGCCAATCCCGAGGAGGAGGAAAGGGTCTCCCGGCTCGCGTCCGGGCTGTTCGCCGCGGTGGCGCCCGAGATCGATCTGTCCCCGCTTCCCGAGGAAGACCTGTCCGCCGAGCGCCTCGCCTCCGAGATCGCGATACGGCTCCGGTATTCCCCGCACGAGCTGCAGGCGTTCCTGGAGATCGATTCGGTTGCCGCGCGCTTCGGCGCCTCGATCGGGCGCATGATGGAGTGGGAGAAGCGGATCGAGTTCCTGCGGCCTTTCCGGCCCGCGGAGCTCGACGTCACCCGCAATTGAGCAGCGTCGACCACCCGTCCGTTTCGAGCCGCCGGGATTCCCGGGACGGATCGTCCGGCGCGACGCTCCGCGTCCGTCCGGACCGGCTCCGGCTCGAGGCGGCCACGGTCTGCCAGCTGCGGTGTCCGTCGTGTCCCAAGGCGGAAGGCGTGATCCGGAAGTCGATCGGCGCAGGCTGGCTCTCGATCGACCGGTTCCGGGAGCTCCTGGTCTCCAATTCCTTCCTGCGCGAGATCGAGCTCTCGAACTGGGGAGAAGTGTTCCTGAACCCGGACCTCCTGAAGATCTTCGAGCTCGCGCACGCCAGGGGCGTGCGGCTGACCATCTCCAACGGAGCGAATTTAAACGACGTTCGAGAGGACGTCCTCGAGGGGCTGGTTCGATTCGGCGTCCGCCACCTGACGTGCTCGATCGACGGCGCCACTCCGGAGACGTACGCAATTTACCGGAGGCGCGGCCGCCTCGACCGCGTCCTGCGGAACATCGAGACCATCAACCGCCACAAGACGCTTCGCGGTTCGCGCTTCCCGGAGATGGACTGGCAGTTCGTGCCATTCGGGCACAACGAGGCGGAGATCGCGGAGGCCCGCCGGATGCCGAGCGGCTCGGCATACGTTTCCGCGTCAAGCTCGCGTGGGGCGACCTTTACGGGGAGGACTTCTCTCCCGTCAAAGATCGGGCCCTCGTCTCCCAAGAGTCCGGCTCCTCCGCCGCCGACCGCGCCGAGTTCGAACTCCGGCACGGCACGCCCTACCTCGCCGACATCTGCCACCAGCTCTGGATCCAGCCCCAGGTGAATTTCGACGGCTGTCTCCTCGGCTGCTGCGTCAACCACTGGGGCGACTTCAGCAACGTCTTCGAGTCGGGTCTCCTGCCCGCCGTGAACGGCGAAAAGATGCGGTACGCCCGCGAAATGCTGCAGGGCCGCGCCCCGGCCCGCCCGGACATCCCCTGCTCCACCTGCCGCATCTACCGCCGCATGGAAGAAACGTCCCGCTGGGTCGACCCCGACAAGGTTCACCCGTCGGTAGCCCGCCGCCTCCTCCGCCGCGTCGCCGGGGTGGCCAGGCGGGTTTTCCGTTCAGGCCCGGTCCCAACGCATTCCTGAGCGAGCTAAGCGGAGCGCTCTCTCGGCCGCCTGTTCGCGCAGACGCCGCGGCCGAAAGCCCTCTACATCTTCTGCGCGGTGCTCGCGTTCAGGGCCCGGTCGTGCGCCCAGCTCTTGATCGCCTTGATCTGCTCCTCCATGGTGACGGCGAGCGGGACCGTGGCGGAGATCATCCGGTGGAGGTCGTCTTCGGAGACCGGGCGGGCTTCGGAGTAGGAGTCGACGACGGCCGAGATGACGGCCTGCTCGATCTCGGCGCCGTTCCAGCCCTTGGTCGCCTTCGCGAGAAAAACGAGATCGAACTTCGCGGGATCGCAGCGGTTCTTCTTCAAGTGGATCGAAAAGATCTGCTTGCGCTCTTCTTCCGTCGGGAGGTCGACGAAAAAGACCTGGTCGAACCGGCCCTTGCGGATGATCTCGGCGGGCAGGAGCTGGATGCGGTTCGCGGTCGCCGCGACGAACACCAGGGCGCTCTTCTCCTGCATCCAGGTGAGGAAGCCGGAGAAGATCCGGGACATCGCGGCGTCGCCGCCCTCACGGTAGCCGCCGACGCCCATCTCGATCTCGTCGATCCAGAGGACCGCCGGCGAGACGGCTTCGACGGAGCGGAGCGCCTTGAGAAAAGTGCTCTCAGGGTTCTCGGTCCCGAACACGGCGTTCATGTCGAGCCGGAAGAGAGGGAGGTTCCAGAGCGTCGAGATCGTTTTCACGCACAGGCTCTTGCCGCAGCCCGAGATCCCCATGAGCAGCAGCCCTCGCGGGATCGGGATGCCGGCGTCCAGGGCCTCCTTGGAAAAGAGGTGCTGGCGTTTCTTCAGCCAGGTCTTCAGGGTCTCGTACCCGCCGATGTCCTCGAGTGAAAAACGCGGAGGGACGAACTCGAGGACGCCCTCCTTCTTCGACATCTGCTCCTTCTCGGCGAGCACCTCCATGAAGCCGCTCTCGTCGAACGTCCGCCGCGTGGCAAACACCTTGCCGAGCAGGTGCCCGATCTCGTCGGCGGTCAGTCCGCGCATCGCGAGCGCCAGCCGCTTCATGGCGTTGTCGTCGATCGACTCGGGGCCGAGCCGGCGGCGCACACTCGCGTCGATGATCCGGGTGATCTCCACCTCGTCGGGGAGCTCGTACTCGATGACGTAGATCTCCTTCTTCAGGTCTTCGGGGAGGGTCAGGCGCGGTGAGAGGATCAGGACGAACCGGCCCCGGTCCTTCAGGCCCCGGTAGAGGTCGCGAAGACGCCGGACGATCTCGGGACGCATTTCCGCGGCCGCCGAGAAGTCTTTAAGCAGGTAGAAGCCCTTGCCCGACGCCTGGAGAATGGCGTCGAGCACCTTGAGCTGGTCGCGCGTGTCCGGGATCGGCATGCCATCCACGAGCAGCCCGTCGACGACCGACCACACGGCGAACGGCACCGGCTGCCCGAAAAATGTCTTGGCGAGGTGCTGGACGAGGCGCTCGACGCGCGGCTCCTCCCAGCTCTGAACATAGATGAGCGGATGCCCGCCGACCAGGGCGCGCCGGATCTTGTCCATCGCCTTGTTGGAGGGCGCCTGGACCGCGGGAGCGGTCGCCGTCGTGCTCATGTACGGACCATTCTAACCGGCGACGGCCACCGGCACGGCTTTCGCCGGTCCGAGGGGGAAGCCGCGAAGCGAGATCTCGCGCCGGGGGTGTCGTCTACAATCATCCGGCGCATGCCCAACCCAGAGCACGTCATCCTCCTCCTCTCGCCTGAGTGGAACACGTGGAGGGCGCGCAACGCGAACGTCACTCCCGACCTGACCGAGGCCCGCCTCTCGGCCAAGGACCTCTCCGAGAAGGACCTCAAACGAGCGGATCTCACACGGGCCGACCTCTCCGGTGCGAAGCTCGACTCGGCGGACTTCACCCGGGCGACGCTCGACGGAACGAAGTGGCGCGGCGCCTCGGCTCCGGGCGCCAGCTTCGAGAATTGCAACCTGGACGGGCTCGATTTCTCGAAGATGTTCCTCGCGGGAGCCCGGTTCCGGTCCGCGTCGATGCAGGGGTGCT
>JBBQNC010000263.1:0-5337 GCA_038329555.1 Thermoanaerobaculia bacterium
TCTTGAAGTCGATCGATCTCTTCGAAGCGGCCGTCGCGCTCGACCCCGGGTACGCGCTCGCATACGCGGGGCTGGCCGACAGCACCCTGTACCTGGGTCAGGACCGGTTCGGCGCGATGCCTCCCCGCGAGGCGTTCTCGCGATCCGAGGCCTACGGCCGAAAGGCGGTCGAGATGGACGACGAGCTCGCATAGGCGCACACGGCCTTGGGGAACGCGCGCTTCTTCCGGTGGGACTTTCCGGGCGCGGAGCACGAATTTCAACGTGCCATTCGGCTCCAGCCCGGATCCGCCCGAACCCGGCACTTCTACGGAATGGAGCTGATGATGCTCTCCCGGTTCGACGAGTCGGCCGACCAGATGCGTCGGGCGCTCGCGCTCGATCCTCTGTCGCCCTTCCTGAACGCCGACCTCGGCTGGAGTCTCTACTGCGCGCGGCGGTTCGAGGCCGCCATCCACCAGCTGCGGACGACGCTGTCGATAGAGGCGAGGTTCACTCCGGGAACGGCGTGGTTGGCGATCGCGATGACGGCGATGGGAAACCACACGGGTGCGATCGCGCTCGCGGAGGCAGAAATGCGCCGGGTGGCGCGCCTCCCGCTGCTCGTCGGGATCGTCGGTCGGGCCCAAGCCCTTTCGGGCCGGGCGGAGGAGGCTCGGCGGCACTTGCTCGAACTGGAGCGTCGGGCCGCCGGCGGCGAGTACGTCACGACAGTATCGATTCTGATGATTCATATTGCGCTCGGCGACTGGGAGCGAGCGTTCGAAGTGCTCGAGCGAGCCTTCGAGGCGGGAGCGAGCTATCTCGTAGCACTGAACGTGTATGACATGTTCGATCCGATCCGGGAGGATCCGAGATTTACGGATCTCGTCGCCCGGGTCGGGTTGCCGACGATGGATCCGACTCAACCTTCCACCGCTTGAGCGCGCGCGGGTGGTTCGCTCTCATGCGCTGCGGGCGGGTTCCCGGGCGACTTGCGCGGACACGTACTCGGCCAGTCCGGTCAGGGGAAGGGGAAGAATCCGCAGGGTCTCCGTCATGTCAACCGCGTCGCCCCGATCCGCGACGCCCAGAGCGAGCGTGATCAGGCTCGCCGGAATCGGCGCGACCGGTCCGAGAAGGAAGCGAAGGACCCGAAGAACAGGTGTTGGAATGACCCGTACCTGGAATCGCCGGCCGGTGACCTTCTCGCAAAGGCGCATCGCGTCGCGAGGCGTCAAGGCCTCCGGGCCGCCGATGGGGAGTGCGTGGCCGTCGGCCGCAGAGGCGCCCACGCTGGCGACGGCAAACCGCGCGACGTCGGCGACCGCCACCTAGCTGGCCGGACGGTCTCCCTTTCCGGCGATGACCGCCCGCCCGCGGCGAAGGTTCCAGCCCACGGCCTCGGAGAGCCAGACGTCCATGAAGGGGGCCGGCTGCAGGATCACCGACTTCATGCCGCTGGCGCGGACCGCCGCTTCGACGCTCCGCTTGCACCTGACCAGCGGCAGTCCGGCGAGCCCGGGCTCGCCGACACGTAGACGAAGCGGCCGGCTCCCGCCTCCCGGGCCGCCCGGACGAGCGAGAGTTGCCCGTCCCGATCGACCGTTTTCAGGCTGTCCCCCCGGCGGCGGCGCGTCGTGGCCGTCGCCGTCGAAACGACCGACTTCACGCTCTGAAGCACTGCCCGCAACGAAACCGGGTCCTTGAGGTCGCCCTCCCGAAGCTCGACTCCGAGTCCCTCGAGCTCCCGGCTTGCCGGGGAGTCTCCCCGAATGAGCCCGGCCACGCGCTCTCCCCGTTCCCGAAGCTGCCGGCAGATCTCCAGACCCAGCATCCCGGTGGCGCCGGCCACCAGGATCAACCCGGCCTCGCCGCGGCCCGGCGGCGTCCGCCCGGAGTTTCCCGATCCGGCGGCGCTCATTCTGACTCTCGACCCACCGGCCCCGGCGCTCACCTCAGGGCCCCCCATTCCTTCTTCGCCGCAGCCTCGATCTGTCCTCCGATGCCGAGACTCGCGACCGCCACGGCCTGCCGGGAAAGCTCCCGTCGATCGTAAACCGGACCCACACGTCGGGGGAATAGGGTGCAAATGCCTCGTTCCACGCCTGTTCGGCGGAATCGAGGAGCCGTCGGCGCTCACCGGCCGGCAGGTTGGCCCGGCAGGCCATGACGTGTCGGCACACCTGAGAACCTGGCAGCAGTGCGGCGGCACGGAGAGACTTCGCCCAGACCAGAGCGACTGACGCCGTGTCCTTATCGTGTCGCATCTCCATGGTCCTCTGGCGGACAACGCGTCAAGTCGCCCCGGAAGGGATCGCCCGTTCGTCGGTCCGTCCCGGAAACCCACGGCCTTCCCCCGATGCGCCCTGCGCCGACCTTCGGCCGCAACCGGCCGCCGCTTGTGATAGCTTGGCTAACTCGCTGCGAGTGGGAATGTTCCGGGCGAAATAGCCCTTGACACCATCCTCCTAGCCGCGTACGATTCGCGGGTTTTTCCTCTGGACTCCGGCAGGTCGGTGGGACTGGCCTTGCCCGGTTCTGAGCAACCAAGTTTACGGTCGATCTCGGCCCCTTCCCGGCTCCGGGGGGTTCGGGGTGACACAGGAGAGTCGATGCCGACAATTTCTCAGCTCGTTCGAAAGGGCCGCGAACGCGTCCGCGTCAAGACCGCGTCGCCCGCTCTCGAGTCGTCGCCCCAGAAGCGCGGCGTCTGCACGCGCGTCTACACGACGACCCCGAAGAAGCCGAACTCCGCGCTGCGCAAGGTCGCGCGTGTCCGCCTGACGAACGGGATCGAGGTCACGACCTACATCCCCGGCGTCGGGCACAACCTCCAGGAGCATTCGATCGTGATGATCCGCGGAGGGCGCGTGAAGGATCTTCCCGGCGTGCGCTACCACATCATCCGCGGAACGCTCGACGCAGTCGGCGTCGCCAACCGGAAGCAGGGCCGTTCGAAGTACGGAGCGAAGCGCCCCAAGGCGTAGGAGAGGCTGACAGCTGACAGCTGACAGCCGTCAGCTGAACCGTTAACCGAACTTTCGAGGACCGAGAAGAAAATGCCCAGACGCCGAGTCGTTGCCAAACGCGAGATCCTCCCGGATCCGCTCTACAACTCCCAGCTCGTCACCAAGTTCATCAACTCCGTGATGAGCGAGGGAAAGAAGTCCGTGGCCGAAGGCATTCTTTACGGAGCGTTGAATCGCGTCGCCGAGAAGACCCAGGACGATCCGATGAAGGCCTTCAAGAAGGCGATCGAGAACGTCAAGCCGGCGCTCGAGGTCAAGTCGCGGCGCGTCGGCGGATCGACCTATCAGGTCCCGGTCGAGGTGCGGCCGAACCGGCGGACGTCTCTCGCGATCCGATGGATCATCGACTACGCGAGCGCGCGCGGTGAAAAGACCATGAAGGAGAAGCTCGCGGCGGAGCTGCTCGACGCTTCGAACCTCCGCGGCGGCGCGGTGAAGAAGAAGGACGACACCCACAAAATGGCCGAGGCGAACAAGGCGTTCGCCCACTACAGGTGGTAGCTGTCAGCCGACAGCTGACAGCTGACAGCCGAACTCAACACTGATAACTCACAACTACAAAAATGCCGCGCACCCATTCCCTCAAAGACACCCGGAACATCGGGATCATGGCGCACATCGACGCCGGTAAAACCACCACGACCGAGCGGATCCTCTACTACACGGGCGTCAACTACAAGATCGGCGAAGTGCACGAAGGCACCGCGACGATGGACTGGATGGTCCAGGAGCAGGAGCGCGGCATCACGATCACCTCCGCCGCGACGACGTGCTTCTGGAAGGCGAGCTCCGGAGAAGAGATCCGGATCAATATCATCGACACGCCCGGCCACGTGGACTTCACGGCCGAGGTCGAGCGCTCGCTCCGCGTCCTCGACGGGGCGGTCGCCGTGTTCGACGCCGTCGCCGGCGTCGAACCGCAATCGGAGACGGTGTGGCGCCAGGCCAACCGTTACAACGTCCCGCGTCTCGCGTTCGTCAACAAGATGGACCGCACCGGCGCCGACTTTCCCCGCTGCGTCGAGATGATGCGGACGAAGCTGAACGCGAAGCCCGCCCCGATCCAGATTCCCTGGGGCTCCGAGGGCAATCACCGCGGCGTCATCGACGTCGTGAACATGCAGGCGATCGACTTCCAGGACGAATCGCTCGGCGCCAAGTACGACGTGGTTCCGATCCCCGACGACATGCGCGAAGAGGCCGAGCGGTACCGCGAGCTTCTGATCGAGACGGTCGCGGAGTCGGACGACATCCTCCTCGAGAAATATCTCCACGGCGGCAAGGTCGAGATCGACGAGCTCAAGGCGGCTCTGCGCCGCGGAACGATCGCCGGAGCCGTCCAGCCTGTCGTTTGCGGCTCCGCTTTCAAGAACAAGGGAGTCCAGCAGCTCCTGGACGCGGTCGTCGACTACCTGCCGTCGCCTCTGGACGTCCCGCCGATCAAGGGCCACGACGACGTCGGCGCCGAGCTCATCCGGGAGCCGAAGGACGACGGGCCGTTCGCCGCGCTCGTCTTCAAGATCATGACGGACCCCTTCGTGGGCCAGCTCGCCTTCTTCCGGGTGTACTCGGGACACCTCGACGCCGGATCGGGCGTGTTCAACGCGACGAAGGACACGAACGAGCGGATCGGGCGCCTTCTCAAGATGCACGCGAACAAGCGCGAGGAGATCAAGGAAGTGTGGGCCGGCGACATTGCCGCCGCCGTGGGACTGAAGAACGTCTCCACGGGGGACACGATCTGCGATCGGGACAACCTGGTCATCCTCGAGGCCATGAACTTTCCGGAGCCCGTCATCGCCGTCGCCATCGAGCCCAAGACGAAGGCCGACCAGGAAAAGATGGGGATGGCGCTCGGAAAGCTCATGCAGGAAGACCCGACGTTCAAGGTCCACACCGACAAGGAGACCGGCCAGACCATCATCCGCGGGATGGGCGAGCTCCACCTCGAGATCATCACGGACCGGCTCGTCCGGGAGTTCAACGTCGGCGCCAACATCGGCAAGCCCCAGGTCGCCTATCGCGAGGCGATCACGAAGGAAGCCGAAGGACACGGTCGTTTCGTCCGGCAGTCGGGTGGACGCGGCCAGTACGGCGACTGCAAGATCCGGATCCGGCCCGCCGAGGAAGGACACGACTTCGTCTTCGAGAACGCCACCTACGGCGGCTCGATCCCGAAGGAGTTCATCAAGCCGATTGAGCAGGGCATCAAGGAAGCGCTCGAGACGGGCGTCCTCGCCGGATACCCGACGACCGGTGTGCACGTCGAGCTCTACGACGGCTCGTACCACGACGTCGACTCCTCGGAGATGGCGTTCAAGATCGC
>JBBQNC010000264.1:0-5324 GCA_038329555.1 Thermoanaerobaculia bacterium
CAACGCGAATGGCATCTTGATCACCCTGAAACGCGTCGACGCGCCTTACCCGCCTCGCGACGTCTTCATCACGAACCGCGAGATGAAGATGGGTTACGAAGATGTCCGCAAGGCGTGCTACGTCTGCGTCGACGCGGGACACAAGGAGACCGCCATCGCGATTCCGAAGGCCGAGATCGAGGCCGGGTTGCCGCCCGCATGAGCCCGGCTCGAGGGACGGCCGTTCGCGGCCGGCGGCGTGCGGGGTAGCCGTTCTGGCGGACTCCATCCCTCCCGGCGAGATCGACGCGGGGCCGTACCTGGACCGCATGGTCGAGCTCCGCATCTTCGGGCGGAAGCCGGTGGCCGATGTGCCGCCTTACTCGACGGAGGACGCGGCCGCCGATCGCGTCATCGCCCGGTTGAATCGGCCGCCGCTCCGGTGGATGGCCGTCCGGGAGCCGGACGGATGGCTCTTCGCCTGGCGCGAGCCAGGCGCCTCCGACCCGGAGTCGACGGCCAGCGGCTACGTGCGCCTGGTCACCGCCCGGGGGGATTCGCGGCCACTCGCGATCTGTCGCGCGGCCCTGAAGCTCGACGCCTCGCAACGCTCCCGCAAGAAGGGCTGACGCCGTCGGCTCTCGGCTCAGCTGTCAGCTTCCAGGGGTGGTCCCGCGGCGGGGCAGCTCCGCAACGACCTCTCCGACCACGCGCAGCATCTCGTGGGCCGTGTACGGCTTGCGCAGGGAACGCTTGACTCCCCCCGCGGCGTAGCGCGCCCGCACTTCGGCGCCGAGGAGTCCGCTGACCAGGATGGCGGCCACGTCCGGGTCGATCTCCTTCATCCGCTGGAACGCCTCCCATCCGTCGAGCTTCGGAAGACCGACGTCCGACAGCACCAGATCGATCTCGTGCGAGTCCCGGCGGAAGCGCTCCACGGCGGACACGCCATCCGACGCCGTCCGCACGGCGTATCCCTCGCTTTCGAGGAGCTGCCGCACCGATTCCAGGAGGAGGGGCTCGTCTTCGACGAGAAGCACGGTGCGACCGGCGCCTTCCGCCCTCTCGATGAAGGAGACGATCGGCCGCTCCCTGAGGAGACTCGGCGCCGACGAGATCGGAAGGCACACCCGGAAGGTCGAGCCCGAGCCGGGGGCGCTGTCGACCTCGACGTGACCTCCGTGTCCCTCGGCGATGCCGTAGACGACCGCGAGGCCGAGGCCCGTCCCCGAGCCCCGTTCCTTGGTCGTGAAGAAGGGCTCGAAGAGACGTTCGCGGGTCTCGGCGTCGATCCCCGTGCCCGTATCGGACACGCAGACCGACACGCAGGCGCGCGCAAGGTCCGCCGTCAACGAGCCGCGCAGGCACGGCGCCGTCGCGATCCGGAGGCGGCCGCCGGCGGGCATGGCGTCGCGGGCGTTCAGGCTCAGGTTCAGGAGCGCCTGCAGGACCTGATTGGGATCGGCGTCGACGGGCGACAGGTCGACGCCCAGGCGCGTCTCGATTTCGATCGTTCTGGGAAACGTCTCGCGCAGAAGCCGCGTGAGCTCGGCCACGACGGCGTTGACGTCGACGGGCTCGAAGACCACGTCCGCCCGCCGCGCGACCGTCAGGAGCTGGCGCACGACGCCCGCGCCACGCTCGACCGTCTGCTGGATCGCTTCCACGTGGGATCCGACCGGTGAGCCCGTCCCGGCATCTTTCACGATGAGGGCGCCGTAGGCCGACACGATGTTCAGGATGTTGTTGAAGTCGTGGGCGATCCCGCCGGCGAGCGTGCCGAGGGACTCGAGCCTGTGCGACTCGCGCAGCTGTTCCTCGAGCCGCTTGCGCTGGGACGTCTCCCGGATGATTCCGAGGCCGCCCACGATCTCGCCCCGGTCGTCGTAGAGCGGGGCGTAGTGCCCGTCGAAGAACCCTCTACCGCCGCCAAAAGACACGTAAGGGCGGTCGATCGCCGAGAGGCTCTTCCCGGCGAGCGCCGCTTCGAAGAATCGGATCTCCCCGGTCTCGACCAGGAAGGGGAAAATCTCCGCCGCGCGTTGTCCCAGGACTCGCGACGCGGGGTAACCGAGCATCTTCTCCATCGCCGGATTCCAGACGGTGCAGCGGAGCTCGCGGTCGAAGGCGAGGATGCCGTCGACGCTGCTCTGGATGAGGCCGTCGGTGAATTTCCGCCGGCGGCCCTTCTCCGAGGAGTCGCGGAGAATTCCGAGCAGGAACCGCGGATGGCCATCCTTGCCCGGGAGGACCTTGAACGTCGCCTCGATCGGCACCTCGGAGCCGTCGCGGCGGCGGCAACCGAGGTCGCGGAAGATCTGACCGGCCGACAGCGTCGCGGCGACGAGTGCGGCGGTATCGGTCGAGGAGTCTTCCGAGCTCTGCATGAAGCCGAGCTCGCGGCCGATCGCCTCCTCCGGGGGGTACCCGAAGATCGCCTGCGCGCGGGCGATCCACCGGACAATCCGGCCCTGGAGATCGGCGAGAAGGATGCCGTCCGGCATCTGATCGAGGATCTCGACGGAAAGGGGAAGCGCGGCGTCGGACCTCCGGCGGCGTTTCGCGCGCCGCTCCGGCGGGTGCAGGGGCCCGGCGTCCCGGTCAGTCATGGCGCCGGGTACGAGAACGCAAACGGGCTTCCCGGCGGCGAACGGCCGCCAGGGCCCGGAACATCGACATGCGGCTCTTCCTTTTTCCTCATGCTGCCAGCACCCGGGAGACGACGCAAGGGAGTTGACCCGCCGGACGGCGCGCGCCGCGCCACCGTGGGGATTTCCACGCGCCGGCTCGTCGAACGGCGGCATCCGGCGCGAGAAGATCTCGAGATTCGAGGGCTACGGCGCGGGTCGGGGCCTCGCGCGCGCCGGACGGTCGAACCCGAAGACGAGGGCGGCGTTGTCATGGAACACGGCCCGCCAGTGCTTGCGTGGGATCGCCCGCTTGAAGGCGGCGAGATACGCGGGGATGTTCGTCACCGGCCAGTCCGAGGCGAACAGGAGCTTGCCGGGGTTCTCGACGTATCCGAAGATCCACCGAAAAGGCTTGACCATGTAGGTCTCGACCTGCTCGCGCGGGAGGCGGCTCACGTCTCCCGTCAGCAACGCGGAGCCGTCCAGGTAGACGTTCGGGTTCTTGTACGCGACCTCGGCGGCGGACTCGATCCATGGATTACCGCAGTGCGCGAGAACGAATCGGACCTTCGGATGGGCGACAACGACTTCGTCGACCGTGAGCGGATCCGCGTACTTGAGATGGGCGGTCGCGCGGTCGGTGTCGCCGGTGTGGAAGACGACGGGGACTTCGTAGCGCTCCGCGAGCGCGTAGACCGGCGCGTACCGGGGATCGGACGCGAAGTACGGCTCGTAGCCGAGATAGACCTTGATGCAGCCGTAACGCCCGTCGCGGAGCCCGTCCTCGAGCCGCCCGGCGTCGATCGTTCCCATCAGCCCGGCGCAGAAGATGACGCGGCCGGGGCCCGCGTCGGGAAGGGTCCCGTCGTGCGTGTGCAGAATCCCCACCGCGCCGGTCAGTCCCGCGGCCTTCCACTGCCTCAGGTACTCCTCGCGGCGCTCGGGCTTCTCGCCGAACTCTGGATGGGTGTGGGCGTCGATGACGGGAAGCGGGGCATACGCAGGCGCTCGCGCGGGCCCCGCTTCGGCCGGACGCGGCGCCAGACTGAGGAGAACGAGCGCGGCGAGAGCGGTCCGCATCGGCATGCAATCTAGCAAAGAGAGAGGCGGGCTTCCTTGACGGGCGAGGAGGTCGAGGCTAGTCTGCGTCCCTGCTCTTTCTGCGAAAGTGGCGGAACTGGTAGACGCGCAGGTCTCAGAAGACTCTCGCCGCGTCAGGTAGAAACCCCCGAAAAGTCAACACTGGCGGGGCTTTCCCGCGTTTTCTCCGCCTTTCGTTTCGTGTCGTTTTCGTCGTTTTATGACGGTTTGCGCGATGTGGGATGGCACACCAGATGGCACAGCGCGGAGTCCCCGCAGGGGGCCGCATGAGCACGAGCCCATTGCTGCGCGACTCCCTGCTCGAGCGCCGCGCCCGAGAGATCTACGAACGCGAGGCGCCGGAAGCTGCGACGCCCTTTCATGAGCTGGCGGGCTTCGCTCGCGCTCTCTACGTGGACGCGGCGAAGCGGTCGATCGAGCGCGAGCTCGCCGGCGCCGGCGAAGAGAACGCGGAGACCTGATCGAACCACGGCTGACGACAGCCGTGGAATTTCCCACGGCTGATGCCACAGGAGGACGAAATGGACGAACGGAAGCAGGTACCGCCGCAGGGGGAGGAGACGCACGACTTCTTCGCGTGCCCTCACTGCAAGGACGCGGGGCGAAGCATCGAACATGGTGTGTCGAAGATTCGACGCTGGGCGGCCGCGATGCTCGCGCTGACGCTGCCCGCCGAGATCGGGGAAGACGAGTCCGACCCACCCGAGCCTAAGGGGTTCGAGCCTCTAACCGTAACCGAAGGCCTGGCGCATGCCATTTTCTACGAGGCCGAACGGTTAGAGAGCGACCTTCCGTCGCGAGCCGTCTGTTCGGACGAGTGGGAGCGCCAGCTCAGGGCGCACGAAGCCCGTACACCGTTGGGTCCGAAGGCGGTGCGCCGATGAGAGTCCCGAGACCTGAGAGCGGCGAAGCGAATCGAATCGTGCTAACCGGATTCCGAAGCGGCGACATGGAGATCGCTTTCTGCGCCTGCTCGCGGAAGGAGGCCCTGAAGAATGGGGGCGTCTATTCGAGCACCCTTCAGGTGGATTTTCTGCGGGACCGAGATCGCCGAACGGACGAGAACGGGTCTGTCTTCGCTCGTTGCGCGTTCTGCCGAACGGCACACTGGATCGTCGATCTCGCTACGGCGACACGCGACAAGGTGGTTGATGCCTCTGGCGATGGAGACCTCATAGCGATCGGGGTCGATCTTCTGGTCGCGGCTGCGAAAACACGAGGCCGGCACTCTTCACGACGCGTGTAGGGCGGGTACCGAGGCGCGGTCCGATCCCGCGCCCCGGCAACGGAAATGCGAAGGAGCAGCTCGGGCACGGGGAGTGGACCGGCTGGGTCGAGCGGAACTTTCACTTGAGCCACAGAACGGCGCAAAGCTACATGCAGCTCGCTGGCGTGACCGCCGCACAAAAGCGCGGCGCGCCGCGCTTTTCAACACTCTCCGAATTCACGCATCCGAATAGCGAGCCGCATCATCAGGCCGCCTGGCGAGAGCCCGTCCGCCAGATCACGGCGCGCGTGAACCTCGAGGCGCTGACGCGGGGACGCCGCCCTTCACCCGCTCGAAGTCCTCCTCCGGAAGAGCGGCGAGAGCCTGCGCGGCCGCGCTCTCCTTTC
>JBBQNC010000265.1:0-5308 GCA_038329555.1 Thermoanaerobaculia bacterium
CGATCTCGAAGGTGAGCACTCCCCCCGCCTCCGTCGTCGTGAGAACCCGGCCGCCCCCCTCCCGGCAAAACGCCTCGACGTCGGAGCGAGTGGCCGGATCGGTCGCGTGCAGGCGTGCCCGGGTCCCGGAGGGACGCCCGGCAAGCGCGGCCGCGAGGCGGAGGATCGGAATCGGACAGTACGTGCCGCGGGCGTCCACGTCGACGAGATGCGCCGCCTCTTCCGTCCCCACGTCGTCGATCGTCTCCCAGGATCCGTTTTTCGTCCAGGCCGTGTCCAGCGTCCGGCGTCCATAGGCTGCCGCGCCGCGGGGACGCGGCGGAAACAATCGGCTATATTCCTCCCCCCATGCCCGAACCGATTCCTTTTCCCTCCTCCGCGACTCCGATCCGCCGCGCCCTCGTCTCCGTCCACGACAAGACGGGCCTGACCGAGCTCGCGCGGGAGCTCGTCGGCCGCGGCGTGCGGCTGGTCTCGACGGGCGGGACGGCGACCCACCTGAAGGACGCCGGCCTCGAAGTCACGCTGGTCGAAGAGACGACGGGATTCCCCGAGATCCTGGGAGGCCGGGTCAAGACGCTCCACCCCAAGATCTTCGGAGGCGTGCTCGCCGACGAGACGCGCGACGATCACGCACGCGAGCTCGCGGAGTCCTCGATCGAGGCGTTCGACCTCGTCGTCGTCGGTCTCTATCCGTTCGAGCAAACCGTCGCGCGGGGGGCCGGGCGGGCCGACACCATCGAGATGATCGACATCGGCGGCACGGCTCTGATTCGGGCCGCCGCCAAGAACCACGCCCGGGTGGCGGTCATGGTGGAGCCCGCGGACTACGCTCCGCTGCTCGAGGAGATCCGGGCCACCGGCGGGACGAGCAGCACGACCCGGGAGCGGCTCGCGGCGCGGGCGTTTGCCCGCACGGCGTCCTATGACGGCGCCATCGCCCGATACCTGGCGGCGCGCCAGGGAAGAGCGGACGACGCGTTTCCGAACCACCTCGTCTTCTCCTACGAGCGTCTGGGCGCGTTGCGCTACGGAGAGAATCCGCACCAGCGCGCAGCGGTGT
Source organism: Thermoanaerobaculia bacterium (assembly GCA_038329555.1). Taxonomy (GTDB): domain Bacteria; phylum Acidobacteriota; class Thermoanaerobaculia; order UBA5066; family Gp7-AA6; genus JALYUA01. The sequence goes on from JBBQNC010000265.1 coordinate 1,064, forward strand.
ACGCGGATCCGCTGGCGCCTCCCGACGCTCTCGTCCGATACGAGATGCTCCAGGGCAAGGAGCTCTCGTTCAACTACCTTCTGGACCTCGTCTCGGCGGTCACGCTCGCGCGGGACTTCGACCGCCCCGCTGCCGTGATCGTCAAGCACAACAACCCCTGCGGCGCGGCGATCGGAGACACGATCGTCGAGGCTTTCGGTCGCGCGTTCGCCTGCGACCCGCTCGCGGCGTTCGGCGGCATCATCGCCATCCGCGGCCAGGTGGACGGGGCGCTCGCGTCGCTCGTGCTCCAGCACTTCGTCGAGGTCGTGGCGGCGGACGAATTCACGCGGGAAGCCCTCGATTTCTTCGGGAAGAAGCCGAACATCCGGCTTCTGAAGGTGCCCGTCTCGCGGAGCCCGGTGGCCGGGCTCGACTGGAAGCGGATCGAGGGTGGCCTTCTGGTCCAGGATGCCGACAGCGAGCCCGACCAGGTCTCCGCCTGGCGCGTGGTCTCGCAGCGCAAGCCCACGACGGTCGAGCGGGCGGCGTGCGACCTCGCCTGGCGGGTCGTCCGGCGGGTCAAGTCGAACGGCATCGTCCTGGCCAACGCCCGGCAGACCATCGGCATTGGCGCGGGACAGATGAGCCGCGTCGACGCGTGCCGGCTGGCGGCGACGAAGCCCGTCCTCCCGATCGTCAACTGCGGCGCCGCGTCGGACGCCTTCTTCCCCTTCCGGGACGGTCTAGAAATCCTGGCCGAAGCCGGAGTGACGGCGGTCGTCGCGCCCGGCGGCTCGATCCGCGACCAGGAGATCGTGGCGGCCGCGGACGAGCGCCAGATGGCGTACATGATCGCTCCGCGCCGCCACTTCCGACACTGATGACCGCCGCGCCGGAACGGCCTCGAAATCTCTCCGGGGCGTCCCTCACGTTGTGCTGCTCGTGAGAGCTCTTTCGGCGGCACTCTGCCTGTGGCTCGGCGCCGCCCTCGCCGGCGGGCAGGGCGCCGCGACGCCGCAGCCGGGCCTTCCGGCGGACGCGGCGGCCGCCTTCGCGCGAGCCGCAGCGCACTACACGGACGGAAGCGCCCACGCCTCGAATTTCGTCCAGATCTACACCCCCGCCGGTTTCACGACGGCGAAGCGAGAGAGCGGCCGGCTCTGGATCCAGACCCCGCAGCGCCTCCGCTTCGACTACGAGGCGCCGGAGAAGAAGACGTTCACGTACGACGCCGGAGAGGGGCGGCTCTTGACGCCCGAGGACAAGCAGCTGACGATCCAGAAGCTCACGGCGGAGGATCGCGCGCGGCTGCCGATCGTTTTCCTCTCCGATCCCTCGGATCTCGCGCGGGAGTACTCGGTCTCCGCCGAAGCCGCTGAGGGCGGCGCGACGCGGATCCTCCTGAAGCCCCGCACACCGCGGGCAGATCTCGTCTGGCTGCGGCTGACGATCGCCCGAGACGGCGTCGTCACCGAGCTCTCCTACGAGGATGCCTCCGGAAACCGCACGGAGTTCCGGTTCGACGGGTGGCGGAAGGAAAACCCACGTCCGGCCGGCGACTACCGGGTCACCGGTCCGCCGGGCACCCGGATCCTGCAGAACTAGGCGAGACCTCCGAACGCGGCGCCAACGGGTTGAGAGAGAGGGAACGGCGGAAGTCCCTCCTTTCGCTGAAATAGAATGGCGCGCGATGGCCCAGGAATTCTCCTTCGACGTCGTCAGCAAGGTCGACCTGCAGGAGGTCCAGAACGCCGTCCAGCAGGCCTCGAAGGAGATCTCGACCCGCTTCGACTTCCGCGGAAGCGCGTCGAAGGTCGAATGGAACGAGAAAGAGCTCGAGCTGACGCTCACCTCAGACGACGCCCACAAGTTGAAGTCGGTCGTGGACATCCTCGAGACGCGTCTCGTCAAGCGCGGCATCGCCGTGAAGTCTCTCGATTTCGGCAAGATCGAGGACGCGGCCGGAGGGACCGTCCGCCAGGTCGCAAAGATCCAGCAGGGCATTCCCTCCGAGAAGGCCAAGGAGATGGTCAAGGCGATCAAGGATCGAAAGCTCAAAGTGCAGGCCGCGATTCAAGGCGACCAGGTGCGCGTGTCGGGTCGCGTCAAAGACGATCTGCAGTCCGTTCAGACGCTTCTTCGGGCGGGGGATTTCGGCCTTCCGGTCCAGTTCACGAACTACCGATGAGCCTCCTGCCGCGTCTCGCGAATCCCCGGTTTGCCCGCGCCTACGATCTCATCGCGGACAAGCTCGCGCTCGTCGAAGAGGAGCTGGTGCTTCACTTCCGCTCCTCGATCCCGACGATCGACCGGATCGGAAGCTATCTCGGCTCGGGCGGAGGAAAGCGGCTGCGCCCCGCGCTCCTGCTTCTTTCCTCCCGTCTTCTCGGTTACGAAGACGGCGAGAAAGACGTCCGCTACGCGGCGGTCGTCGAGTTCATCCACACCGCGACGCTCGTCCATGACGACATCATCGACGAGGCGAGCCTCCGACGCGGCCGGACGTCCGCCAATGCGCGCTGGGGAAACAACCTGACCGTTCTCTTCGGCGACTACCTCTATACGAAGTCGATGGGCATCGCGCTCGACGAGGGAGACCTGACGATTCTGAAGGTCCTTTCCGACACCACGCTCTCGATGATCGAGGGAGAGATCATCGCGATCGAGAAGACCGGAAACATCCTGGTGACGCGGGAAGAAGCGCTCGACATCATCCAGCGGAAGACCGCAGACCTGTTCTCCGCGGCCTGCCGTCTGCCGGCGCACTTCGCGCCGCGGGGAGATCTCTTCGCCGCAGAGCGATTGGCCGAGTACGGACGCCGCCTGGGTGTCGCGTTCCAGCTGATCGACGACCTGCTCGACTACACGGGCAGCGAGGCCTCGGTCGGCAAGCCCGTGTTGAACGACCTGCGCGAGGGAAAGCTGACCATGCCGCTTCTGCTCGCCCTTCCCCGGGCCACGCGCGCCGAACGCGAGCGCGTCGCCACGGTCGCCCGCGAGCGAGAGTTCAAGAGCGTCGATCCCGCGGAGATCCTCTCGCTCGCCGAACGGTACGACGGCATCGCGGACACGCGGGCCCTCGCCCGCGACTACGCGGGGGCGGCCCGTGTCGCGCTCGGCTCCTTTCCGGACTCCGAGGCCAAGGAAGGGCTCCTCCTCGCCACCGAATCCGTCATCGACCGCGTCAGCTGAGATCGCGCTTCCGAGTTTCCGTATGAAATTCGGTATGTCGCTCCGATTTCTTATATAATTATGGCAGTTAAATTTTTAACCTAACATTGTTTGAGATTGGTCCGCTTCGAACCTGTTCCGTATAAAAACAGGTAAATCCTTAGGAACTCCGAAATAAATATTGCCGCGCTCCAGAAACGTGCCTATAATCAATCAGATATGTCACGTGCCCTGCCCTGGTCAGGTATCACCTTTCGATTCAAAGGGTTAGTGTCCCGCAGTCCGGAGGTCGCGTCGGAGGAGACGCGGCTCTATTTCCGGCGGGCCTGCCTCGCGGCGGCCGAGGAGCGCTTCGACGTGGCCCTGATCTTCTGCGGCAAGGCGCTCGAGATCGACGCGCGGCACCTTCCCACCCGGCTTCTCATCGCGCGGATCCACGATCGGGGGCTCCACGAGGTGGACGCCGCCGTCGCCGCCTATCGCAAGGTGGTCGCGCTCGCCGGGTACGAGGGGGAAAACCCGTATTGCTCCGCGGCGCGCGAAGGCCTGGACGCCCTGGTTCAGGCCGAAGCTGAAGCTCCCCGGAAGATCGGCTAGGACGGGGCGGAGCGGGCCTCTGGCCCCACCGATCCAAGGCGACCGCTCCGGCGCTCCACGGCTCTTCCCATCGACGCCGCGACTCCTTGACCCGTCTGCCCCTCTACCCGTCTGCCCCTCTGCCCGTCTGCCCGTCTGCCCGTCTGCCCGTCTGCCCGTCTGCCCGTCTGCCCCGCTACCCCTCTACCCCTCACCCCTCCGCTCTAGCTGTCAAATCTCAACAGGTTGTTGACAGAGGCTCTGGAGGGGAGAGCGTTTGTTGAGTGCGGCATGGGGTCTCCATCGATTGTAGCGATCGAGATAAGGGTTGAGTTGGTCAGTTCTTTGGCCTGAGGTGGAGTAGGGGCGTTTGTACCACTCGCGGAGCAGGGTTTGGATGAATCGTTCGGCTTTGCCGTTGGTTCTGGGGCGGTAGGGGCGAGTGCGCAGGTGTCGCAGCTGGAGGGTCTGGCAGATCTCTCTGAAGCTGCGAGAGACGTAGCAGGAGCCGTTGTC
>JBBQNC010000266.1:0-5203 GCA_038329555.1 Thermoanaerobaculia bacterium
ACGAGATTCTTGACCCACTGGGCGGGCCGGGCGGAGGCGAAGAGGGCGGGAAGAGAGGATCGGGCGGCCGGAGCCCGCTCTCCTTCCGATCTGGCCGCCATGGATCTTCAATTGTACACGGCGCCTGTGACGGGTGACAGGTGACAGGTGACGGCAGGCCCGTCACGGGGAAGGGCTCGCGTCGCCGCGCTCGCCGAGAGCTACGTCATCTTCTTTGTGCAGGCTCGGTCGCGGGCTCGGTGCGGTCTCGCAGGCCGTCGGCGCCGTGGCATCCGCCGCCTCGGCTCGAGACTCTCAGGGCGAGTCACCCGTCACTGCTGTCACCTGTCACCCATTCCTCGCTCCTCCTGCTGGAGCGCGGCATTGATCGCGAAGCCGGCCTTGGCACCTTCGGCCGCCGCCACGATCACGAGCTGAACGTCCTCCGAAGCGTCGCCGGCCGCGTACAGTCCGGGCACGCGGGTCCCCGCCAGTCGATTGGTGCGAATCGCTCCCCGGCGATTGAACTGGCAGCCGAGCCGTTCCGCGATCGGCGAACGCTGATGCTGGCCCGTGTGGAAGAAGAGGGCCCGCGGCTCGAGCGGCTCGCCCTGCTCGAAGACGATCCGTTCGAGGCCGCCGCCCTCCCCTTCGAGGCGAACGATCCTCTCGCTCCGTACGGAAATCCCGTTGCGGTCCAGCCGCTCGCGGTCTCCGACGGGGAGCCTGCCGTGGCCTCCCGTGCAGAGCGTGACGTCGCGGCTCCAGGTCTTCAGAGACAGGGCGAGGCCGACGGCCCGACGTCCGGGCCCGTACGCCGCGAGGGGCTGGTCGCGCTGCTCGAAGGCGTCGCAGTAGGGGCAATGGAACACGCTCGATCCGTATCGCTCCTCGACGCCCTCGAAGTCCGGCAGCTGGTCGACGACGCCCGATGCGAGAAGCAGCTTGCGGCAGGAAAGACGGCGGCCGTCCCCGAGCGATACGGAGAAGCCCGTCCCCGCCGTCTCGGCGTCGACGACTTCGCGGAGCTGGATCTCCACGCCGTAGGGCTCGAGCTGTTCGCGCCCGATCCGCAGAAAATCGGCGGGCGAGATCCCGTCCCGGCTCAGGTATCCGTGCAGCGCGTGCGAGGTGGCATTTCGGGGCTTGCCCACGTCGCAGACGAGGACGCGCCGGCGGCAGCGCCCCAGCAGCAGCGCAGCGGAGAGGCCCGCGGGTCCCCCTCCCACGATGATCGCGTCGTAAGTCGAGTCGCTCGAAGTCAAGGCATCTCCGCGCGCGGCCCTGCACCCGCCGTGCCACGGACCGATCTACAATCGCCCCCAGGCGGAGCGAGTGCAACAACCGGGCACCCTCATCGAGGGCAAATACGAGATTCTCGGAAAGATCCGCGAAGGCGGCATGGGCGCGATCTACAAAGTGCGCCACCGCCTGCTGGACGAGATCCGCGTCGTCAAGGTCATGCGCACGCAGGCGCTCGCCGACAAGGAGCTGAAGCAGCGCTTCGTCGAAGAGGCCAAGATGGCCACGCGCCTGAAGCACCCGAACATCTGCACGATCCACGATTTCGCCCTCGACGCGGACGGGACCGCCTACCTCGTCATGGAATTTATCGACGGGGCCACGGTCTCCGAGCTCGCCCGGTCGCCGGAACCGCCGGGGATCGGCGTCACGCTCGACATCGCGCAGCAGACGCTCCTCGCGCTCGCCTATCTGCACCGCCGCAACGTCGTGCATCGAGACGTCGCGCCGGACAACATCATGGTGACGCACGACGAAGAGGGCCGGCCGGTCGTCAAGCTGATCGATCTCGGCATCGCGAAGGCTCTCGACAAGCCCGGCGCCGACATGACGTCGACGGGAGTCTTCCTCGGCAAGCTCAAGTACGCGTCGCCCGAGCAGTACGGCGCGCTTCCTCCGGGAGAGAAGATCGACGGCCGCAGCGATCTGTACAGCCTGGGAGTCGTTCTGTACGAGCTCTTCACCGGCGCGCGCCCGTTCAGCGGCGAGACGCCCCCGGAGCTGCTGCGTGCGCATCTCTTTTCGCCGCCTCTGCCGTTTCTCGACTCCGATCCCGAGAATCACGTCCCGCAGGCTCTCCGCGAGGCGATCCTGAAGTCGCTCGAGAAGAAGCGCGAGGATCGATACCCGACGGCCGAAGACTTCCACCGCGAGATCATGCGCATCAAGAGCGGGTTTGCGGCCTCGGAGGCGGGCGGGGCGGAGGCCACGGTGACGATGCTCTCCCGGGCCCGCGCGTCGCGGGACGCCGGCGGAGTCTCGACGACGCCGAGCGCCCAGGACCGGCTGGACCGCCAGTTCCTCGCCGCGTCGACTCCGCATCCGTCGAAGCCGCCGTTGAAAACGGTGCCGCGTTCGCCGCGCGACGAGACGGAAGTGGCCCCGGATTCCGGCAGCGCGCGGATCACGCTCCCGTTCCGCCGGCCGCGGCGGGTCGGCATCGGGCTCGTCGGGGTCGCGATCGCCGTCGCCGCAGCCGCGCTGCTCTTCGTCCGCTCGCAGCGGCGGCACGACGCCGTGCCCGGCGAAGGTCGGGCCGCGTCCTCGGGCGGCGCAGGCGGTCCGATTTCCGACGTGCCGTCGCCGCCGGCCGCGTCGTCGGTCATCCCGCCCGTGGCGGCCTCGCCGGTTCCCGCGACCCCGGAGCCCGAGCCCTCCCCCGAAGCCGCCCCGACGGCGACCGTGAGGGCGCCCGCGCCCCAACCGACGCCCCGCCGCCCGCCCACCCCTCTTCCCCGCAGGACGGCGCCCGTTCGGATCGCCGCCGCCCTGCCGCCGCCGGTCGTCTCGCCGCCCGTGCCGGCGCCTTCGGAGGCGCCCCGGCGGCCGGAGCCGACGCCGCGGCCGGCCCCTCCGCCCGTGGCGGCGGCCGAGCCGCCCGCCACGGCGGAGCCCAGGCCCTCTTCCTCGGAGGTCGATCGTGTGCGCGAGGCGATCCGGCGCTACGAGCGCGCGCAGAACACTCTCGACGCGAATCTCTACGCGAGGGTCTTTCCGGGGGCCGACCGGGCCCGCGTCCAGTCGGCGTTCGACAACTTCCGATCGCAGACGGTGACGTTCGAGAACATCCAGGTCGACATCGCCCCCGGAGGCGCGCGAGCGACGGCACGTCTCCACGAGCGGCGCGTGGCCGTCCCGCGAGTCGGGAACGAGCAGCACGTCGAAGGCGACCGGACGATCCAGCTTCAGAAGCAAGGCGACGGATGGGTCATCACCGGACTCAGGTGAGCTCGGCCCCGGAACCCGCCGCCGCTTTCTAGCAGGCGCGGAAAAAGGTGTGAGGCCCCCGGTCGCGAGCGCGGCGCCTGACGCGCCGACTCACCAGGCGACGCGAGGCAGGCGATGCCCGAGCATCCCGCGCCGGCAAGGCACGTTCAAGGCGATCGAGCGGCAATCGCGCCACAGACGGCACCGCGCGGCTTCCGGCTGCGGCGGTCGCGTGGCAACCGGCAGCCAATTTCAAGGGGTTCCGGACTCCGGTCCCGTTGACTCTCTCGGCCACCGTTCGCGGAGCGAGTGCCGGCGGCCGAAAGTTGCCACGACTCCCCGCATCCTTCTTTCAGCAGCCTGCTAGAAGCTGTAGTCGAACCCCACGAGCGGCGAGAAGCGGTCCTGGAGCCCGTTGCGGTCGAGCGCGAAGAGGCCGTTGATCGTCAGCAGAAAGTTTCCGAACGGGTTGACCTTCAGACCGGCCGAACCGAGCAGCGTCGACGTGTTGCGGGTCTCGCTAATCAGGCGGGGAAAGACTGCGGTATGAACCTCGGGGGGCGTGGCCGGGTTCGAGTTGACGTTGTACTGGAAGGTCGTGTCGACGACCTTCACGACCTGCGCGCCGCGAAATGTCCGCCCGAGTACGTCGAACGCGAAAGTCAGTCGCGGGGAGAGCGCCCAGTCGAACCCGCCCGTGTAGGTGATTTCGTCCGGAAGCTCGCGGCCGCCTCGCGCCTTGGACGTCCAGTTGTAGCCGGCGTTGACGTGAGGGGAAAAACCGCCGAGGTGGACGGATCCGACGAGGTATCCCTTGACCTGCGTGGAACCCGTGCCGAGCAGATCGCGCTCCTCTCCCGTCGGAACTCGTACGTCCGCCGCCAGGGCCAGAGCGCCTGCCCGGCCCTCCATCAGACCGAACTTGCCGCGGACGACGACATCTCCAACGCCCGACGCGCTCCCTCTCTGCCGGAAGCTCTCCGCCTTACTCCCGTTGACGAAGGTGTGGATCGGAGAGGCGTTTCCGGTCGCCTGGCGGACGACGGTCGCATCCGTCTGGGCGTCGAGGCCGACGCGGACGATGGGAACCGCGACGCCCACGTCGAATCGATCGGAGAGCCCGTAGGTCAACACGAACGCGGTGATGTCCGTGTCGACCTTCACGAACAGCCGGGCGGTGATGACGTCCCCCTCGACGTATAACAGAAGGTTGGAACCGTCGCGGTTGACATCCTGGTGCGTGAAGACGAGCCTCGCGTCCCCGTCCCGCAGCCCGAGCGCGTCGATCCGGTCGAAGGTGAAGTGGCTGTAGTTGATGCCGGCGTTCAGCTTTCCCTTGCCGATGGTCTCGGCGCGCTCGGCGTAGATCGGGCCGAAGCTGTCGGAAGCCCGCTTGAAAACCCCCAGCGCCGGGTCGAAGTTGTACGTGAAGCCGCCCGCTGAGGAGGCGAGCGGAAACGAGGAGAGCTGGTTCGCGAGCTCCGAGTTGAACTGTTGGAGGGCGACGAACTGCGGCGAGTCCGCACCGATAAAGTGCGCCTCGTGACTGACACCCACTGCGGGAGGCGCCAGCGTTATCCCCTCTCGGAGGAAGTCGGTGAGGAGGTCCCGCAGGTTGAAGCTCTGCGCGGCGGCGGACGGCGTCGAACAGACTGTGAGCGCGAGAACGAGAGCAAGCCCGAGCGGTCGGTGCCTCATCTTCCCTCCTCCTGGAACGAGCGGACTTTTCCGCGAGCCTACGGTCGCGAGCCGCCTCCGTCAAGGAGAAAGCGGCGCATCGAGCCCGCCCGGAGATCGCTAGCGCCGGCTGAGCTTGCGGTACTGCTGCAGGTGGCGGAGCGCGGCGGCCGTTTCTCCGAGCCGTACGCACAGGTGGGCCGCGTTGTAGTGCGCGTCCGCGCTCGCGGGGTCGAGCGCGAGCGCCGTGCGGTACGCCTCGAGCGCCTCCCGGCCGCGGCCCAGGTCCTCGAGGGCGACCGCGAGATTGAAGGCCGCC
>JBBQNC010000267.1:0-5188 GCA_038329555.1 Thermoanaerobaculia bacterium
GACTACACGGGCTACGTTCCCGTCAACGATTCGTTCACAGTGAACGATCCGAACCGCTGGCAGCCCCTCGCGATCGTCGTCGATGGGTCGGTGGTGACGCAGAAATACACGACGCCCCAGTGGGGTCTCGTGACGCCGTTCGCCTTGTCGAGCGGCTCGGCGCTGCGGCCGGAGGCCGGCCCGCCCGCCTGGCCCGATCCGCGGTACAAGGAGGAGGCGGACCAGATTCTCGCGCTGTCCGCGTCACTGACCGACCGCCAGAAGGTCCTCGCCGAGTACTTCGCGGACGGCCCGAACTCGGAGTTTCCCCCGGGTCACTGGGCGCTCTTCGCGCAGTTCGTCTCCCGCCGGGACCATCACACGCTGGACGACGACGTGCCGATCTTCTTCGCGCTCGGAAACGGGCTCCTGGATGCGAGCATCTGCGCCTGGGACGCGAAGAGACACTGGGATTTCGTACGGCCGATGACGGCGATCCGTTTCCTCTATCGCGGCCAGATCGTGCAGGGCTGGGGCGGTCCGGGCGCGGGCACGGTTTCGATGATGGGAGAACAATGGCGGCCGTATCAGTTGCCCAACGTCGTGACGCCGCCCTTTCCAGAGTTCTTTTCCGGCCACAGCGTCTTCAGCGCCACGGGCGCCCAGATCCTCGCCACGGCGACGGGGAGCGATGCCTTCGGTTACGAAGTGCGGATCGCGGCGGGAAGCTCCACCGCCGAGCCCGGTGCGGTGCCCGCGGCCGAGCTCACCCTCTCCTGGCCGACGTTCTCGGCCGCCGCGGACGACGCCGGGATGTCCCGGCGGTACGGCGGAATCCACTTTCCGACGGGAGACCTCACCGGACGGGCCCTCGGCCGGACGATCGGCGCGCTCGCGTGGCAGAAGGCCCGGACCTACGTGGATGGCTCCGCGTACCGCAGCGATCTGGAGCGGCCGGCGAAGCGCCGTGGGACGCGGGTCGTGAACCGCGCGACCGCCTGATTGGTGCTGATTGGCTCGGCCCGGGCGCCCGCGCGATCACACGTCGATGAGAGCCGCCGAAGAAGAAGGGCTCAGGCTCCCGCGTCGCGGAAATAGCCGTGCAGCCCGCGGAGCGCCTGCCGGTCGATCTGGCGGCGCCGGACGGAGTCGCGCAACAGCGAGAGAGCGGCGATGCCTTCGGGGACCAGCTTGTATTCGTCGATGATCGGCAGCGCGGCGCGGATCTCCCACTCCGCCTGAGCGGGCTGCTCGGCGTCGAGAAGGAGATCGGCGAGGATCAGGTGCATGGACGCGGCGTCGGCGTGTAGCGCGATCTCCGAGAACTCGCGCTGCGCATTGCGGAACGCCTCCATCGCGCCGGCGATCTGACCTTTCGTCCGCAGCAGGAGGCCGAGGCCGGCCTGCAGCTTGCCGAGCGCCACATGGTTGTCCTGCTTCCGAAGAAGAGGCGCCGCTTCCGCGGCCGCCGCGACCGCTTTTTCCGCGTCGCCCAGGACGCCGTAGGTCTGCGCGAGGTTCATCACCGCCCAGCCGAGAAGATTTTCATTCGAGATCGCACGGGATCGCTCGGCGATCTGCTCGAAGATCTCGACCGCCTCGGGCAGCCTTCCCTTCTCCTTGAGCACGACTGCGAGAAGGAATCGCGCCCGGACCGCGTCTTCCACCATCGCCATGCGCTCGAAGTTCGCGACGAGGTGCGGCGCGAGCTTGAGCACGCCCTCGAAGTCGCGTTCCTCGAGGCGAAGGGCGAGGCGCTGGTAACCGAGACGCGCGAGGTTCGAAGGAGCGTTCTCCGTGGCGAGGAACCATGCTTCCGCAAGATCGAACCAGGAGCGGGCGTCGTCCCTCCGCGAGAGGAACCTCGCGGCGGTGCCCGCGATTCGCGCCGACTCGCCGAGAAAATATTCGCGCTCGTCGATCAGGATCGGGTCCGTCGGGTACCGGATCTCGAGGGACTCCAGGTATCCGTAGAGAAAAGTGGCCTCTTCGAGGACCTTCTTCGGCGCGGCGTCCCACATCTTGGGGAGCAGACCGAGCAGCGCGAGGAGCATCTCCGGGTCGTCGAGGTGGAGCTCCGCGGCGCTCGTCAGGCGCTCTTCGAAGGGAGTCTCGAGAACCCGCTGGGCGCGGGGCAGTCCCTCTTCCGCGTTGAGACGCCGGCGCCGGAAGTTCCTGACGGCGCCGCTCACGAGTCCGCGCCCTTCTCGTTCGAGATGATGCCGAGCTGGACGGCGAGGTGCATCGGATCGCCGACGAACGACGAGGTGGAGACGCCCTTCGACTCGGCGAGATTCCGGGCGAGCGTGCAGGCCCCGGACACGAGGGAAACCCGAAGCCGTGGAATCGACATCCATTCGTTTCCGGGTCGCCGGGAAAATCGTTCGAACCAGGAGTAAACGTACTCTCCAAAAGACTCGAGCTCGTCCTCGGAAAGCCGGAGCTGATACAGCTGCGGACGCAGAAGATCGAACGTCTCCCGATAGACCGACCGGAGCTGATCTTCCCTGTTCAACATGGCGACATGGATTGTGTAGGAAGAGTTTAGAGGAAATAAGATCAACACGCCACTCGGGCGTGCAGTTTCCTCTCAGGCTCGTCCGCGCCAGGGGGCCGAATTATCCGGGGATACCGCTGATCAGCTTGATGGCGAAGGGCGCATCGCTGCGCTCCGGCTGAGGAGCCGGGCGAGTGGCCTCGTTCTTTTCGACCTCGGGCGCCGAAACCGGAACCGACTGCGTGGACGTGGTGCCCATGACTGAATCTCCTTTCGCCCCCCGGGGGCCCACCGCTAAAAGAAAACGAAACTGGGGATATCTCGACAACTCATTCTCTCCCTCATGAAAGGCGCGAGGGAAGCCGTATTCGTGGTAGGGATGATTTGCCGGCGCAAATCGGGCGCAAGTCGAAGGCGGTTACCTCGGCGCGCTCGCTGAATCCGGGGCGTACTTCGGGAGTGTGATGCGGGTGACGACGCCGCATTTACAGAGGCGCGGCAGGGTCTCTCCGACGCTTCCGCCGATGTTTTCGTGGGCGGGCTCCCCGCAATTTCCGCAGGTCCAGGAGATGCGCCGGATCTGAAGGCCGACGAAGCCCGACCAGAACTGGAGGCAGGCCGAGAGGCCGGCCCAGCTCTCGTGGATCGTGATCTCACCGCCATCCGTGGAAAGGGCCTTCCGGATCGCGGCGATCTCGTTGGCGTCGTGGGCGCCGAAGTGGCCGAGGCGCCCTCGCAGCGCGGCATCCGTCAGCGTGCCCACGGGCGTCGACGGCTGCCGATCGGGCGCGCCGACCGTCAGGAGAATCAGTCCCGCGGCGCCATCGACCTGCGGAAGCCGGGTGAGCGCGATCTCAAACGGCGGGAGCGTCACGCGGTCCGCAGCTCGGGAAACCGCGACGGGGGCCGAAACCACGCGCCGGCGGAAGGAAAGGACGTCCGTCTGGCGGCGCGAGTTCTCCTGCGGAGGCTTCAAGCGGCCCGTCCCGGATCCGTTGGCCGCTCCGGCTTGGCCGGTCCGACGAAAGCTATCGCCCCGTTCGAACCGATCGTCGTTTTCCATCGCGTGCTCCCTTTGCGCCGAAGGCCGGCGACGGGAGCGCACGGTCAATGCGCGTTCATCCGTCGGAGGGGGTCGGAGCTCCACTGTACCACCTTGGGAGGCCGCCGCCCCGTACGCCCGGGGCGAATCGTTCGCTGGCGTAATCTCAGCGGCGCGTGAGCTTCACCCCGCTCGAGTCGGTGGCCGCCCTCTTCGGAGTCGTCAGCGTGTTTCTCTCCGCGAGGGAGAACATTTGGAGCTGGCCGACGGCCATCGTGAACGTCGCGCTGTACATCATCGTGTTCTTCGAGACGCGGCTTTACGCCGACATGGCGCTGCAGGTCGTGTACGTCGTCATCTCGTTCTACGGCTGGTACGAGTGGCCGTCGACGCCCGGCACGTCCTCATTCTCGATACCGACCTCGTCAGCACCGAGATCTGCGCGACGCATGACTACGGCGTCTGTCCGGAATGGATCCGGCGGGCGGCAATGGAGCGGACACCGGACCTCTATCTGCTCGCCGAGATCGACGTGCCGTGGAAGGCGGACCCGCAACGCGACCGGTCCGACCGCCGGGGGGAGATGCAGCGGCTCTTTCGCGACCGGCTCGCCCTCTCTCCCGCGCCCGTCGTGACGGTTCGCGGACCTCTCGACGCGAGGCTGGCGACGGCGCGCCTCGCCGTCGAACGGCTCCTCGCATCGAGGGGATAATCTCCCGGACCCCGCCGCCATGCCCGAAGGCAACACCGTCCACCGATACGCCCGCCAGCACGCGAAGGACCTCCGCGGGCGCCGCGTCGCCGTGCGGTCTCCGCAAGGCCGCTTCGAAAAGGAGGCGCAGATCCTCGACGGGCGGCGATTTCTGCGGTCCGACGCCCACGGGAAGCATCTCTTTCATTTCTGGGCGGGCCGCTTCATCGTCCACGTTCATCTTGGAATGTTCGGACGGTTCACGCGATTCGAGGGCGACCCGCCCGAGCCCCGTTCGACCGTTCGGATGCGGCTAGAGACGAGAGCCACCGCGGCGCGTCCCGCCGTCACAATCGACCTCGTCGGTGCTCCCGCCTGCGAGATGATCACTGCCGCGCAGCGCCGTAACCTGCTCTCACGGCTCGGCCCCGATCCGCTCCGTGAGGACGCCGATCCCGAGCGCGTCTGGGCGGCACTCCGTGCAAGAGACCGCCCGATCGGCGATGCGCTTCTCGACCAGCGCGTCGTCGCCGGGGTCGGCAACATCTATCGAAACGAGGCGCTGTTCCTGACCAGAATCCATCCGCTGCGGCCCACGAGCGCGATCGACCGGCGCGAGTGGCTCCGTCTCTGGGAGACGATCGTCCGGATCATGCGGCGGGGACTCGCGCAGGGGCGGATCGCGACCGTCGAGCCCGGTGAGACGCCGCACCGCCGCTCGGGGCGCGGATCGCGCGACGCGTTCTACGTCTACAGGCGCGAGGTCTGCCGCCGCTGCGCCGCGCCGATTCGCATGTTCCCCCTTTCGGGCCGGAAGATGTTCGCCTGCGAGCGGTGTCAGCCGGTCCCTGAGGCCGTGAAGCGCCCGACGGGAAAGACCGCCTGCGACAAGTAATGGCGAAAGGAGGAACTCGTCATGCCGATGAGATCCGCTCACCCGCGATTCTCCTGGATTCTCGCCCTCGGCCTCACCCTTCTC
>JBBQNC010000268.1:0-5170 GCA_038329555.1 Thermoanaerobaculia bacterium
CGCACGCCGTTGCGAAACGGAAAGAGGCCGGAGAAGAGCGACGCGTGCGCGGGAAGGGTGAGCGGCGCCGGAGTGATCGCGTTCTCGAAGACGATTCCCTCGCGGGCAAACGCGTCGAGCGCAGGCGTGGCGCCGGCCGTCGACCCGTAGGCGCCCACGCGGTCGGCGCGCAGCGTGTCGATCGTGACGACCAGCACGCCGGAAAGCGCCGGGACGCGCCCCGACTCGGGGGCCGGCTGCCGCCGGCAGGCGGCGACGCTGATCGCGAGCGCGGCGCCCAGAAGGAGCGTCCGCGCCGCCGGGCCGGGCGGCGCGGTGCTCTTCAGAAGCCTGCTAGAACGAGATGCGGGCTGCGAGCTGGATCTCGCGCTGCGAGAAGTTGTCGGGGAACGTTGGCGCTCCCGGCTTGCCGAAATCCGGGTTCGGGTCGACGCACTGGCCGGAGGGGGTGACGTCGGCGCTCGAACAACGATTGTTGGTGTAGCCGCCCCCGAACCCGGGCTCGGCCGGTTCGTAGTTTTTGCGATTTAGAAGATTGAATGCCTCCGCGATCAGCGTGACCCCGACCGGACCGAAATTGAACGTCTTGGAGAGGCGCAGGTCGATGCGCGAATACGTGTTGGACAGCTGGTTGTTGCGCGAGTCGCCCGGCAGGCGGTCATGGCGGGCGCCGTCGCCGTTCGTGTCGCCGCCGGTGATCTGCGCATCCCACGGCTGGCCGGATCCCACCTTCCAGATCCCGCCGACGTTGAAGCCCCACGGCAGGTTGTAGGTGGCGTTCAACACCAGCCGGTGCCGCTGATCCGAGACCGCCGGCCCGCGCTGGAAGGAGATCGGCTTGGAAGAATCGGGGATCGGGAGATAGAACCCGTCCGTCTCGTTGACCGCCTTGGAATACGTGTATGCCATCTGCATGACGAAATTCTTCGCGAGGCGGCGCTGGACGGTGACCTCCAGGGCCTTGTAGTCGGACGAGGCGTCGGAATTGATCTCACGGATCCGTCCGACCTCGGGATGGATGACCGGATCGACGTTCAGGTCCCTCTCGTAGAGCTCGTGGAGCCCGCGGATCCAGAGGAGATCCAGGCCGACCGACCAGGTCTGGCCGAGCTGCTGCTGGTACCCGAGGGAGTACTGGATCGTGTAGGGGACCTTGATGTTCGGCGCGAGCGTGCGGATCAGGGGCGGAGACACTTCCCCCTGCGTCGGGTCTGGCAGGTGGGCGGGGTCGCAGAGCGAGACATCCACCGAGCAGTCGAACCCAGCGATCCTGTACGTGGTTCCGTTGAAGATGTCCTGGTCGAGCGCGAGGTTGTTGTAGAGCTGGTAATAGAAGATCCCCGCGCCGCCCCGCACGACGGACTTTCCGGCCCCTCCCGGATCCCACGCGAAACCGAAACGCGGCGACCACTGCGACCGGTCCTCCTTGGCCGTAATGATGAACGGGTAGGCGCTGCGGAAGTCCGCGTTGGCCTGGCCGGGCTGGTAGTCGTAACGGACACCGAGGTTCAAAGTCAGCGTCTTCAGCTTCCACTGGTCCTGAAGGAACGCCGCATAGAACTTGACCGTCGGACTCGCGGTGGGGTCCCCGAATCCCTTCAGGTACAGGTAGGGATCGCTGTCGTCGTCGGTGTTGTAGAAGATCGAGCCGCCGGAGGTCAGGGCGAACCGAGCCTCCTCGTGCCAGTGCGCGTAGGAGAGGCCCGCCTTGACCTGGTGCTCGCCCATCCAGTCGAGATAGCTCGTGAAGTTGTCGAGGAGCTGGTACTTCTTGTCGGTGCCCCCCTGCGGCATGAAGTAGTTCTGCCCGACGTAGAAGTCGGGATGGTGGCTGCTCACGACGTTCGAGTTCGCGACGTAGTCTGTCTTGTTGTAGAGGTAGCCGGCGCGGAACTCGTTGTACGACTTGTTCGAGAACACGCTGTTGAAGGAGGCATTCGCGCCCCACGAGTCCTTCTTGCGGGCGTACCCGTAGGAGAGCGCGTACAGCCCGCCGACGCCGAGATTCTCCTGGCGCGTGTTGTCCAGGTGGTATCCGACCGACAGATGGTTGGCCTCGGAGAACTGATGGTCGATCTTCACGGAGGCGAGCGTCTGCTTGTTCGGCAGCGGGAAGGTGCCGTCGAGATCCGGCCGCGCGCCGCCGGTATCCACGGAAACGGCCTGAAGCCGCTTGTTGTAGTCGCCGGACACGAAGAAGAAGGTCGAGTTCTTCACGATGGGTCCGCCCAGTGTCGCCCCGTAGTTGTCCTTCGACAGGGGAGGCTGCTCGGCCGCGAAGAAGTCCTTCGCGTCGAGGGAATCGCGCCGGTAGTAGTAGTAGGCGGAACCGTGCACGGTGTTCGTCCCGGACTTGGTGATCACGTTGATCACCCCGCCCGACGCCTTTCCGTATTCCGCGGTGAACTGCGACGACAGGACCTGGAACTCCTGGACGGTGTCCTGGTTGATGTCCGTTTGCTGGCCGCCGACCGATTCGTCGTTGTTGTCGACGCCGTCCACCTGGACGTTGATCGCCCGCCCCTCCTGCGCGCCGAAGGCGAGCGGAGAGTTTCCGTCCCGGGCGAACGAAACGCCCGGGGCCAGAAGCGCGAGCTCCAGGTAGTTGCGCGTCGAGAGCGGAAGCGCCTCGATCTGCTTCGGGGTGATGTTGATTCCGACCTGGGCCGTGGTCGTGTCGACGAGCGGCGCCTCGGCGGTGGCCGAGACGACCTCCGTGACGCCGGACAGCCTCAGCTGGAAATCGACACGCCCCGTGCTGCCGACCAGGAGCCGCACGTCGCTCTTGGATTCCTTTCGAAAGCCCGAAAGCTCGGCGGTCACCGTGTACGCGTCGGGCCGCAGGAGGGGGATCCGATACTCGCCGCGCGCGTCGCTCACGGCAGTCGTCGACGTCCCCTGTTGCTGGTTGGTGGCCGTGATGCCTGCCCCCGGAAGGACGCCGCCGGACTCATCCCGGACCGTGCCGGCCAGGGTGGCCGTCGCGGCGTCGGCGAGGAGCGAGGAACCGGCCAGAAGGAGCGACGCCCCGAGGAGAGCGGTGAAACGGACGAAGCGCATTCCCACCTCCGTTGTTCGGATGACCGTTGTCCGCGACGCTATGCCTCGCGGGGACGTCCTGTCAAGGCGAAGCGAGACGGCGGGACTCGGTTTCGCGCCGGCGGCTCGCGGCCGCTCGATCGCTCAGCGCCGGCGAGCGGCGCGCCGCAGATCGCGCGCGATTTCGTGCGAAGCGTTCGCACCCGACGCTCCCGGGATCCCGCCCCCCGGATGTGTGCCGGAACCGCACAGATACAAGCCCGCGATCGGAGTCCTGTAGCGCGCCCACCCGAGAAGCGGGCGCATTGTGAAGAGCTGATCGAGCGAATGCTCTCCGTGGAAGATGTGACCCCCGGCGAGCCCGTAGGTTTCCTCCAGATCGCGCGGCGTCAGCACGCGCGTCGCGAGGATGCAGTCGGCGAATTTCGGAGCGTGTTCCGAGATGATCTGGATGACCGCGCGGACGAAGTCCTCGCGCCGCTCCGCCCAGGTTCCGTTCTTCAACGTGTAGGGCGCGTATTGGGCGCGAACGGACATCACGTGGGAGCCGGCCGGCGCGAGAGACGGGTCGGTGAGCGAGGGGATCGTCGCCTCGCAGTAGGGGCGGGACGAAAAGTCTCCATACTTCGCCGCATCGAACGCCCGTTCCAGCTCGTCGATCTCCGTGCCGATGTGGATCCTCCCCGAGAGCGCCGCTTTGGCATCGGAACCGGCGAGGGCGCGAAACTCGGGAAGACCCGAGAGCGCGAAGTGCACCATGGCCACGGTCCCGGTGGACCGATAGTTCGACACGTTCGCCAGGAACTCGGGATCCTGCTCGCCCGGATCGACCAGGCGGAGGAAGGTGCTCTTCGGGTCGGCGCTCGACACGACCGCGCCGGCTTCGATCTCCTCGCCGTCCGCGAGCACCACCCCGGCGGCGGCGCTGTTTTTCACGCGGATCGACGCGACCTCGGCGCCGGTGCGGATCTCCGCGCCCGACGACCGCGCGGAGGCGGCGAGCGCCTCGCTGAACCGTCCCATGCCGCCCCGCACGAACCCGTCGGGCCCCCCCGAATGGGGGTCGGCCGCGGCGGCGAGCAGGAGATGGGCCGTGGTGCCCGCGGACCAGGGCCCCGCGAAGGCCCCGGAGATTCCGCGCCCCGCGATCACGGCCCGCAAGGGCTCGGACTCGAACCACTCGCCCGCGAAGTCCGCGACCGCCATCGGCCCCCACCGCAGCAGACGCCACGCGTCCCTCTTCGGGAGGGCGCGAAACGACCGTCCGAGCTTGAGGAACCGGAAGGCGTCGCCCCCGCCCGGCCGGTCGATCCGCGGCGGCGTCATCGACAGCAGCGGCGCGAGCAGGGACCCGATCCGCGAGAGGCTCGCGTGAAACTGCGGAAATCTCTCCGCGTCCTTCCTCGAGAAGACGGCGAGCCCCGAAGCCGTGTGCGCCGGATCGTGGTGCAGCATCACGGCGCGGCCGTCGGCCGTCGGCGCGAACATGCGGACTCCCGGGCGGATCGTTTCGAAGCCGTGGCGGGGCAGGTCGAGCGCGCGGGTGATCGCCGGCGGCAGGGAACCGGCCGACTGGGCGATCATCGAGGCTCGAAAACCGGGATGGATCTCCTCGGTGACCGCGGTGCCGCCGACGATCGGCCGGCGCTCGAGGACGAGCGGCCGGAAGCCCGCCTTCGCCAGCATCGCGGCGGCGACGAGGCCGTTCGGACCCGCGCCGATCACGACCACGTCCCGCGGCGCGGTCATGCGCGCCGCCTCTTGAGGTCGGTGAGCAGGACGCCCGCCGCGTTCTTACCGGGCGCTCCCATGATCCCGCCCCCCGGGTGGGTCGCCGAGCCGCACATGTAGAGCCCGCGGATCGGCGTGCGGTACTGCGCCCAGCCCGGCGCGGGGCGCAGGAAGAACAGCTGCTCGAGAGTCAGCTCGCCTTGAAAGATGTTGCCCTCCGTCAGGCCGAAGACGCGCTCGATGTCGAGCGGCGTCAGAACCTGCCGGTGGAGGATCCGTTCGCGGATGTTCGGAGCGTGCACCGCGAGCGCGTCGATGACGGCGTCGCCGAAGGCCTCGCGCTGGTCGTCCCAGTTCCCCTCCTTCAGGTGGTACGGGGCGTACTGCACGAAGCAGGACA
>JBBQNC010000269.1:0-5144 GCA_038329555.1 Thermoanaerobaculia bacterium
AGACGATGACCTCCGCCGGGCGTAAGGAGAGACGAGCCTCATGATCTGGCTCTTCAAGGAAGAATCGACCGACTACTCGTACGAGGACCTCGTACGGGACGGGAAGACGGTCTGGTCCGGCGTGCGCAACCCCGTCGCCCAGAAGCACCTGCGCGCCGTGAAGAAGGGCGATCGCATTTTTTTCTACCACACGGGCAAGGAGAAGGCGATCGTGGGAGTCGCCCGGGCGGGCGGCAACGCCTATCCCGATCCGGCGGATCCCGGCGGAAAGCTCGTCGCGGTGGACGTGCTGCCCGTCGAGAAGCTCCCGCGGCCCGTGACGCTCGCCGCCGTCAAGGCGGACCCCTCCTTCCGCGATTTCCCGCTGGTGCGGATCGGGCGGCTCTCGGTCATGCCGGTGTCCGACGCGGAGTGGTCGCGGATCGAAAAGATGTCTCGCTCCTCCCGCTGACCGCGGGAGCCGACTGACTCACGGAGGTGCAATGGCCGAGCTCCGAGACCTCCGGGAACCCCACCGCGAGACGGGTCTCGTGGATGGGGCGAACGTCGAGCGGAGCGAGGCGTCGCGTTTTCTCGAAGCGTCGCGCTTGCGGTTCGATGCGACCGTGGAACGCGCGGCGCGGCTCTTCGCACGCGGCGCCCGGATGGAGGCCGCCGTGTGGTCGCAGATCGCCGCCCACTTCGCGACCTATCGCCACACGGGACTCTACGCGAGCGACGCTCTCGAGTCGCTTCTCTCCGCCATGGCGGAAACCGTGGAGACCGTCGGGGAGTCGCGGTCCGGAGCGGCCTCCACCTCGACCTCCATGCGGCGTCCGGATCTCTCGGGTCGGCGTCGGACCCTCCACGTCCTGACCCGCGCCCTGCCGGTGGGAGGCCATACTCGGGCCGTCGAGCGCTGGGTGCGCAACGACGGCGCCTCCGTGCATGCTCTCGTTGCGACGGCCCAGACGGAGTCGCTCCCCGCCTGGCTCACCCGGGCGATCGACGCCGCGGGCGGTTTCTACGAATCGCTCGCCCTGCCGCCTCGCGACCTCCTGTGGAGGGCCGCCCGGCTTCGCGCCCTCGCGCGCGACTGGGCCGACGTCGTCGTCCTTCACGGCCATCCCTACGATGTCGTGCCCTCTCTCGCATTCGGCGTCGACGGGGGACCACCGGTGCTGCTCTTCAACCACTCCGACGCGACGTTCTGGCTCGGGACCCGCGTGGCGGACGTCGTCGCCGACATGCGGGAGAGCGGTCGCCGCCTCTCTCTCGAGCGGCGGGGAATCGCCCGGTCGGTGATTCTCCCGATTCCCCTGGCCCGCGGGACGCCCCGGCCGAGGCCGGCCGCGCGTCGGGCGCTCCAGCTTCCCGACGACGCGACCGTCCTCCTCACGAGCGGAAAGGACTTCAAGTTCGTTCCCTTCGGAGACTTCGACTTCTTTCGGGTCGCCGCGCGGATTCTCGGGCGGCGGAAGGGCGCGATCCTCCTGGCCGTCGGCCTGGGCGAGGTCGGGCGGTGGCAGGCGGCGGTGGATCGCCTCGCTCCCGGGCGAGTGCGGGTCTACGGCCCCCGCGCCGACATCGCCGATTTCCAGTCCGCCGCCGACCTCTACCTCGATCCGATCCCGGCCACGTCTCTGACCGGAGCGCTCGAAGCGGCCGCCGCGGGCACGCCCGTCGTCGGTCTCCGGCAGGCGAGCCACCCGCTCTTTTCCTCCGCCGACGACCCGGCCTTCTCCGCGGGCGGGGGACATGGCGCGACGATCCCCGAATACGAACGCCGCGCGGACGCCCTGATCGCGAGCGTGGAGCTCCGGGAACGCGACGGGGACGCGGCGATGGCCCGGGTGGAGGCGGTGCACATGCCCCCGGCCTGGAACGCGTCGCTCGAGCGGGCCCTCTCCGAGCTGCCTCGCGAGCACCGGGTGTTCGCCGGGGCGGGAAGTCGCGGAGCGGCCGACTCCGGCGACCGGTTCCTGTCGCGGTTCGAGGAGACGGCGGCGCCCGACTTCGACCTGGCATCCTGCGTGGCGTCTTCGAGCCGTTACCTCGGCAACCGCGATCGCGCGACCCTTTTCCTCGATGGGCTCCGGGGAGGCGAGGGGGCGTTTCACCTTCCGGCGAGATCCCACCTGCCCGAGCGCTGGCTCATCCTCGGAAAACGGCTTCTGCGGGGCGCGTCGTCTCTCGGCCGGCGCTCCGCGGAGCGATTCGAATTCTGATGACCGGTTCCCCTCCCGGACCCGCCGGCCGCGAGCTCGGGGGTAGTCTCCGCGAATACGCGGAAGACACGCTCGGCTTTCTCAGGCGCTGCTCCCGGGAGTACGGCGACGTCGTGGCGTACCGGCTCGGGCATCAGCGCGTGTGTCTCGTGACGCATCCGTCCTCGATCGAGCGCGTTCTCGTGTCGGACGCGAAGAGCTTTCCCAAGGCCCTCGATCAGGATCCCGAAGGAGTTCTTCAAACCCTGGTTGGCGGCGGTCTCCTGAGCGCGGACGGGGAACAATGGGAGCGGCGGCGACGCCTCGCGAGGCCGTACTTCGCGGCGGACCGCATGGCCGAGTACGCCGGAATCGTCGACGTCCGCGCGCGGGCGTTCCTGGCGGACTGGAAGGACGGTGAGGTGCGGGACATCCACCGCGACATGACCGCCCTGGCGGTCGGCGTCATCGGCGACGTGTTCATGGGAACGGACGTCGGGGATCTTCTCGACGAGCTCGGCCGCGCGGTCGAGGTCGCGATGGAAGAGCACGTGGCGAGGCTCCGGCGCCCGGTCTGGCTGCCCGGGCAGGTGCCGACGCCCGGGAAATTGCGGTTCCGTCGGGGCATGAAGCGATTCGACCGCGCCGTCCGGAGCGTCATCCGCGGCCGCCGGATCGGGGGATCCGAGCGCGATGACCTGCTCGGCCGCTGGCTCGGCGCGACGGAAGGAGCCGGCGCGCTCGAGAGCGAGGACGACGTCCGGGACGAGGTCGCTACGATCTTTCTCGCCGGGCACGACACGACCGCGCTCGCACTCACCTGGACCTCCTACCTGCTGTCGACGAGCCCGGAGGTCGAGCGCCGCCTCGTGAGCGAGCTCGAGACGGTCCTGGGCGGCCGGCCTGCGGCGATTTCCGACCTGCGGCGGTTGCGGTACCTCGACTGCGTGCTTCACGAGGCCCTCCGCCTCTATCCGAGCGCGTGGGGCTTCTCGCGGTTCGCATCCTCAGACTGCGAGATCGGCGGATTTCGCATTCCTGCCGGCACCTCGATCCTGGTCAGCCCGTGGGTGACGCAGCGAGACGCCCGCTTCTTCGACGACCCGGAGACATTCCGTCCCGAGCGGTGGGAGGACGGGCTCGCGGGGAGGCTGCCGAGGTTCGCGTATTTCCCCTTCGGGGGCGGCCCGCGTGTGTGCATCGGCGCCCGGTTCGGGATGATGGAGGCGGCGCTACTGCTCGCGATCCTGCTCGAGCGCTTCCACCTCGAGCCGGTGCCGGGTGAGAGCGCCGTGCCATGGCCCGCGATCACCCTGCGGCCGCGCCACGGTCTGAAGATGGTCGTCCGCCGCCGCTGACGGCGTTACGCCTTCGCCCCGGTGCAGCCGGATACTACGAGCGAGGCCGCCAGCCAGATCGGCCGGCGCCGAGCAGGCATCGGAAGAGACGGTATCGGCTTTGCGTTCTCGTTCCGGAGGCCGGGCAGCCGCTCACGCGCTTCCGGCCGCAGAATACCGATCAGGAAATCCTTCGCCATGCCGATCGAAACCGTCTTGAACGCGCGCGTGCCCGTGAAGGTCTGGACCGACCAGATCGAGCCGGAAGCGATGGCGCAGCTGAAGAACACGGCCGCCCTTCCCTTCGTGTTCCGGCACGTGGCGGCGATGCCTGACGTGCATCTCGGCAAGGGTGCCACCGTCGGCAGCGTGATCGCCATGAAGGGAGCGATCTGCCCGGCGGCGGTCGGCGTCGACATCGGTTGCGGGATGTCGGCCCGCAAGACGTCGATTCCGGCAGACCGGCTCGACTCCGCCGCGCTCAAGAAGCTGCGCGCCTCGATCGAGCGGGAGATTCCGGTCGGCCGCGAAAGCCGTCGCGAGCCATCCGAATCGGCCTCGGAGTGGATGAGGAGCCGCGAGCGGCCTCGGGCGGCCAGCGGCGCGGTCGCCTCCCGGGCCCTCCATCAGCTGGGAACGCTCGGCGGGGGGAATCACTTCATCGAGATTTGCGTCGACCGCGACGACGGCAGGATCTGGGTGCTCCTGCACTCGGGAAGCCGCAACGTCGGGAAGACCGTGGCCGAGGCGCACATCGGCCGCGCGAAAGGAGCGATGAAGGAGCTTTCGCAGAGCCTCCCGGATCCGGATCTCGCCTATTTTCTGGCCGGGACGCGCGAGTTCGCGGAGTATCGGTCCGACCTCGAGTGGTGCCAGGATTACGCCCGCCGCAACCGGGACATCATGATGGATCGCGTTCTGCGGCAGCTGGCGTTCGCGCTCGGGCTCGAGGGGGACGTTTCCCACCTCGGGATCACGATGGCCGTGGACTGCCACCACAACTACGTCGCAGACGAAGTCCACTTCGGGGAAGAGGTTCTCGTGACGCGGAAGGGGGCGATCCGAGCCGGAGAGGGCGAGCTCGGAATCATTCCGGGCTCGATGGGATCGTCCTCTTACGTGGTCCGCGGACTCGGCAACCACGAATCCTTCGAGAGCGCCCCGCACGGCGCCGGCCGCGCGATGTCCCGCGGCGAGGCGAAGCGCCGCTTCTCGCGCGAAGATCTCGAGAGTCAGACGGCGGGGATCGAGTGCCGGAAGGACGCCGGCGTCGTCGACGAGATCCCGTCGGCGTACAAACCGATCGAAGAGGTGATCGAAAAATCGAGCGATCTCGTCGCGGTCGTGGCACAGTTGAAGCAGCTCGTCTGCGTGAAGGGCTGACGGAGGCCGAGATGGCGACCGAGAAGGGCGAGAAGGGCGAGAAGGACGCGGAGAGGAAGCCGGCCGGCCGCGAGCGGCGGGGATGGCCCGCGCCCGCCGTTCTCCGGGCGTCCGGGTCGTTTCCCGTGCCGGACCGCTACTCCCAGTGCGGCCGGTGCGTTGGAGAGATCTGCTTCGAGTGCGAATGCCGGATCCTCGAGATCGGCGGTCCCGACGGCCTCCTTCTCGCGTGGTGCGA